>JALYTT010000138.1 GCA_030854145.1 Chloroflexota bacterium | reverse complement strand
CAGCACGAGATCGATCACCTGGACGGCGTCCTCTTCCTCGACCGCCTCGACCGCCCCGAGGACCTGCGCGAGGTGCTGGATGGCGAAATAGAAGCACCCGAGCCGGAGGCGATCATCGGCGAGTAGCCTCAGTTCCGCGTAGGGACGGGGCATTTCGTGTGGGGGCGCCGCTGGCCTGCGCCCCGTCCCTACGCGGAACATGAATTGTGTCAAAGTAGTAGTAGTAGCGGGCATATAGAACTTTTGGAGCTGCCATGATGAGTGGATTCCTTGATGCCCTGGCCCAACGTGTGTTGATCTACGATGGAGCCATGGGCACTTCTATACAGGCATACCAACCGAGCGCCGAAGATTACGGCGGACCGAGCACCGAGGGCTGCAATGAATACCTGGTGCTCACCAAACCGGCGCTCATCGAGGAGATCCACACGGGCTTTCTTGAGGCTGGCTGCGATGTGCTGGAGTGCGATTCGTTCACGGCCAGTCGCCTGAAGCTCGATGAATACGGCGTGGGTCATCTCACCCGCGAGGTCAACCTCACAGCCGCACGCCTGGCCCGGCGCCTCGCCGACGCGTATAGCACCCCGCAGCAGCCACGCTTCGTGGCCGGCTCCATCGGCCCCACAGGCATGCTGCCGTCGTCGAGCGATCCCATGCTGAGCAATATCACCTACCAGCAACTGGTCGAGATCTTCCGCGAGCAGGCGGCCGCGCTCCTTGAGGGCGGCGTCGATGTCCTGCTCATCGAGACCAGCCAGGATATGCTGGAGGTGCGCGCGGCGATTACCGGCCTGCGCCATGCTATGCAGCAGGTGGAGCGCTTCGTGCCCATCCAGGCACAGGTCTCGCTCGACACCAGCGGGCGCATGCTGCTGGGCACCGATATCGCGGCGGTGATGACGACCCTGGTGGGCCTCAAGGTCAATATCATTGGCCTCAACTGCTCGACGGGGCCAGATTATATGCGCGAGCCGGTGCGCTTCCTCGCAGAAAACTGTCCACTACCCCTCTCGACGATTCCTAACGCGGGCATGCCACTCAACGTCAACGGCCTGGCGGTCTATCCGATGGAGCCGGAGCCGATGGCGGCAGCACTGCGCGACTTCATTAGCGAGTTCGGCGTCAACATCGTCGGCGGCTGCTGCGGCAATAGTCATGAACACCTGCGCGCCATCGTTAAAGCCTGTCGCGACGCTCCACGCCACGCCCGTCCTGTGGCGGACCGCGTTCTGCGCGAGCGCAGCTTTGCCACGGTCTCGCTCCCCTTCGTGGCCAGCGGCATTCGCGCGACTGAACTGCGGCAAGACCCTCCACCCCTGCTGGTTGGCGAGCGCGTCAATAGCCAGGGGAGCCGCAAGGCCAAGCAGGCGCTGCTCGACGACGACTACGACACGCTGCTCGGCATCGCGCGCGAGCAGGTCGAGGGCGGCGCGCATATGCTGGATGTCTGCGTGGCCCTTACCGAACGCCCCGATGAGTTGGAGCAGATGGCGCAGACCGTCAAGAAGCTCTCCATGGGCATCGAGGCGCCCTTGATAATCGATACCACCGAGGCGCCCGTGCTCCAGGCCGCCCTGGAGGTCTACCCTGGGCGCGCCGTCATCAATTCGATCAATATGGAGAGCGGCCGCCAGCGCATTGAGAGCGTGGTTCCCCTGGCGGTCGAGCATGGCGCAGCCCTGGTGGCCCTGACTATCGATGAGATCAGCATGGGCAAGACGACGGCGCGCAAGGTGGAGATCGCCCATAAGATCTACGAGATCTGCGTTAACGAGTATGGCATCTCGCCCGATTCCCTGATCTTTGATCCGCTGACGTTCCCGATCACGACCGGGCAGGAGGAGATGCAGACCGCCGCCATTGAGACCCTGGATGCTATCACGCGCATCAAGGCCGAACTCCCCGGTGTGCTGACCATTCTGGGCGTGAGCAATGTCTCCTTCGGCCTGAAGCAGCATGCCCGCGCCGTGCTCAATAGCGTCTTCCTGTACCACGCGGTCAAAGCCGGACTGGATGCGGCTATCGTGAACCCCAGCCATATCACGCCGTACGCCGAGATCGACGCGGAGCAACGCCAGCTTGCCGATGATCTGATCTACAACCGGTCCGATGCCCTGCCGCGCTACATCGCCTACTTCGAGGCCCATGAACCTCAACAGGACGAGGGCAACGCCAAGGCCGACCCCACCGAGGGCATGAATACGGCCGAGCGCATCCACTGGCAGGTCCTGCACCGCCGTAAAGAGGGTATCGAGCCGCTTATCACACAGGCTATCGCGGATCGTAGCCAGGAACTGGGCGTGGCCCCTGGCGAGGCGGCCGTCAATGTGCTCAATACAATCCTGCTGCCGGCGATGAAGGATGTCGGCGACCGCTTCGGGGCCGGCGAACTGATCCTGCCCTTCGTGCTGCAATCCGCCGAGGTCATGAAACGCGCCGTGGCTCACCTGGAACAGTACCTTGAAAAGAAGGAAGGCTATACCAAGGGCAAGGTGGTGCTGGCGACGGTCTTTGGCGATGTGCATGATATCGGCAAAAACCTGGTCAATACGATCCTGAGCAATAATGGCTATACCGTTTATGACCTGGGCAAGCAGGTCCCTCTCAATACAATCCTGGATAAGGCTCTTGAGGTGAACGCGGACGCCATTGGCCTCTCCGCGCTCCTGGTCAGCACCTCCAAGCAGATGCCGCTCTGCGTCAAAGAGCTGCACAAGCGCAGTCTGAACTACCCCGTGATTGTGGGCGGTGCGGCCATCAACCGTGCCTATGGACGGCGCATCCTCTTCGTAGACGAACCAGGCAGCGAGTCAGCACCTGTCCCCTACGCTCCCGGCGTCTTCTATGCCCGCGATGCCTTTGAGGGCCTGGAGATCATGGACCGGCTGATGAGTTCGACGGATGAACGCGCTACGTTTGTCGAGCATTTGAAGGCGGAGGCGCTGAAAGAGCGGCTCAAGAAAACGACTGCCAGCGCGGGGACGAATGTTGGCAGACCTGCCGCTTCTCAGGAGCCGTCGGCCAGCATTAAGCCAGCACCGTCGATCCCCACGCCGCCTTTTTGGGGGCCACACGTTCTGGATCGCATCGGCCTTGAAGATGTGGCGGAGTGTATGGACTTCAAGACGCTCTTCCGCCTGCACTGGGGCGGCAAGGCGCACGGCGAGGAGTTCACGCGCCTGGTGGAGCAGGAGTTCCGCCCACGCCTGGAACGCATGCTGCGCGAGGCCCGCCAGCAGCGCTCCCTCCAGCCCAGGGTGGTCTACGGCTACTTCCCCTGCCAGTCCAGCGGCAACGAACTGCTGGTCTACGATCCACAGGCATGGCAGGAAAAAAAGGAGGCCAGGGAGCTGGTGCGCTTCCTCTGTCCACGCCAGGGTGAGCGCGAGCGCCTCTGTCTCGCCGACTACTTCGCTCCGGTCGCAGGCGGCGCAATGGATGTAGTAGCCCTCCAGGTTGTGACGATGGGCGAGAGTGCCAGCCTGCTTGTGCAGCGCCTGCAACAGGCCGGCGATTATGCCGAGGCCTACTTCACGCATGGCCTGGCCGTCGAGATGGCCGAGGGCCTCGCCGAATATACCAACCGCCTGGTGCGCCAGGAACTCGGCCTGGACACACAGCGTGGCCGCCGCTATAGCTGGGGCTATCCCGCCATTCCCGATCTTGAGGACCACGCAAAGCTCTTTCAGGTGCTGCCCGTGCGCGCAACTATCGGCGTCGATCTCACGGAAGCCTACCAGTTCGTGCCGGAACAATCAACCGCGGCCATTATTGTGCATCACCCCCAGGCTACCTATTTCTCCGTAAGAGAAGCCGTCACAGCCTCCTGAACCCGGCATCCTGTCGTGCGATGCCGCTGGCCTTCGATGGAACCAAAGGCCAGCGGCGTCCCGCTTCACGCCTCTATGCAGCTTTCTCCCCATCATCATCATAGGGGCTTACACTGCCCTCTTCACCGTTATCGTCGTCATCTCCATAATACGAAATGGAGCGACTCCACCCATGAGGTCCGTCGTCATCATTGGGTCCCGGCGGCAGCGCACCTATGATCCCGCCATCGTCATCGTCTGGCCCAACAGGTAGCGCGGGGAGTGCGCCTATGATCCCACCATCGTCGTCGTCTGGCCCAACAGGTAGCACAGCCCGTATCCCATTGCCATCATCATCATTGGGTCCTGGTGGCAGCACGTGCCCTTTCCCCTGGTCACCATCATCGTCATATGGGCCTGACATGACAACATGAGTAGCAGACATACGTACTTCGGTTAACTGTAACATAGATTAGATACCTCCACTGTGAATTACACGGCGTCAATTTATCAATATTTAGTATGTTGACTATGTATTGATATCGTAACGCGTACCTACCCATAATCGACATTATGGGAGATTTATTGCACACCGGCATTTCCGGTTGTGTAACCTATAGACGTGCATCAGTAGACAAACAGAAATTCTGGTTTCACTATCGTAATGTGAGCTACGGGCTTCATTACGAATGACGTGCGCAGCTAGACAAATAGAAATTTGGTCAGAGCAGTAGGGACGATTGAGATCATGCGGTCTATGCTGTCCGTGAAGAATGTGCTATACTTACAAAAGCGACACTATCAAGCTCGAACTATCATGGGAGACGGCCGTGAACCAACGCATGCACTACTGCACCTGTCTTATCGTCCGTGGAGGAAAGATAGGTAGCTCAGCCCTCTACGGACGCCAGGCGTGCTGACGAACGCAGACAGTCCATACCGTGTCTCCTGATGCCGCACGTTTCCTCGCCTGAGCTGCACTCTCACACCACAACCCTGGTTAGTTTTGCCCAATCACACACTTGATAGAGGAGACATGCTCATGACCAGCGTTTCAACGCAGCCCATATACCTGTATAACACCTTCAATAGAAAAAAAGAGACCTTCCAGCCGCTGCATCCATCCAGGGTCGGCATATACAGTTGCGGCCCCACCGTCTATCGCGACACGCACATCGGGAACCTGCGCACCTTCACCATGACCGACTGGTTGCGCCGCATGCTTGAATACAACGGCTATGAAGTCCTGCTGGTGCGCAACATCACCGATGTGGGCCACCTGCAAAACGATGTCGAGGAGCAGGGTGAAGATCGCCTGGAGCACGAGGCGCGCACCACCGGGCGCTCGGCCTACGAGATCGCCGCTGACTATACCGCGCGCTACCTGGCCGACGTGGCAGAGATGAACATCCTGCCCGCGCACATCAATCCCAGAGCCACCGAGCACATTCCAGAGATGCAGGCCATGATCGCGCAGCTCATCGAGAACGGTCTGGCCTACACCGTCAACGGGAATGTCTATTACGCCGTCAACCGCTTCCCCGACTATGGCAAGCTTTCCGGCAATACGCTTGAGAACCTGCACCTGGGCGGGCATGGTCGCGAGCAGATGCGCGAGCAACTGGAGGTCGCCGTAGACAAAGAGGAGCCTGAGGACTTCGCGCTCTGGAAATACGGCGAAGAAGAGCGCCAGATGAACTGGCAAAGTCCCTGGGGCCGCGGCTTCCCTGGCTGGCACATCGAGTGCTCCGCTATGGCCACGAAGTACCTGGGAGAGCAGTTCGACATCCATACCGGCGGCACCGACCTGATCTTCCCACACCACGAGGACGAGATCGCCCAGAGCCAGGGCGCCAGCGGGGAGCCTCCAGTGCGCTACTGGGTGCATGGCGCCTTCCTGGACCTCGCCAACCTCAAGATGTCGCGCTCAAAGGGCAACGTGGTCCTGCTAAGCACCGTCAAAGGCTGGGGCTTCGACCCCATGGCCTATCGCTACCTGCTGCTCACGGCGCACTATCGCTCGAAGCTCAACTTCAGCGAGGAGTCGCTCACGGCCGCGCAGAACGGCCTGAACAACCTGCGCGAAGATGTGGCCGAACTTCCCCTGGACGTGGATGCGCAAGGCGAGTGGTCGGACGAGGCCCGGCGCTTGCACACAGGCTTCCATGCCGCCATCAACGACGACCTGGACCTGCCCATTGCGCTGAGCATCACCCGCGAAGCCGCGCGCACCAGCAAGATCGCGCCGGCAGAACGCCGCCGGCTGGTGCTGGATTTTGACCGCGTGTTGGGTTTGCGTCTAGATTCAGTGAAGCCCGGCGCGCCCCGGCCGGTCAGCAACGAAGCACTGGCACTGGCCCGCGAGCGCGACGCCGCCCGCACGGCCCGCGATTGGAAACGCTCCGATCAACTGCGCGAGCAGATCAAAGCCCTCGGCTTTGAAGTACGCGACACAGCTAAGGGTACCGAACTGGTGTAAATGTGTACGGGCATCTATTCGTAGGGCCATGCTTGCTCGGCCGTCCTTCACGGCAAGGGAGCAGCCGAGCAAGCATGGCCCTACGGACGGGCGCCTCTAGTGTAAATGTACGGGCATCCCTCGTGGGTGCCCTGGAGGAGGCAAAATCATGGCATCCTGGTGGCAAAAAACTCTGGCGGCGGCCGCTGGCCTGGCAGGCGTGGCCGGAGGGACCTACTACCTGCTCATGCGCCGGCCGCTACCGAAAACGCGGGGCACGTTACACCTGGCGGGGCTGCATGAAGAGGTGGATGTTATCACCGATCGCTATGGTGTGCCCCATATTTACGCGCGCAACGAAGACGATCTGTTCTTCGCCCAGGGCTACATCCATGCTCAAGAGCGCCTCTGGCAGATGGACTTCAACCGGCGCGTCGGCTCTGGCCGCCTCTCGGAGATCTTCGGCGAGATCGCCATCGAGGCTGACCGCTTCAGCCGGCGCCTGGGCATGCACCGCGCCTCCGCCGCCGAGGCTGATCGTCTCTCCGAGCACAATAAACGTGCTCTGGATGCGTATGCACTTGGTGTCAACCGCTTCATCGAAGGCGGCAAACTGCCCATCGAGTTTACTATCCTGCGCTTCAAGCCTGATCCCTGGCGCAGCGCCGATAGCATCCAATGGGCCAAGATGATGGGCTGGAACCTGTGTGGCAACTGGGAGACCGAAGTCATCCGCGCGCGCATCATCGCCCGCATCGGTCCGGAGCGCGCCGCCCGGCTGGAGTCCGGCTACGATCCCAAACATCCTTTGATTGTGCCTCCGGGCGTCGCCTATCAGGGCGTCAACCTCGGCCTGTTAGAGCAGTACGAGGAACTCAAGCTCCTCAGCGGCTTCGGCATGCTGGGCGCGAGCAATAACTGGGTCGTCGATGGCAGCATGACCGTCACCGGGTCGCCCATCCTCTGCAACGATCCTCACCTGGGGCAGGCCGCGCCATCCATCTGGTACGAGTGTCACCTCGTGGCCGGCGATATCGATGTGATCGGCGCCAGCTTCCCCGGCAGCCCCGGCGTCGTCATTGGACACAACCAGAACATCGCCTGGGGCGTCACCAACGCCGTCTCCGACGTTGAAGACCTGTACATCGAGAAGTTCAATCCCCAGAACCCGCTGCAGTACGAGTACCAGGGCGCCTGGGAAGAGGCCCAGGTCGTGCGCGAGGAGATCAAAGTCAAGGGCGCGAAGCAGCCGGTCATCGAAGAGGTGCGTATCACCCGCCATGGACCAATCCTGACGCACATCCCACGCGCTAGCGTGCCGCATGTGGTAGGTGGCAGCAATGGCGCGCACGAGGAGCAGCCGCAGCCGGAAGAACTGCCGCTGGCGCTGCGCTGGACCGGGCTGGAGCAATGTAATATCCTCTCGGCGGTGCAGAAGATGAACCGTGCCACAAACTCGGAGGAGTTTCGCGAGGCCCTGCGCGACTGGGATGTGCCGCCGCAAAACGTGGTCTATGCCGACAAGAGTGGGAACATCGGCTATGTGATGGCGGGCGCGATCCCCGTGCGCGCCAGGGGCCAGGCGCTGCTGCCTGTACCTGGCTGGACCGGCGAGTACGAGTGGACCGGCCTCATCCCCTTCGAAGAGCTGCCACAGACCTACAACCCTGAGCAGCATTTCATCGTCACCGCCAACAATCGCGTGGTCACCGATGACTATCCTTACTACATCACCCACGAATGGCTCAACGGCTACCGCGCGCAGCGCATCCGCGACCTGCTGACCAGCAAGCCCAGGCTCGCGCTCTCCGACATGGCGGCCATCCAGTCCGACCAATACTCGCTCCCCGCCGAGGAGATTGTGCCGCGCGTGATCCAACTTCAACCTGAAACACCTATCGCCGTGGCCGCCCTGGAGGTGCTGCGCGCCTGGAACTATGTGCTGGCCCCTGAGAGCGCCGGCGCCGCCATCTACGCCACCTTCCTCCACAAGCTGGAGCGCATCGTCTTCAGCGCGATGCTCGGCGACGACGAGACGCTGGTCTACAACTACCTGGGCATGGGCTCGACCATTCTCGCGCTGCAGAACGGCTACGCCAGCCGCACCCGGCCGCTGCTCATTCGCCTGCTCACTGAGCGCAACGACGCCTGGTTCGCTGACTCCGCCATCCCCAATGGCCCCCGCTCGTGGGATGCTGCCATCGCCAGCGCCTTTCATGCCGCCGTCACGGATCTGCACGAGAAACTGGGCCTTGATGTGGCACGCTGGCACTACGGCGACATTCACAGGATGACGTATAATCATCCCCTGGGCGCAGTCAAGCCGCTGGATAGAATCTTCAATCGCGGCCCCTACGGCGTTGGTGGCGATATCGATACTGTCAATATGGGCGCGACACTGCCCAGGCAGCCGGAGACCGTCGTCACGGTTCCCTCGTTTCGCCAGATCGTCAACCTGGCGGACCTGAACGCCTCGCTCTCCGGTCACGCGCCCGGCCAATCTGGCCATCCCGCCAGCAAGCACTACGACGACTTCATTAAACGCTGGCTGAAGGTCGAACACCATCCGATGCTCTGCGAGCGTGAGGCTATCGAGCAGAACGCCGACGGCACCCTGCACATGCTGCCCGAGTAACGACTGTTGACGACATGCTCCCTCCGTAGTGCTGATGGTTTGGGAAATACAGAAAGGGGATTTGCTATGAACGAGGAAACCAAAGATGTAACAGACTTCTTATCAATCGAAGGGATCCACGCGGATATCTTTACGATTGTCCAGGAGGCGTCAGGCGATGAGCAGGCCGCACAACAGATCCAGGACTACGTGATCCAGCAACACAAGGGACCGCCGGAACTCTACCAGCACTTTGAACAGGGTAATGGAGATCTGGGGAACGTTGACTGGGTAACGGTTGCGCAGGCGTTCAAATCGGACTAGAACATTGTTCATGCACGCAATGTTTGTTTCGTCCAGGCGGCCTGGAGCAGTGCTCGAATCAATGGATGCACTATCTGCCGAAACGCTGAGCGCTCGGGTTGGAAAAGAGTCCCAATAAAAAAGGGGTGTTGATCAATCTCGACAATACGTGCATTGCCATCACCATCCATGCCGGTGACATGCAACCCACCTTGCTCAAGGGCAGGCCAGAACTGAGCATTTGGACCATAATTACAGGTGCCATATTGTTCGGTGACCTCATTTGTTCCATATATAGCCGCAACGCGTGAGCCGGGAGTCAGCAGACAGGTTGTGATGATCTCTGTATTCGAGCAGGCAAGGGGAGTAATCAGCAACACTGGGGCATCAGGGTGTTCTTCCGCGTGATCTGCTTCACTCATGCCCAGGACATTGCGGGCATATTCAATAATCATATGCTGACAACCACCGCACGTACCTAGCGTGGGGATATGATGCTCACGCGCATATCTGAGAGCATGAAGGGCTCCATCTATACTGGCGTAAGGAGTATTCGGAACAAACCACAACGCTTGATACGGCGCCAACTGCTGCGAAGTTCCTTGTTCAAGGAAAGGAGTCGCTAGCCACTCGGCCTCGAATTGATAGGCAAGGTCATGAGATGCCAGTTCGAGTGCCTGAGGAATCGCCACATGTGCCTTGACCTCGTGCTTCAATTCGCCAATCAGTCCGATACGGATCATCTATACCTCATCCTTTCTTTTCCTACTGGCTCTGATTCTACCTCATCAAGCGATAAAACACATCGTCCTTCTGGACGATATGTTCCCGCTCTTTTCCTGCTATACTAGTAAACCCACCCTCCTTTGGCTGCTTTCTTCTGCGCCTAACAGCTCCAGGTCATTTTTCGCACATGCTGGCTTCTAAAAAGGGGTTCCGACATTTTTCTTCGCAGAGCCTCTATCCAGGTAAAATGTCTCCGTTTGATCATCCCTGCGTTTAGAAGAATGTCAGGGAGAGAGAAGTTTCCCATCATCCCATGGCCACTCAAGAATAAGGAACAATTTGATGAAAGGAAACTCTATGGAGAAATTGGTAGCGCTCCCGGTGGAGAGTATCCAGCAGGAGGAAGAAAAACGGCGCTTCTCGCGTTTGCCGCCATCCTTGCACTGGCCGTACTCAGTGCAACGCTGTTCACTACCATAGGTGCTTCCTGGTCACGGCAGAACCGTCAAGCTCAAACGCCTTCTTCTCTTTTTGCCGCAGATGCACTGCTGCTCCAGCAACTTTTGCAGAACAAAGGGACGCCAGCAAGTATTCGGCATCTGGCTCAGAGTGATCAGTTTGCCAGGGTCAACCTTACCCTGGGCTCTGGCAATGTAGAGATCCAGAAGGTCTATGCTGACGCCAATAATGTCGTGATTGGCTATACCATTGATACCAGCGTCTGGCAGAAGGACACGTTCTGCACTCTCTCCCAGCTTCCGTCCCAATGTGTTCCCGCAGTCTGTCCGTTAACGATCATGACCTCTGAGAACCAAACGCTCCCATGCTACGGCAATCTAGCCAACTTTGGGACAGAAGCTCGTTATACAAACAAACGTGTTGCCGTTCTCGCGTACTACGATACCAGTTCGATCCAGGGAAATCCTCACCACTTGCAATTGAAGGTCTTGCTCACAAAGAGAGGATCGTCGTCAGGAGAAGCATACGGCGATGTGACTGTTCCTTTCCATGCCGACAAGACCGTCATTCCTGTCAATCAGACAGTCACTTCTCACGGTGATGCTCTCACATTGGAACGGGTGGTGATTACTCCAACGGAGGCTCGTTTCTACAACAGCCCCATTGCGTCCTCGGCCATCTCTCCGGTCACCCTGTCTATCGCAGGAAAGACCTACGATCCCGACAATTTCCACATCGCCTGGCATCTTGCCAATGCGTACGAGTGGGCCGAGACCTCCGCAAGGAGGGGTAACTCTGTCGGCTTCTACGACGCCCTGCTGGGTAAAAAGGGTACCTGGATACTGACAGAGGCAGGCGAGGTGATGAACCCGTATCATAACGATACCTGGACGTTCACCTTCACTGTCTCCTAAACGTTCGTGTGTTGCCAGAGACCCTACGCGGTCCTGGGTGCGCACATCAGAAGAGCGCCATCGCCTGAGCGTGATGAGGTGAATAGCGCCATTGCAAGGAAGAAGGGCCACCCAGGCATGAGTCCTGGGTGGCCCTTCTTCCTTGCTTGCGGCATTTCACTTATCAGGCCAATCCCGCTTTCCTGGCAATCGCTAGCTTGCGCCATTCGACGCGCAGCACAGCGGCATCGATCATCTGATCGTCGATGATGATCGCGCCCAGGCCGCCCTGGACATCGGCCTTCTGGTACTCTTCGATGATGTGTTTGGCCCTGGCGATCTCGCCGGGGGTGGGCGTGTAGACCTCGTTGATGATCTCGATCTGGGCGGGGTGAATGGCCCACTTGCCGTCGAAACCCATGCGCGCGCCCATCTGCGCATCCCGGCGGCAGGCCTCGTTATCGCGAATGGCCAGCGTGACCCCATCAACGACGGTGATGCCCGCCGCGCGCGCCGCCACGATGCATTTGGCTTTGGCGTAGTTGTAGTAGAAAAACTGCTCGCCACCCAACTCCTGCGCGCCGATATCGCCTGCGAAATCTACCAGGCCAAAGATCAGCCCCCCCATACGCGGCGTGGCTTTGGCGATCTGCTCGGCGTGCAGGACGGCATCGGCGGACTCGATCAGCACCTCCAGCTTGATGCGCCCGATCTCGAAGCCCATGTTCTCCTCGATCTGGCTCAGAAAACGGTCGACGAAGAGGATATCCTCCGCCCCATAGCACTTGGGGATCACCACCGCGTCGATGTTGCGGCCCGCCGCCTCCACGACCTCGATCAGGTCGCGATAGAAGAAACGCGTGCGCACGTTGTTGGGCCGGAAGGTGCGTATCCTGGCACCGAAGTCGAGCGTATTCAAGGCCTCGATCACCGTTTTGCGGGCCTCGACCTTCTGCGAGACGGCGCAGGCGTCCTCCAGGTCAAACATCACCTGGTCGGCCGTGGAGGCCGCGGCTTTGGCCATCATCTTCATGCTGTGCCCCGGCACGGTCAGCTCTGTGCGCCGCACCACGAAGTCGCGCGCCATCACCATCTGTACGTTGGGGGGTATGATGTTGCCGCTGGTCATAGTTCCTGCCCTTCCTGGCGCAGTCGCGCCATCTTCTGCTCCAGGTCGCGCTGCCGCACCTCGTCATAGGCCTGGGTGGGCACCATGACGCGCCGCTTGAACGAGAGCACGCGCTCGCCACGCTGATTATAGGCGATAGTCTCGACCGTCACAATGCCCCGGTCAGGCTTGCTGGCCGACAGCTTCTTCTCCAGCACCGTCGTCTCGGCGTAGATGGTATCACCGTGAAAGGTGGGGGCCAGGTGTTTAACGTACTCGAACTCCAGGTTCGCGATGGCCTTGCCGCTGACATCTCCCACCGACATGCCCAGCGCGATGCTGAATATCAGCGGCCCCACCACCAGCCGCTGCTTGAACTGTGTGTCCTCGGCATAGTTGGCATCGATGTGCAGCGGATTATGATTCATGGTGAGCATGCAGAAGAGCGTATCATCGTACTCGGTAATCGTGCGCCCAGGCCAGTGCTTGTAGAGCGCACCAATCTCAAATTCTTCATAGCAGCGACCAAATTGCATTGCGGCTTTTCCTCCAATTGTACACAGAAGCGATGGTTCCGTAGGGACAACCGACCTGCCTTTTGTCCACACCCACATCATACCATCCTGACCCGCGTATGGGCGAGGTCACCGGCGGCTTTTGCCTCGCCCGGCCTTTTTCCCCGTAGCAGGACTAATAGGCTATACAGAATAAGGTCGCCCTTTCCGATATACATATGCGAACCCGTAAGGATGAGAAGGAGTAAAGAGCATTCACTTTCAGGATTCCGGAAGCGCTTTTCATCTTGAAACGTCGTCCCCCACAGGAGAAAGGAGTTACCCCCATGTTGAACATCAGAAAATGCGGAAAGTACGTAATGGCACACTTTCGCCAGCAGACCATCGTGGGTCTGGCTGTGATGCTGAGTCTTACTGTTGGGATGCTGGCAACGACGCCACAAGCCTTTGCCGCCAGTATATGCCGTGGTGATCCCATTGTGACACTCTCGAACGGATATCAGGTCAGTCTGTCTGTAGCTATCAACCTGCCTGACGCAACAAACATCAGTTCCGTGGTGTACACGGTCCACGTTCCTACGGGTGTGAGACTGGTGAGTGTCGTCTACACACACGGCCCGCTCCAGCAGAAAGAAAGGGTGCTGTTCTTCGCGGATCAACCCGCCAATCAGTATACCGGAGATTTCCTTGTAAACGCGGCTAATGTCAGTGCCGCTGTCACGGCCTATGTCTCAGCCGGTGGGCATAAAAGCCTTATCGTGACGAATGGCCTTACGAACTACCCTATCCATATTGCGGTGTCAGCGTAGCAAGAACAGCGTTTCCGTCTTCACCAACCGCTTGAAATAGGCAATGGTTGCTCACCCTTCGTAGTGCTCTGTCAAAGTTCATCGCACGGGTATCGGGGCCTTCCTCGTCCGCGTAGGGATCCGGCTTGCCGCATCCGTGGGGCTGGCCCTTGGGCCTGGGAGCCTCTCCCGCCCTCGCAGCC
>JALYTT010000137.1 GCA_030854145.1 Chloroflexota bacterium | reverse complement strand
GCCACGCCGTCCTGAAACCCCAGGGACGGCGAGGCAAGCCACGCGCTACGGGCGGCCGAAGCGGCGCCCTTACGCATCCGGGTTATTCAATCCAGGCGTTGCCTGGTCCGCCGGCGGCGCGGCATACGTCGATGCTGGCCTCACGGTTTGTTTGCTCTGGATAGCGTTGCTGCACGGCCTGGCGCAGCGGCTCGACGGCATCGGTGCGCACAAGGTTAATGGTGCAGCCGCCGAAGCCGCCGCCCATCATACGCGCGCCCAGCACGCCGGGAACCTGGCGCGCGATCTCCACCAGGCTATCCAGTTCGAGGGAGCTTACCTCGTAGTCGTCGCGCAGGCCGGCATGCGACTGCCAGAGGTACGGGCCGACCGCCTCGACCTCGCCCCTCTCCAACAGTTCGACGACGCGCAGGACGCGCTGATCTTCGGCGATGACGTAGCCGGCGCGACGACGCAGGAGATCAGGGAGCTGCCCACCGTAGCGCTCGAACTGTTCCGGAGTGACATCGCGCAGGGCGCTGATGTGATGCGCCGCCTCGCTGCCAGGCTCGGCGCGCGCGATGAACTCGCGCAGCAGGCGCGTGGCTTCCTCGCACTGCTGCCGCCGCTCGTTGTACGCGGAGGTGGCCAGGTCGCGGCGCACACCTGTATCGATGACCACCAGGCTCAGCCCCGGCGCATCGAAGGGCAGGTAACGATAGGCCAGCGAGCGACAATCAAGCAACACAGCATGTCCGGGGCGACCCAGGCACGAGGCCGCCTGATCCAGAATGCCGCAGCGCACGCCCGACGCGATCTGCTCGGCCTGCTGGCAGACGCGAGCCACCTCCATAGGCGTCAGAGTGGCTCCCTGTGTACCGATGGTAAAGTATTCGGCAGAGAAGAGCGCGCTCGCCTGCGCCGTCGCCACCTCCAGCGCAGCCGACGAACTCATGCCGCCACCCAGAGGCACATCGCCACTCAGCACCGCGTCGAAACCAGCGAGCACTACGCCCGCGCGCTTCAGTTCGGTCACCACACCAAGCACATAGCGCGCCCAGCCGGGCAAAGCATCGCGCTGCATCTTAAACGTGGCGGGCAGGCCAGTAAGCGAAAAGTAGGCATATTCCATGAATTGCTCCGACCAGAGCCGCACCATGCCGTCTCCCCGCGCCCGCCCGGCGAATGCCGAGACGCGATCTACCGCCAGCGGCAAGACAAAACCATCGTTATAATCGGTATGCTCGCCGATCAGGTTCACGCGTCCCGGCGCCCAGGCGGCCCCCAACGGCCCGCTATATGGCACTTCATCTTTAAAGGCTATAGGAAATCTGGCTGCTGCCGCGCGCGCGGGTGCGGGCAGTTTAGTATTATTTGGCATGCTGTACCCTCGCAATGGCTTCACGTAGCTCTCCGGCCTTCTGAGCCGGGGAGGAATCATTGGTCCACAGTCCCCAGAGAGACTCGGAGGAGGCGGCGTATTTGAGTTTGCCGGGCGCGCGGCCCATGGCCTGGATCTCTACATGCAGGTGGAAACGCTCATCGGCAAGCTGGTGCAGACCCAGCAGATAGGGCATCGGCGCCATGGCCCCATCGAATAGCGCGTTGTAGCCATGCGTGACTCGCAGCAATACTTCGGCCAGGTCGCGCAACTCGTCATCCCGCGTGCCTGCCAGGTTCGCGCCATGCCGGATGGGGTAGAGATGCACCTCGTAGGGATAGCGCGCGTACGGCGGCACGAAGGCCTGCCAGGTCTCGTTTTCAGCGACGACGTAATCGCTGCCAGCCAGTTGTGCTTGCACGCGACAGAAGGGGCAACCACGACCGGCGGCAGCATCCTGCACTACCGTCTCAAGCTCGCGCTCCAGGGTTGGCGGGATGACCGAGACCCCGTAGGCCTGGCCATGCGGATGATACTGCGTCTGACCAATGGCGGCGCCGCTGTTCTCGAAGATCATCACGGCGGGGTAACGCGCAGACAGGTCGCGATAGAGGTCACGCCACAGGTGAGTGACGGCGCTGACCTCAGCCACCGAGAGCTGGGTGAAGGAGCGCTGGTGATCACGATGGTAGATGACCACATAGGCCTCACCCACCGGCGGCCGAAACGGGGGAAAGTCGTTTGGATGCAGCCACACCTGAGCATTATCAGGAACGCGCCCCTCGGCAATATCCGCGCAGAAGGGACATTCCGCCACCCCCTCACGCCGGTTCATCCGCTGGGGGGCGTTCACAAGATACTGGCGGAGAATAGGATTCCAGACCAGGTCGGTCGTTGACTGCTGCATAACTCATTCCTAACGATAATTACATATAACACACAAAAGCATTAGCAAGGTGCCTTTATCTTCGTAGGGACTCGATTTATCGCGTCCGGCGCAATTTATTGCGCGAGTAGGAATTTATGCATCTATCCTTAATAACGGATTCGCGCAATAAATTGCGCCGGACGCGATAAATCGAGTCCCTACAGGGAATGACGCCCTCCTTAAGCGCAGTTGTTGGAGTAGTACCCCTACACATCACGCTGAGAGGCGCTGCTGCTGCCCAGCAGGACGCAGCGGCCCTGGCGCACGAACGAGGCGAGAAGCTGGGCTTTGTCGGCTACGGTTTCAGCGTCGTCGGATGCAAACACCCAGGCGTTCCACGTCTCCCGGTCTGTGAAGAGGGCCCAGGCGACCGGGGCCACCTGCGTACGGGCGGCGCGCATAATCTCCAGGGCATCGTCCAGGCCAGGTTCAAGCTGCTTGATGGGCTTGAGGCGGTATGCCGTGAGCGCTTCAAACGTGCAGATGGCCTGCACTTCGCCCTCGATTACCTTACACACGACACCGAGCATAAGTTCCTCAGAACCAAAGGGAGCATTTTCTGCCTCTGCCGGCATAGTCTCCCATACACCGACTACCAGGGAGCATAGCGCGGGCAGCGAGGCTAAAAATGTGCTGATCTGTCGCCTGTCCCAGCCATGCCACGTGTAGGTTTCATCGTTCTGCTCCAGTCGCAAGGCGGCATCAAGCAGCGGCCGCGCCGCCTGCCACAACGGCGAGTCTACGTCAAGCACCTCTAATTCTTCAGCTAACACGCGTGATACCCCTCATGATGAGAGCAGCCAGGAAGTTACATATCCTGGCATGCCCCTCTCGTCTCGTCATCTTCCCATATCTTAGCACCCAGGAAGCAAGGAGGGAAAGGGGAAAGAAGAGGTTTCTCTTTTTTGCGAACTCATTAATTCAAATGGCAATGAAGCACCCGAACCGGAGCACTATTGTGAGTGCGTCTCTTGAACGAATATAATGATCTCTGACAAAGGGAGTCAGCCTGGAGCCACTCTGACACCCAGGAACGACATCAGCTAGAAGGAGACCACATGGCAACCGAGGACAACGTCGAGACGACGATGACTGGTGGAGTAACTCACCGGTTCATCGAAACCAACGGCATCCGTATGCACCTGGCCGAACAGGGACAAGGCCCACTCGTGCTGCTCTGCCACGGTTTTCCTGAGAGCTGGTACTCATGGCGCTTCCAATTGTCGGCTCTGGCTGAAGCTGGCTATCATGTTGTGGCCCCCGATCAACGCGGGTATGGCCAGACCGACCGCCCCGACCCCATTGAAGCGTACACTATCTTTCACCTCGTTGGTGATATGGTGGGCTTGCTGGATGCGCTCGGTGAGGAGCAGGCCATCATCGTAGGCCACGATTGGGGCGCGAATGTGGCCTGGAACGCGGCCCTCATGCGACCAGACCGCTTTCCGACTGTCATCGTCCTGAGCATTCCTTATGCACCACGCGGCCCGGCACATGGACCACATGCTACTATTCGTCCGACGGAAGCCATGAAGCGCATGGCCGGCGACCGCTTCTTTTACCAGCTCTATTTTCAACAACCGGGTGTCGCCGAGGCGGAACTGGAGCGAAATGTGCGCACAACCATGCGCCGCCTGTTGTATGCAGCCTCTGGAGATGCGCTCCCCTCTGAAAGCTGGAAGCCCATCTTACCCGATACTGACACAGCCATGCTCACATCAATGGTAGATCCCCAAACCTTACCTGGCTGGTTGACCGAGGCGGATATCGACTTCTATACCGCGCAATTCCAGCACACAGGCTTTCGTGGCGGCCTCAACTGGTATCGCAACTTCGACCGGAACTGGGAACTCCTCGCCCCGTACAGCGGAGCAAAAATCACCCAACCCACACTCTTTATCTGGGGAGAGCGTGATCCCATATTCCAGGTCCCAGGTTCGAGCCAACGCTTAGAGCGGATGGCAAATTTCATTCCCAACCTGCGCACGGTGGCTCTTGCCGGCTGCGGACATTGGGCACAGCAGGAACGCGTAACCGAGGTCAACGAGGCTATACTGGCATTCCTGCAGGATCTCTAGGCAGCGGTCGAAGCCGTTTCCTTTTATCTCCCTTTTCCTGGATTTTTCAAAATGCGGTCTGGAGCCATGTAATCCCGTTGCCTGCCTCGATCACTTGACGGTGGAATGCGCGGAGCGGTTCCCGTAATGATGGTACAATACGAGGAGCAACGAAAGATGCATGTACCGGCTAATGGTCAGGTGCGGTCGAGACAAAGGAGGAGCGTATGGAAAAGATTCGCTCAAGCGATGGAACATCGATTGCCTATCAACGCAGTGGGCATGGATCTCCATTGATCGCGGTTCATGGGACTACGGCAGACCATACCCGCTGGATGCCCATTCTTCCTGTGTTGGAACGCTCCTTTACCGTTTATACACTAGACCGACGAGGGCGAGGAGAAAGCGGTGATACCAGGCCATACACCATTAAGCAGGAATTCGAAGACATTCTTGCCCTGATTGACTCGATACCTGAAACAGTTTTTCTCCTGGGGCATTCCTATGGGGCAATCTGTTCCCTTGAAGCAGCGCGACGTACCACACGCATAAGGAAGCTTGTGCTGTATGAACCTCCCATTCGCCTGGGCCCCGAGCACTACTCACCCGAAGTGCTGAGCAAGCTCCAGACATTGCTCGATGGAGGTGAGCAAGAGGAAGCACTTATCACCTTTCAACAGGAGATAGTGCGTGTCCCTCCCCATGAACTCGCGCTTCTGCGATCTTCACCAAGCTGGCCAGCCCGTATCGCAACAACACATACTATGGTCCGAGAATTGCGAGGGGCAAATGCGTATGTCTTTGAGGCGACACGCTTTCGGGACCTGAAAACTCCGACGCTCTTGCTTTTAGGAGGGGATAGCCCGGCGTATTTTAAAGCAGCGATAGAGGCCGTCCATGATGCATTGCCAGAGAGCCAGGTGCGTATCATGGCAGGACAACAACATGCAGCCATCAACACAGCACCAGAGCTATTCACGCGCGAGGTTGTTGAGTTCCTCGCTCAAGTAGACTAACTCGTGTATTTCGAAGTACTCGTTTCTTCCTGCTCAGTCACACCTTTTACGCGCAAGCTCGACAGTAGTCAGCTTGAAAAAATGTGATATAACACCAGAAAGATCACATAGAGAAGGGGACAACAAAAACTATGACTACTTCAGCAGCGAATCCGCAGGTAGAGGCTATCCGCACGCGGGTGCGGGAGGACTACGCCGAGTTAAACCAGTTCATCGATGGGCCGCTGGCGGGCCTGGACCCGAACAAGCTCTATCAATCACCTGACGGCACGGAATGGACAATTATGCAGAACCTGGCGCATATCGTGGAGTTTATGCCGTACTGGTCGGACGAGGCGGCGAAGCTAGTAGCCACGCCAGGGCAGAGTTTTGGGCGCACTATGGAGCACGAGGGGCGGGTCAGCGCCATTCGCGAACATGGCACCGATAATCTGGAGCAACTGCGCGCGCAGTTGCCCACAAGCTATGCCCACCTGCAACGCGTATTGGGTGGGCTTACAGACCACGATCTTACACTGACAGGGCGACACTCAAGGTTCGGTGAGCGCGACCTGGCCTGGTTTATCGACGAGTTCATTACACAGCACCTGGCGAACCATGTAGCGCAGCTTAAGGCATGTTTGACCACCATCGAATGATAGGTGAGAACTGATGTCAGACTACATAGACCTCTACGATTACCGTAGGCGGGTCGCGGAACTCTATCGCGAGCGCAACAGGGCCGTGCTGAATGGCGATGATCCCGCGACTATCTTGCGGCGTTTTCGGGTGGGCAGGGATGATCTCTTTGGCAGCCACCCGCAATCGGCGCTGGATGAAGAGCAGCGCAGAACCTTCACGGGCCTGCACTATTTCCCGTATGACCCGGCGCTGTGCGTTAGCGCGGAACTGGATAGCAGCGGAGAGGTAACGCGCCAGCAGGTGACGATGAATGCCAGTGAGCAGATGATGATGAGTACGGTGGGGCGCCTGCATTTTGTGGTAGAGGGCCAGGCTGTGAGTCTCGCGCTCTACTGGCTGGAGATCTATGGCGGCGGACTCTTCCTGCCTTTTCGCGACCTGACCTGCCCGCAGCAGAGCTACGGCGGCGGGCGTTACCTGTTCGATACCATCAAGGGCAGCGATTTTCTGATGGCCCCTGGCACGAGCGATGGGAGCCACATCATGCTGGACTTCAACTATGCCTACAACCCGTCATGTGCATATAATAGTCGCTGGGTCTGCCCGCTGGCTCTCGTAGAGAACAGACTGCACGTCTCTATTCGTGCCGGTGAAATGAAGCATCACGACTAACAACATGATATAATGTTATAAGGCTATTTCGTTTGCACAAACGCACGTGATTCTCACGCAGGCACACGGCTCTTATGGATACACAGATGCTCTCGTTGTTCCTGGGGGGTATTGGTCCCCTGGGTACGCTGGCCCTGCTTATCATCGCCGGACGGATTATCTGGCAGTACCGCGACGGTCGCGTAGGGAGCTACCGCTGGCGCTGCTACATGTTCCGTTTGAGGCAACTTTCGACCATCGCCTGCCTCTTCTTCCTGGCCATGGTCGCCAGCTACATCGTACTGCACGAGGTCTGGGGCTGGCTCTACTTCATCGCCGCGCTCAAAACCGGGTCCTGGTGGCTGCGCTACACTATTGGCCAGCGCATCTAGCACGTTTGTCGGAGAGACGCAGATGTTGGGCAAAGCAATCTTTGGGGAATTGGGTATCATCAGAGAAAGTTGTAAATAACCCGAATGCCTTGGGCAGTTACCACATCCTTGTCGTCTGGATATGATCTGATCATCGACCAGGCATCTGAGCAGGCTGATACACGAGCACAGGCAAGGACTACACCCTTTTGATGCGTTGGAACTGCCGTTCGGCTTCGGGCCTATGTCACGGCCATCCGGCACCGGGCGCAGGTGCCCTGGTGATGAGGACCTGCCCGGTGCGGGCCGCGACTACCTCGTCTACCTGCTCGATACCACGCCACTCGGCAGCGAGTAGGAACAGCGTCTTGCGGTCGGGCCCTCCAAGCATGGTGCCGAAGATAGCGCGGTCGTGCTGGATCCTCTGGAGCACCTCTCCGCCCTCGCGGATTCGGACGACGGCGCCCTTGGGTGAATCGGCGGTCTGGACCCAGATGGCACCCTCGGTATCCATGCAGATGGCGTCTGGGCCGAGGCCCTCCGCCCAGACCCGTCGGTTGGAAAGGCTTCCGTCGGTGGCAATGTCGAAAGCGATGAGCCGCCCGGTGAAGGACTCAGAAATGATCAGGGTCGAGTTATCCGGAGTGATCACCATGCCGTTGGGGAACGCAAAGTCGCCCGCAACCTGGCGGGCCTTGCCATCCGGGGTGACCAGTGCAATGATCCCAGATTGGGGGGGCTTGCCGGCGAGGAATGCGAAGCGAATGCTGGTGACGTAGATGTTGCCGCGGCCATCTACCACGATGTCGTTCCAGAAATCGGCGACCCCGCTGAGGTCGGTATGCCGGACCATCGACCCGTCCGGTTCCATACGAAGAAGCTCCTTGCCGGTGACCAACAGGCGGCCATCGGGCAGCCAGTCGATGGTCCAGCCGAGGCCGGGAGGTCCGTGGCCAGTGACTTCACTGTTGCCATCGAGGTCGACCGCGACGATCTCGCCTGTCCCCCAGTGGGCGAACCACAGCCGGCCGTCGTGCCAGCGGGGCGATTCGACATAGGCAAGCCCGTCCAGCAGGACTTTGGGTTCAGGCATGGGCGATGTGTTTGACATTAGTGCCTCCTGTGTGAATTTTGAGACTTCGTGAGCAGAAATTCTTTGATTTACATTTTAGCCCAAAAACTGGACTGAAAGATAGAAACTTTTGCTCATAATTCAAGCCTATACAGAATATCCAGACAAAAGGGGTGGAACCAATGTGAATCCACATGGATATTACTTGATAACGCGGAACCAAAGATCGGTTCTCGTCGGAGACTCGAATACTCTCGTTCTTTCCAATTCCATCTGCGTGTTGTCTAGAGGCTCGAAAAAGCGCAGACCTTCGCCAAAGAGGACAGGGATGATGCCAATATGGATCTCGTCAACCAGCCCGGCTCGTAGGCATTGCTGAGCGGTATTCGCGCCGCCTACAACCATGACATGTTTGTCGCCTGCGGCGGCTTTTGCCTGTTCAATAGCCCTTTCAATCCCAGAAGTCACGAAGGTTAGCGTCAACTGGTCAAACTCTCGTTTAGCCGCCTTTTCTGGAATATGATGAGTCAGAACAAAAATCGGCACTTGATATTCGTAATCCGTGACATCTCCCTCAGCCATATCATAGGTACGTCGACCCATCACTACTGCGCCTGTCATTTGGATTTCTTCGGCAAGCATCTCTGTTCTTCGCAACGCTTCCAGGTCCGGATACAGACGGCTCACATCACCATTGCGGTCATTCATAAACCAGTCCAGTGACATGGTTGCGCCTACAATAACTTTTCCCATAACACCTCCATGCAATAAGTGAACGTTTCTTCCTCATAAGTTTACTCGCTTCCACCGAAAAAAACTTCTCCCATCTTGCTATTTCTCTGCTCCTCCTCTTTCTCCATTCTCGCACTAGCTCATCATGTGACCGCTCTGTGATGCACACATAGCACGCTTGTGATGCGATTGTGACTGCGCAATCATATCCTGGGATGGAACAACTTACATACACTTCCCTGATTGAATAGTCACACACCACACGCAACTGGAACGGACATATTGGAGGTCAATGATGGAACGCACCTGGGTCACGATAGAAGGCAACGAAGCAGCGGCCAATGTTGCCCATAAATTGAGCGAGGTAATCGCGATTTACCCGATTACTCCCTCGACGCCGATGGGTGAATTGGCGGACGCCTGGTCAGCGGCGGGCCAGGAAAACCTGTGGGGCACGGTCCCGCTGGTCATCGAGATGCAGTCTGAAGGCGGGGCCGCCGGCGCGATCCACGGGGCACTCCAGACGGGGGCGCTGGCCACGACGTTCACCGCCTCGCAGGGCTTGCTCTTGATGATCCCCAACATGTATAAGATCGCCGGTGAACTCACCTCCACAGTGTTTCACGTAGCCGCGCGCTCGCTGGCCGCGCAGGGGCTGTCGATCTTCGGCGACCATTCTGACGTGATGGCCACGCGCTCAACCGGTTTTGCGCTGCTGGCATCAAACTCGGTGCAGGAGGCGCAGGACATGGCGCTGATCGCGCACGCATCCGCGCTCAAGGCACGCATCCCCTTCCTGCACTTCTTCGACGGCTTCCGCACCTCGCACGAAATCAACAAGATCGAGCAACTGAACAGCGAGGATCTGCATGCCATGATCGATGACGACCTGGTACGCGCTCATCGAGCGCGTGGCCTCTCGCCGGATCATCCCTTCATCCGGGGCACCGCGCAGAACCCCGATGTGTACTTCCAGGCGCGTGAGACCGTCAACCCCTACTATCTGGCCTGCCCGACCATCGTGCAGGAGAGTATGGATACCTTTGCCGGCCTGGTCGGGCGGCAGTACCACCTGTTCGATTACGCCGGCGCGCCGGATGCCGAGCGCGTGATCATTGTGATGGGGTCTGGCGCCGAGACCGTCGAGTCCACCGTTAATTTCCTGGCGGCGCGCGGCGAGAAGGTGGGTGTCGTCAAAGTTCACCTGTTCCGCCCGTTCTCCGTTGAGCTCTTCCTGCACGCGCTGCCGGACAGCGTCAGGGCCATCGCCGTGCTGGACCGTACCAAGGAGCCGGGCAGCGTTGGCGAGCCGCTCTACCTCGATATCATCGCAGCCCTGAACGAGGGCTGGAGCGGCGACAGGACGCCACGCGTGATCGGCGGGCGCTATGGCCTCTCCTCGAAGGAGTTCACGCCGGCAATGGTCAAGAGCATCTTCGACGAGCTGGACAAAAGCCGTCCCAAAAACCACTTCACCATCGGCATCAACGACGATGTGACGCATACCAGCCTGGCATACGACCCGACATTCTCCATCGAGGACGCGGAGACCATCCAGTGCGTCTTCTGGGGACTGGGGGCCGATGGCACCGTCGGAGCCAACAAGAACTCGATCAAGATCATCGGCGAAGAGACCGCCAACTACGCCCAGGGCTACTTCGTCTACGACTCCAAGAAATCCGGATCGGTCACGATCTCCCACCTGCGTTTCGGGCCACATCCCATCCGCGCGCCGTACCTGATCGACCAGGCAGGTTTTGTGGCCTGCCACCAGTTCGCCTTCCTGGAGCGACTCAACGTTCTCAAGTATGCCAGGCCGGGCGCGGTCTTCCTGCTCGACAGCATCTACGGGCCAGATGAGGTCTGGGAGCATATGCCGGTGGAGATCCAGCAGACCATCATTGATAAAAAGCTGCACCTCTACGTCATCAACGCGCATAAGGTCGCGCATGACACCGGCATGGGCGGACGCATCAATACCGTGATGCAGACCTGCTTCTTTGCTATCAGCGGTATTCTGCCGCGTGAACAGGCTATTGCTGAGATCAAACGCAGCATCAAAAAGACCTACGGCAAGCGTGGTGAGGCGGTGGTACAACGCAACTTCCAGGCGGTCGATCAGACCCTGGAGCACCTGCACGAGGTCGAGACTCCCAGCGTCGTGGGCGCGCGCGAGCCTGCGGCGGTGGGCGCGGGGGCAGGAAAGCGCTCTTTGCTCTCGCTCCCCATGTTCAAGCAGCGGCCGCCAGTCCCGGACGAGGCGCCAGACTTCGTGCGCAACGTTCTTGGGCCGATGATCACTGGCGACGGCGATGACCTGCCGGTGAGCGCGCTGCCCATCGATGGTACCTACCCCACGGGGACGGCCCGCTGGGAGAAGCGCAACATCGCGCTGGAGATCCCCACCTGGATATCCGACCTGTGCATTCAATGTGGCAAGTGCGCCATGGTCTGTCCGCACAGCGTCATCCGCACCAAAGTCTGCGAGCCGGAGGCTCTGGCCGGGGCGCCTGAGGCTTTCCTGTCGATGGACGCGCACTACAAAGAGTTCCCGAACATGAAGTACGTATTGCAAGTCTCGCCCGAAGACTGCACGGGGTGTGGCCTGTGCGTCGAGGCCTGTCCGGCCAAGGACAAAAGTATGGTTGGGCGCAAGGCCATCAACATGACCCCTCAGCCGCCCATTCGCGAGCGCGAGAATGCCAACTGGGAGTTCTTCTCCGCGCTACCAGAGGTCAGCCATACCAACCTTAACATGGGCGCGATTAAGAACGTGCAACTGATGGAGCCGCTCTTTGAGTTCTCCGGCGCCTGCGCGGGCTGCGGAGAGACGCCATACATCAAGCTGGCAACGCAGTTGTTCGGGGAGCGCATGCTTGTGGCCAACGCCACCGGCTGCTCGTCGATCTATGGCGGCAACCTGCCCACCACCCCCTGGACCACCAACGACGCTGGTCGCGGCCCGGCCTGGTCCAACTCGCTGTTTGAGGACAACGCCGAGTTCGGCCTGGGTATGCGCATCACGCTGGATAAGCAGCAGGAATACGCCAGCGAGCTGCTGCGGCAATTTGCAGACGCCGTGGGACCAGAACTGGCCCAGACCATCCTGGAGGCCGACCAGTCGAGCCAGGTCGGCATTCAGGCGCAGCGGGAACGCGTCGCTCTCCTCAAAGAGCGCTTGCAGGCCCTTGAGAACACAAAGAAGAGCGGACTTCCGCTCAGCCGCCTGCGCGACCTACTGAGCCTGAGCGAGACGCTGGTGCGCAAGAGCGTATGGATCATCGGCGGCGACGGCTGGGCCTACGATATCGGCTACGGCGGGCTGGACCATGTGCTGGCCTCAGGGCACAATGTCAACGTGCTGGTGTTGGACACCGAGGTCTACTCTAATACAGGCGGGCAGGCCTCGAAATCCACGCCGCTGGGAGCCGTGGCCAAGTTCGCCGCGCGGGGCAAGGGGACGGCCAAGAAAGACCTGGGCCGCATCGCCATGTCCTATGGTAACATCTACGTCGCGCGCGTGGCTATGGGGTCCAACGACCAGCAGACGCTGCGCGCCTTCATCGAAGCCGAGGCCTATGATGGGCCATCGCTGATCATCGCCTACAGCCACTGTATCGCGCATGGCTACGACATGGTCAAGGGCCTGGAACAGCAAAAGCTGGCGGTGCAGAGCGGCGCCTGGAACCTGTATCGCTTCAACCCCCAGTTAGCGAAAGAGGGCAAGAACCCGCTGGTGATCGACTCCAAGGCGCCATCGATCCCGCTGGAACAATATGCCTACAACGAGACGCGCTATCGCATGCTCACGCAGAGCGACGAACATCGCGCCGAGGACCTGATGAGGCACGCCAAACACGATGTGCAGGAGCGCTGGAAAGAGTACCAGCGCATGGCCGAAAGCTACCCACCTGTCGAGGGGAACGGCCAGGGCAGCCACGGGACCGAGAAAACAAAGTAGAGAGGAATAAAGCTATGCCAGACCTGACAACGACCTACATGGGACTTGAACTAAAAAACCCGCTGGTGGCTTCGGCCTCGCCGCTCTCAAAGAAGCTGAGCATGGTGCGCCGCCTGGAGGACGCGGGTGCGGCCGCCATCGTGATGTATTCACTATTCGAGGAACAGATCACGCACGAGAGCCGGGAGCTGGATCACTTTCTTGAGCGCGGCACCAACTCGTATGCCGAGTCGCTGAGCTACTTCCCCGACCTGGATTACTACAACCTGGGGCCGGAGCCGTACCTGGAGCACCTGTACAAAGTCAAGCAAGCGGTGAGCATTCCGGTGATCGGCAGCCTCAACGGCATCTCATCGGGCGGCTGGGTGGAGTACGCACGCAAGATAGAGCAGGCGGGAGCCGATGCGCTTGAGCTGAACATCTACTACCTGCCGGCCGATCTCACTTTGAGCGCCACAGAACTGGAAGATACGTACGTCAAGCTGGTCCAGGACGTGCGGGCGGTGATACAGATTCCGATCGCGCTCAAGCTCAGCCCCTTCTTCACCTCGCTGCCACATATCGCGGCGCGCTTCGTAGACGCCGGTGCGAACGCGCTAGTACTGTTCAACCGCTTCTACCAGCCCGATTTCGACCTGGAGGCGCTGGAAGTCGTGCCGAACCTGCACTTGAGCACCTCCGAGGACCTGCGCCTCCCGTTACGCTGGATCGCCATCCTCTACGGGCGCATCAAAGTCGACTTCGCGCTTACCAGCGGTGTGCATACCGCGCACGATGTCATCAAGGCCGTGATGGCCGGAGCCAGCGCCGCCATGACCACCTCCGAGTTGCTAGAGCACGGGCCTGCGCGCATCGGGGAGATCCTGCAGGACACCTATCTGTGGTTGGAAGAGCACGAGTACATCTCTATCAAACAGATGCAGGGCAGCATGAGCCAGCAAGCGGTGGCTGAACCCGCCGCCTTCGAGCGCGCAAATTATATGAAGGCGCTCAAGACGTTTGATAACCTGGTCTATTAGGCATCGTAGGCCATGGTTTCGGCTCCCCTTGCCCGCCGACAATGCCTCGCCCGTCGATCCGTAGCGCGAGGCTTGCCTCGCCGTCCTGGTGGTGAC
>JALYTT010000598.1 GCA_030854145.1 Chloroflexota bacterium | reverse complement strand
CTTCAAGGGGATAGAGTGTCTGACTCAGTATCTCTCCACGCAGCATGTTACTGTTTGCTTCAGAATGTACCAGACAATGTCAGCAGATGCAAGCCATTGCTCCTACGAGCATAAGTCTACTCCAACAAAGCGTGCATACGCAAATTTCTCTCTTAAATACAGGCAATGTTCCTACTATATACATCGTCCTGGTTGGCAATTCGCGTAGGGGCGCCGTTTACAAGCCCGTAGAGGCTCACAATACACGCTTTGCCTGCTAGTGGGCTTGTAAACGGCGCCCCTACGCGAATCGGTTCAACCTATTTTCCATGGCTTTGCGAACAAACCGGTCCTTGCGCATTGTCATCACCCCACATGGGTCAGATCAGGGGAATAGGAAATAATGGCTAGCGTTTTCTTGTTTTCTTTATTAGAGAGTATGCGCGTATCCCCATTTTAGTCTTCCCGGACCTCTTGACGTGGGGGGTTATGTGTAGTAGTGTTATATGGAACGTTTGTATCAATGGACTTGTGGAATGTAGGTGAGGACGGGCTGGAAGATCGTTGATAGTTTCTAAACAGACGTGGCCCGTGGGCTACGAATTTTCATGATGGATGGTCTAGCAGTATGCCCCAAGATAAAATTGTGATTCGTGGTGCCCGCGAGCACAACCTGAAGAATATAGATGTGACGATCCCGCGCGACAAGCTCGTGGTGATTACTGGTCTCTCTGGCTCCGGGAAGAGTAGTCTGGCCTTCGACACGATTTTTGCTGAGGGGCAGCGTCGCTATGTTGAGTCGCTCTCCGCCTACGCGCGCCAATTCCTTGACAAGATGGAGAAGCCCGATGTCGATCATATCGATGGCCTCTCGCCCGCCATCTCCATCGATCAGAAGGGGACCACGCACAATCCGCGCTCGACGGTCGGGACGGTGACGGAGATCTACGACTACCTGCGCCTGCTCTACGCGCGTGTTGGGCACCCGCATTGCCCCAACTGCGGGCGCGCGGTCAGCCGGCAAACTGTCGAGCAGATCGTCGATGCCGTCCTCAACCTGCCCGAAGGCTCGCGTATCATGTTGCTGGCGCCGCTGATCCAGGGGCGCAAGGGCGAATACAAGCATATCTTCGAGGAGATGCGTCGCTCTGGCTATGTGCGTGCGCGCGTCGATGGCAAGATCCTCGACTTGAGCGACGAGATCGACCTGGATAAGCAGAAGAAACATACCATCGAGGTCGTGGTTGACCGGCTGGTTATTCGCAAGAGCCAGCATTCCCAGGCCAGTAGCCCGCTTACGGGTTCTTCCTCTCAGGAGACAGAGCAGCGGGATGGGCATAGCGAAACATCATCGTACAAGCAGGTCGCCGAACGTCCCACGCTCTACGATGTGAAAGCGCGCGAGGCGGAGCAGGATGTGGTGGTGCAGGAGGAGGTTGACCAGGCCTTCAGGCAGCGCCTCTCGGACTCCCTGGAGACGACCCTCAAGCTGGGGAACGGCGTGGTGCTGGTCTCGATCATCGACGGTGAAGAGATCCTCTACTCAGAGAACTTCGCCTGTGTCTATTGCGGTATCAGCCTGCCGGAGATTGCCCCGCGCACCTTCAGCTTCAACAGCCCGCACGGCGCGTGTCCCACCTGTACCGGCCTGGGGACGCGCCTGGAGATGGACGCGGATCTGGTGGTGACTAACCCCAATCTGAGCCTGCATGAAGGAGCCATCGCGCCGTGGAGCAAGGTGATCAATAGCAGCCAGTGGTACGCTTCGATCCTGGAGGCCCTGGCAAAACACTTCAATTTCAGCCTTGATGCGCCCTGGCGCGACCTGACCGCGGAGCAACGAGAGCTGGTCCTTCGCGGCACACCCGAACAGTTGACGATCCGTTATACGCCGCAGCACGGCCGCCTGCGCACCTATACGATCAACTTCGAGGGGGTGATCCCCAGTCTGGAGCGGCGCTACAAGCAGACCGAGAGCGACAATGTACGCGAAGAGATCGAGTCGTATATGTCGGCGCGCGTCTGTCCCGATTGTCACGGCGCACGCTTGAAGCCGGAGCCGTTGGCGATCACAGTAGGCGGGCGCAATATCGTGCAGGTCACGCGCCTCTCGATTGTGACCGCGAAGCGCTTCTTCCAGGAACTGGAGGAGGAGGCCACGCCTGCACAGAAGTCTGGCAACAGGCTCAATGGCAAAGGCAATGGCAAGAGTAATGGTAACGCTAAGAGTCTGTTGAAAGATCCCCTGGCAAAGATCGATCCGAGCGGGCCGCTTGTGGAGACGGCGCTCAGCGAGCGCGAGCGTTTCATCGGGCGCCAGGTGCTCAAGGAGATCCGCACACGGCTCCAGTTCCTGGTAGATGTGGGCCTGGATTATCTCACGCTCGATCGCGCGGCCGCCAGTCTCTCAGGCGGAGAGGCGCAGCGCATCCGCCTGGCAACGCAGATCGGGTCCGGGCTGATGGGTGTGCTGTATATCCTTGATGAGCCAAGTATCGGGCTGCACCAGCGCGACAACGAGCGCCTGATCAGGACGCTGGAACACCTGCGCAATATCGGCAACACGCTGCTGGTGGTTGAGCACGACGAGGATACCATGCGCGCCGCCGACTACATCATCGATATCGGCCCCGGCGCTGGCGAACACGGTGGCCATGTGGTGGCGCAGGGTACGTTTGACGAGGTATCGGCCAATGTCCACTCGCTGACCGGGGACTACCTCTCAGGCCGTAAACGTGTCGAGATACCAGCGGAGCGGCGAACAGGTAACGGGTACGAACTGATTGTGAAGGGTGCGCGCGAGAACAACCTCAAAGATATCACGGTGAAGATCCCCCTGGGCGAGTTTGTGGCGGTTACCGGCCTCTCCGGCTCCGGCAAGAGCACACTGGTGACCGACATCCTGTACCGCAAGCTGGCGCATACGCTGCATCGCGCCCACGATAAGCCCGGCGCGCATGATGAGATCCAGGGCATCCAGTACCTGGACAAGGTCATCGACATCGATCAGTCGCCGATTGGACGCACGCCGCGCTCGAATCCTGCCACCTATACCAACGCCTTCACAGGCATACGCGACCTGTTCGCGCAGGTGCCGGAGTCGCGCCTGCGGGGCTATCAGCCCGGACGCTTCTCCTTCAACGTTAAGGGCGGGCGCTGCGAGGCCTGCAAGGGCGAGGGCATCGTCACCATTGAGATGAACTTCCTGCCCGATGTGTACGTGCCATGCGAGGTCTGCAAAGGCAAGCGCTACAATCGCGAGGCGCTGGAGATCCACTACAAGGGCAAGAACATCGCCGACGTGCTGGATATGACGGTCGAGGAGGCCACGCATTTCTTCGAGAATGTGCCATCGATCTATAATAAGATGAAGACGCTGAACGACGTAGGTCTGGGCTACATCCGTTTGGGCCAGCCGGCCACCACGCTCTCCGGCGGTGAGGCGCAGCGCGTCAAGCTGGCGACCGAACTCTCGCGCCGCGCGACGGGCCGCACACTCTATATCCTGGATGAGCCAACCACAGGCCTGCACTTCGCCGACGTGGAGCGCCTGCTGCATGTCTTGCAGCGCCTCGTGGATGCCGGCAACACCATCGTCGTGATCGAGCATAACCTGGATGTCATCAAGAGCGCTGACTGGATCATCGACCTGGGTCCGGCCGGCGGCGACGCGGGCGGCGAAGTGATCGCCGAGGGCACGCCGGAAGCGGTCGCGGAAAATGAACAGTCCTTTACCGGGCATTTCCTCAAGCGCATGTTCCTTGAACGGCAGCGACAGGGGGCTGCCCAGCAGCATATGCATAATCAGCCCGCGACAGTGTGATGATGCCTTCGGTAGGTTTTTTGCAAAGTGCATTCCACGGCGTCTATCTGTCTGAGAAGAAGATGTATGGAACGTAGG
>JALYTT010000597.1 GCA_030854145.1 Chloroflexota bacterium | reverse complement strand
ACATAGTGGCGAGCGACCACCTCGTCAGGGGCCAGCGCAAGCGCCAGGATGATCTTTTGTAACGCATCAGTATCATAGATGGCCGCGATTTTCTGCGCCACTACTGCTTGCAACGCCGGAAACCGCTCTTGCACGAGACCCATAATGGTCTCCCGGAACTTGTTTTGCGCCATCGCCGGTAATAGCGCATACATGCTGACGGCATGTTCCTGGAGAAACCAGCGGGCATCCAGCTTCCAGAGAGGCAGTGTCTTGAAGTGAAAGATCAGGATCTCTTCTGGGCCGCTGGTCTCCTGTAACGGCGACTCCGCCATGCTTACCTGAAACGGGTAGATCACCATCGAAATGACGGGCAACTGGTAGCAATCAAGGATACCGGCGTGATAGAACAGCAACCGGGTGGGCATCTCCACCAGGGAGCCGGTCTCCATCTCCAGATGCAGGATGTGCTGCTGCCCTCGATAGCGCACCCGGTATACCCGGTCTGTCAACATGGTGGGGCGGATGACTTCGACATTTAGTTCTTGCTCAAATTCAGACCCCACTCCATGTAGGAGCGAAGCCATCGCTCCTACATGGAGTGGGCCCAGCTTATTTTCTCGTAATCATCCAGTCCCTTCACGCGCTCAATCATTTCCTGCCGCTGCTGTGGGTCCGCGATCAGCGGGGTGACGAGCTCATGGAAGCGCGCTTCGAGTTGCTCCCAGCTCAGGGGATTGAGGGGATCGCCAAGGGGATAGCGCACCGACGCGCTGAACTCGCGGCCATCGTCCATCTCGACGTGGGCCGAGGCGCGCCATTCGGCCGGGTAGTGGTCGTCGAGGTCGGGCGAGGACTTGCACTCGACGCGCTGCATCAGCGCGCGCACGGCGGCATTGTGGAGCCACACGTCGCTGAAGACCGCCTGCCCGGCCTGCCCGGTCAGCAGAGCCACACTCGCGCCAAAGGGCATGCTGAACTGCGCCTCAACGATGTTGCGCGGGCGCCGCTTCTCCTCAAGCGGGTCCGCGATCAAGCCACGGCCGCCGCTGAGCACGCCGCAGTGGACGCGCGTGATATGCTGGGGGTCGGGCTGGTGCAGGCCTCTAATCGCGAGCAGGCAGTCGATGGGTCCATGCATGTAGCGACAGCAGGCATAGGGCTTGAGCGATACCCGTGTGATAGCGAACTCGCCATCCGTGCCGGGTGTGAGCAGGGAGATATCTCCCTGCGAGGAGTAGGCGTGCAGGAAGCCATAGCGACTCTCTAAGATCGCGCCTGGTCCGGTGAAGCCGGCGCCAGCCAGGCGGGCGGCAGTGATGCCAGCATGCGAGGCCCAGCCGGGATGCAGGCGCTTGGTCCACGCGCCATCGTGCAGGTAGGCCATCGAACCGGCGGCCATGCTGCCCGCAATGCCCAGCGCCATGTTCGTCTGTTCCGGCGCTAGACGTAGCAGGCGCGCGCTGGCCGCCGCGGCGCCAAGCGCACCGCAGACCGCCGTTGGATGGAAGCCACGATCGTAAGCAGAGGCTGGATTGAGTGCCGCCCCAATACGCAGGGTGACCTCGTAGCCGGCCACGACCGCCGCATAAAAATCGACCGCTGCGGCCCCTGCTTGCTCGGCGAGGGCCAGTGCTGCCGGAAATACGACCACACCAGGATGCAGCGAGGAGCGGTTCTCAACATCGTCCATCTCCAGGCCATGCGCGGCTACCCCGTTCGCCAGCGCGGCCCACGATGCCTCGGCGCGTTCGCTGCGTCCAAAGATCGTCGCCCCACCATGATCCGCCAGCCCCGTCTCTGCCAGCATGCGGTAGGCCGCCAGGCTGGATGGCAGGGTTGAGCCGCGCAAGGTGACGGCAAGATGATCCAGCAACAGGTAGCGCACACGCTCACGTACGGTGGCCGGTATATCTTCGCAACAGAGTTCGGCGCAGAAACGCGCAAGGTCGGCTGTAACAGCACGGTCCATGGGTAGTAACCCTTCCTTTGCTTACAAACGTATCCTATATGTATGCTCACCTCTATACTATAACCGAAAAAGGTCCAGGGAAAAGGAGGCTTTTCATGTCCGTAGATGATACGACGCCATTAATACACTCGTCGGAGAACAGCCCGGTCCAGCGCATTCCTGAGATTGATCAGTTTGTCGATCACTTCCTGGGCGCGATGTGTGATCGCAGCCGCCGCCAGATCTTAGAGCTGCTCACTATCCCTGGCGGCACACAGCCAAAAGAGCCGCTCGAATGGCGATCAGGGGATATTGCCAGAGCATTAAAACTTTCTCCTGCCACCATCTCCGGGCATCTTAAATTGCTTTCGAGATCTGGACTTGTGGCTTCGCGCCGCACTGGCAATGTTGTGTACTATTTTGTGCAGAATTATATGCTGGTCCGCGCCTTTCAGGATTTATTGCTGTCTTTGCATAATGAATATAATGCGCGCGAAACAGCTTGATCTTTTATTGATTTTGTTAGCGTACAAGCTCATCAAATCCCTCTTCTATAAGCATGGTAAAAGAAAAGGCGTAATAGGCACAGCAGATATTGATTTGCCGCATCCTACGTGCTATACTACAGTGTCACAAGAACTGGTGCAGGAGAGATAGCATGCACATACGAGCAGGGCAGACCGATCCTCATAGCAAGTCTCTTGTTCTCGCACGTCTTCAACAAAAAGCGGAGGTACAGCGGCGCTATGTCGCGCAACTCGCCTGGTGGCGGCGCTCTATCTTCGGCTATCTGCTCTGCGTGCCTTTTACGGGACTGGGGCTGTTCATCGTCATAGTGGAACAGAGCCTGATGCCACACTTTTATTTTCCGGGGGCCATTATGCTGCTTCCGGTCTTGCTCATCGCGCTCTTCTGGGGTCTGGGTCCTGCATTGCTCTGCGTTCTCATAAGCACCCTGTTCCTTGACTACTACTATATTCCTCCTGCCAGGCAATTCACATGGGGGGGTTGGGATGACATAGTGGGGATGCTGCCCTATTTCATTGCCGGGATGTGCGTGGCTATTCTCGTTGGGCAGCGAGAGGCGGCACGGCGCCGCGCGCTCTTTGCTGAACAAGAGGTGCAGGGACACGCACACGAGCTGGAACAGATCAACCAGGAACTGAAAGAGGCCAATCAGCTCAAAGATCGCTTCCTCTCAATGGCATCACACGAACTGAAGACACCCCTCACGACCATTCGCGGACATGCGCAAATCTCGCTGCGCCGTTTATCAAAGCAGCACGATCTGCCAGATGAACTGCTAACTGTGCGTACGTCATTGCAAAAGATAGATGAACAAACATCCAGGCTCAATATGCTTCTGGAGGACCTGCTCGAATTGAGCAATATTCGCGCGGGCAAGGTAAAGTTGCGGCTGCGCGAGTGCGACCTGGCAGCTATCTGTCGCGAAGTGGTCGAAGATCAGCGTATGCTTACAAATCGTACCATCGAGTTAGAAGTGCCGCCAACACCGGTCAAGCTGCGGGCCGATCCTGATCGACTCAACCAGGTAGTCATCAATCTTTTAAGTAACGCCATCAAATATTCGCCGTCCGAGAGTGCCGTGGAAGTATACGTCAGCCAGTTGGAGCGTGCAGTAACGCTCCGTGTGCATGATAGCGGCCTGGGTATCCCCAAAGATCAACTGGAGCGCATCTTTGAGACGTTTTACCGCGCGCCGGGTGCGCAGGCCTCTTCGAAAAGTGGCTGGGGACTCGGCCTGGCCATCTGTAAGGATATCGTCGAGCGCCACAGCGGCCGCGTCTGGTGCGAGTCTCAGCCGGGCGACGGCACTACTTTTAGCGTTGAACTCCCACGCAAGCTGTAGAAGCGGTTGAGCGGGTAGGGACGCTGTTTCCAAGCCCGCGCGGGCTTGGAAACAGCGTCCCTACCCGCTCAACCGCTTCTAC
>JALYTT010000596.1 GCA_030854145.1 Chloroflexota bacterium | reverse complement strand
GGCTTGCCTCGCCAGCTCGAAGAGCGCGTGCGCTTGACTGGCGAGGCAAGCCACGCCCTACGGACACGAGGCACGATACCTATAACATATGCTGGAAGGCCGCGCGTGCCCCCAACGTTGCTGGGATGTCAGCCAGGACAGCCTCTTTTTCCCGCGTGAGTACAGACAAGGCCAGGTGCGGCTTTGTGCCGGGGCGTTTGCGGGGCCGGGCCGCCATCAGAATGAACATTGGGTAGGCCACGCAGTAGAAGTACGACGGCAGGCTGCGCCAGGCCAGGAACAGTGGCAGGACGGCCAGGAGCAGAGCTGCCTCCGGGCGCTCGCGACAGATGCGCCAGTACCAGGCCAGCGAGGCCAGCATGGCGCCGCCTTCAAGTGCCTGGTAGACCCAGCCCGGAAAGAAGGGCAGCAGGTGCGTGACGCTCAGGTTGATGATGCCATCGCCCAGTGGGAACATGGGGTCGGCGATGGGCGCCAGTACTCCGGCAAGCCAGGCCTGCGGATTCCAGAGAATGAAGGGTAGGTTAATGGCGAGTCCGATGATTCCTACAATGGTCATACGCCGTATAGCCTCCGGCAGGCTGTAATGTCGCCAGACCATGATGAAGTAGAAGGGTAGCAGGAACCAGACCGTCTGCTTCGTAGCGATGGCCAGCCCCAGGAAGAGCGTCGAGGCCCAGCGGCGATCGCGTACCAACCAGGCGCTAAAGACGAGCAGGGTCGCGAAGATATCCAGGTTGCCGCCAACGGTCGAGGCCCACATCGGCACGTTGGCCATGCCCAGCAGCAGAACCCACGAGCGCATCTCCGGTCTCACAACACGCCAGGCCAGCCCGATCAGCAGCAGATAGCTGAGCAGGTAGAAGGGCAAGACGTTGTAGTTGTGGAGCAGCACAAAAGGCACCAGTGTCAGGAACGAGAGCGCGGGATAGCTCACCCTGGACTCGAATTCGGGCGCCTGCCCGCTCTTGAGGGCGGTGTCGAGCGCGGCCTGAAACTCGTTCTGGGTTGGGTAGTCGAGGCGGTTGGCGAATTGTCCGGCGCGCAGCGGCGTGGTCCAGGTTGGCTGAATGGAGAAGCGGCGGACAATATCCAGGATGCTCGAATCGGTGTAGGGATTGCGACCATGCAGGAGCAGGTCGGCCGCGTTGGTATCGAGCGAGGTGCCATCGTTCGAGAACTGCGGGGGTAAGACGGCCATCACAACGGCGCGGCCCAACTCGATGCCGCCGGCAATAGTGAGCACCAGCGTGAGCGTGAGCAGGATGCGTTGCCAGCGGCGCGGGTGCTCTGCGAGGCGCCTGGCCTGCTGCTTGATCCGCGCGGGCCGAAAGGCCATCCACAGCGCCACGAAGCTCCCCAGCAGCAGGGCCAGAGGGATCAGGGACCCGAAAGGCATGAGATAGGGAATGTACCAACTGTGATCGATCTCGTCAAGGGCCTGCAAAATACAGGCCAGCCCAATCCAGACGCCGCGCCGTTGCAGGTCGATAAGCGGGAGATTGTCGGGTGAGAGGTCCCGCGTGAAAAAGTGGTGCATCCAGCGGGGACTGCTGCTTGCGGTCTGGTTTTCTTCTGGCTGTGTGGTGGGTGCCAGTACAGATCTCAGTGCCATATCTCGCGCATACCTCCTGCTACGGCTGTCATGTTCGCCCGATGTGCGGTCGTATACACATACGTCCTTGGATCATGGGCGTCTGGTTGTTCCAGGAATGGCGCTTCCACCCTTCGCGCCAGAATACCGGGAGAGGTCATGTATTGGGGGAAACGTGCCAGGTGTTTTCCCGGTCCGCGTTTTACAACGAGGGGGAAGCAGGTTGCGTCACAAAATGGGCAGAGGATGCCCGCCTGCATGGATGAGTTGGTGCTGCAAGAATGAAGGCTATAAATGTAGCCTGAAGTAGAGTTCGCGGTGCTGTAGCTCAAAGCCGAGTGACTCGTAGAGCCGGATAGCGGGCTGGTTGTCTTCCCAGACATGTAGATCGATGGCATCCAGGTGTTGTTCGCTGTGAGCGTAGTCGATGATGTGCTCCATGAGGCGGCGTGCCAGGCCATGCTGGCGAAAATCAGGGTGGACGACGACGCGTTTGACGTAGCCGACAGCGGAGGCTGTGCCGGTTGGCGGCAGCATGAGTTCAGCCTTGGCGGCCGGGACATCGTCCATTTCGACCAGGAAGATGAGGATACGCTCGTGCGTCGAGGGCTCGACCGAACCGAAGTACTTGTGCATCTCGCGATGGATATGGCGGGTGGGTGATGTGCTGAAGCTATCAAGGTTCTCGATGGTTGAGATGTCTTCAGAGGTAGCAATACGTATAACTAACGGCGTCGTTAGTCGATCTTCAAGCATACAACACACTTCCCGATATTTCTTATGATGCTAGTTATTAGTTACGGCAGCTTTTTGCGTGGCAGCAGTAGGATAGAGACCAGGGCATAGCCGGAGCACCCCAGCAGCATGAGTGCGTACACAAACTCTTCCCCATCCGCCGGGTGCGTGAGCAGGGTGAGGCCGCCCCAAAGGAAGCCAATGAAGACGGCAAATAAGAGTACTGTGCTCAGCAGCTTCTTGTTCATGACGAGAGAGATCCTTCCAGGTCAGATGATAGTTGATGGGTTATGTAACTATTTCTGGAGCTACTTGAATGCTCTGTTTTCCTATGAGTATTGTAGCATACTCGTCCAGGGAGGCGCTAGTTGGCGCCTCCCCTTATGCCTTCTGTAGCAGGGCATAAAATTGCTGTTCGGTCAGGTTCGACGGCAGTTGCACGCCCTCGCCGTTTACTGGTTGCACGCTGCCCTGGTGATCTTCAAAACGGCCGGAGGGGCCGCCGATGACGAAGTACTGACCGGGACTGCCCTGGTGCAGGAAGAGGATAGCCTTTTCACCCACTTGAAACAGCGGATCGCCGCAGACCTGGTGGAGTGTGTTGCCTTGCCAGCCGCCGCTCTGGTGGATGGTGATACTGGCAGAAGACCTTTTGAGGAGATGCTGCGGGTTCAGGAGCACCTTACTGGTCGCGAAGGAGAAATCGCTGCTGATGAGACCACTCCCCTGCGTGTTCAGGATAGTGGTGAAGGTACCCTGGACAGCAAGATCCAGACCAGCAGCGCGTTTTAACCCCTTGAGCGAAGCATAATGCATGGCCCAGCTTACCTCGATATCGCAACCCTGAGAGGGTGTCCCTCCCGCCTGGGCAGCGGTTTGCCCGGCAGTGGCATTTTGACCGCAACTTGCCAACAGCAGGACGGCACCGGAGAGCAAGCAAAATAGCAGGGAGTAGCGCCAGAATGGAGTACGAGAGAAGCGTAACATGAGCGGGCTCCTGACACCATGCCGGGTGTTGTGTAAAGGCCAGCAATAAACCAGTAAACAGAGGCGTGTAGCTGATATCTGTCGCCCACAAGATCTGAGATAAGAGAAAAAGAGACACCAAGTCCACCACAGCCATGAAGAAAACGATGGGAAAAGCGTTCTTGTTACACAGGATCATTTGCGATGGCAACCTTCCCCTGACCCAGCCGTTTGGGCTGGTGATTTTGATCTGCTAGCGATCCTCATACGTCTCTTAGGAAACCGGTATCCTGGGCAAGTGAATATCCTGCATCACCGCCCAGACGATGGTCAAGCAACTGGTTTCCGTTGTGAAAGCGTCAATCTGATCAGTCCGTTGCCGAACATTGCTAAAGAAACTTTCAATGGCATTGGTACTTCGGATGTACCGATGCATCACCGGCGGAAAAGCATAAAAGGTTAACAGATGCTCTTCATCTTCAACCAGGCTACGGATAGCTTCAGGATAGCGCTTCTGGTATTTGGCTTTAAAAGCCGCCAGATTGAGCAGCGCATCTTCTTTCTTCTCCTGCTTGAAAATCCCGGCTA
>JALYTT010000136.1 GCA_030854145.1 Chloroflexota bacterium | reverse complement strand
CCGTCCCTGTCACCACCAGGACGGCGAGGCAAGCCACGCGCTACGGCGATGCCCCATGTCCGCGTGTTCCTGGCTTAACTTGACGCCTATTGGGGGATGCCTTGCTCATCCCTTATCGTCTCGCGTTCCACAGCGTCGTACGCGCGTCCCGGCTTGACGTGTGGCCCGCCTCGATCAGCGTGCGGCGCAGGAGGTAGCCACCCAGCAGCACTAGCAGCGAGATGACGATGCCTAGGCCGCCGTGCTTCCGGCGTGGCGAGTGCTTGCTGCCCAGCAATGTGCCCGTCTGTAGTAGCCAGGGTACGAGCATGCCGCTGCCGAAGACGAAGCGCCAGAAGGTGCTGCCATGCTCGCCTGGACCTGCGCCCACCAGTGGCCGCGCCGCCCGGCCGGAGCCGCGCAGGAACGCCAGCAGGCCCAGCATTTCCAGCAGCAGCGCGGCCCATTCCAGGCGCTCCAGCTTATGCAGCGTTCTCGCGGGCGCCCCGCTCAGGCGCAGCGCCAGGGAGAGCAGCGCCGAGCTGGTGGATGTCGCTGAGGCCACAAATATGCCGCCCAGCAGCTTGCTGCGCGACCACAGCGGCACGCTGGTCGCCGTCAGCAGCACGCCAGTATAGCCGCCCAGGAAGACGCCCAGCGCCGACCCCGGCAGGGCCAGCAACCGCTGCGGCAGCACCGCCAACAGACGCGCGCCCCACCAGCGGCCCAGCAGGCCATCTCGCGCCGCCTGGTTCACGGCCGTGATGCCGCTGAAGAGCGAGAAGCTCAGCAGCCCCCAGATGCCCATTGACATTGGCGATTTTACTTTGAACATGCGTAGCATATGCAGGAAGCGTTCAGGGCGCCCCAGATCTTTGATGAGCAGCAGCGGGCAGGGTAGGAGCGCCAGCAGCGAGAGGTAGTAGCCTGTGCGCAACGCCGCGCGATCTTCGCGCGAGCCGAAAAACGCTGCCATGCTGGCGATCACGTAGCAGCCGGCAGCCAGACCGCCAAAAAAGAAATACCAGGTGATCTCCCAGCCCCAGAACGGCGCTTTGAGTACAGGGTAGTCGTAATAGGTAGTTTCTTGCAGTTCGCGTGCTGTATCCGGTGTGTAGCCTGTGCTGAACGTCGCCAGTTGCTCAACCAGCGCATCGAGTGTAGGCGCGCGTGTAACCACGTCCCGCAGAGGGGTAGCAAGCTGCGTTCCTAAAAAGCTATTTTCCGCCATACGTTACCTTCCTGACGTATTCTCATTCCCTGAAAAAGATGATGCCCGCCACACCCAGGACCGCCGCCGCCATGATCGTCCAGAAGGAGGCCGGAGCGACATTGTTGGAGGGTCGCTGCGGATTCTCCGGCAGGTTGTATACCGCCGGCTCATCGAGCAGGAGGAAGAACGAGTTCAGCCCGCCATCAAGGATCGTCTCATCCACGCCGTAGAGCCGGGCCTCGCTCATGCCCCGTTCGCGCAGCAGGCCCAGGCGCGCGCGTGCCTGCTCCTTGAGATGTGCCACCTCGCCAAAGACGATAGAGTCTGTCGGACAGGATTTGGCGCATGCCGGCTCCATTCCGTCCTTCAGGCGGTCGTAACACAGCGTGCATTTGTGCGCTTTGTGGTCGCCCAGCTCGTCGCGCGCGATCACCCCAAAGGGGCAGGCAATGATACAGTAGCCGCAACCGTTACATATATCCTGCTGCACATAGACCGTGTCGAACTCGGTGCGAATGATGGCGCCTGTGGGACAGGCCTCGTGGCAGGGCGCGTTGGCGCAGTGCTTGCACACGTCGCTCATCATCAGCCAGCGGTCGCTGTTGAAGAAAGGCAGCGCTGTGCCGGGTGGCGGCTGTTCGATCGTGCCATTGCTCCTGGCCGCGGCTATGCGGTCCTCGAACAGCGGCAGCGAGGGTGGCCTGTCGATCTGCTCAACGAACTCCACGTGCCGCCAGGTGATCGCGCTCAACGCCCCCGTGTTGTCATAGCTCGTCCCGGTCCAGGCAGGCTCGCTGGCCGGGAGCTGGTTCCACTGCTTGCAGGCTACCTCGCAGGCTTTGCAGCCAATGCAGAGGCTGGTATCGGTGAAAAAGCCCAGCGCCGGCTGTGATGGCAGAGGTGTCTCTTTGCGCATCGGCGCGAGCATCCTCTGCACCAGCCCCGGCAGGTTTGAAAGTTCAACCCCCATCGTGCTGCTCCTTTATGGCAGGCGTCCAGGGCGCACATTGCAGGTAAACGCCTTGGCCTCTTCAATACTGACGTTTGGCTCCAGCACCATGTGCGCCAGGTCGTTGGTGATACTGCCGGTGCTTTTCCCCTGGAAGCCCCAGTGGAATGGCAGCCCGATCTGGTGGACTGTGCGCCCACCCACGCGCAGCGGCTGCAGGCGCCGCGTGACCATAGCCCGCGCCTCGATCTCCCCGCGCGGCGTGTCGATAATTACCCAGGTGCCGTGCATGATTCCGCGCTCCTGCGCCAGTTCGGGACTCATTTCGGCGAAGAGCGTGGGCTGGAGCGCGTTCAGCCAGGGCATCCAGCGCGTCATCGGCCCGCTGACGTGATGCTCGGTCAGCCGATAGGTGGTGATGACAACGGGATAGCGCGCATCGCCTACAGCGGCCAGCCGGTTATCCGGCCGGTCGCGGAAGTACTTCGCCGCCGGATTGCTCTGCTGGTGGTAGAGCGCGTTGTGGACCGGCGATTCCGCCGCTTCATAGTGCGCCGGCAACGGTCCATCTTTCAGCCCCTTCGGCGCGTAGAGCCAGCCCTTGCCGTCGGGCTTCATAATAAACGGGTCGCTCCCCGAATGCGCGTCTATGCCGCTGGCCCCTGGCTGCGGTGTGAACGTCGGTGGCTTGCCAACTGGGAAGTCTGGTACATCGAAGCCTGTCCACTTTTGTTGTGCCTCGTCCCACCAGACATATTTCTTGCGCTCTGACCATGGGCGACCCTCTGGATCGGCCGAGGCGCGGTTGTAGAGGATGCGCCGGTTGGCCGGCCACGAGTAGCCCCATTGCAGGAAGGTATAGCTGCCATCGGCGACACGCGAGGCGGCGCGATTGTTGCCTGGCTCTGGATAGACCCCGCTATAGATCCACGAGCCACACGCCGTGCTGCCATCGGATTTAAGCGCGCTAAACATTGGCACGTGCGGCGCGTCGCGCAAGGTATATTTGTGCTGTGCCCCTGTCTCGCCGTCCTCAACGGGTTTGTGTGTGTAGTAGCCGTTGATCTCCTTGAGAACCAGCAGCGCATCCGGCTCATCGAGGATGCGCGAATCTGGTTCCGGTTCGTCCCGGTCATAGTCCCATGTTAAAGCTTGAATACCCTGATTGCCCGGCGCCTGGCTATCCGCGTAGAGTTCTTTCAGGCGTTTGCCGAGGTGGTAGACGAACCACAGGTCCGAGCGCGCGTCTCCCGGTGGATCAACGGCCTTGTCGCGCCATTGCAGCAGGCGCTGTGTGTTGGTGAAGCTGCCGGCTTTTTCGGTCGAGGCGGCGGCGGGCAGGAGAAAGATCTCTGTCTTGATCTTGCTGGAGTCAACCGGCTCCGTCCGTGGGCCAAAGCCCGGTTGCTTGTACCAGAAGGCCGCCGACTCCACCTCGTAGAGGTCGCGCACAACCATCCAGTCCAACTGCTCCAGCGCCTTGCGCTGCATACGCGAGTTTGTGCTGCCGGCGGCGGGATTCTGGCCGAAGAGGAAATAGCCGCGCACCCTGCCATCCAGCATGGCGTAGCTGGTCACCAGGTGCGAGTGGTCGCCGATGATCTTGGGCAGCGCGCGATAACTGCAATTGCCATCTTCCTCGTCTGCCGCCGGTCCGTACCAGGCCTGGAGCAGGCTGCGAATGTAGGCCGGCATGTTTGACCACCAGCCCAGCTTCTGCCCCGCCGTGTCGATGTACTCTTTGAGCGTCTGCTGAGACTCAACGTTCGTCTTGTGATCGACCTGCTGACCCCAGGTGGTTCCCGTCGGCGCGTTCTCGCTCTGTGGCTCCGCTTCGACGATAGCGGCTGGCTGCGGCATGTAGCCCGCGAGCAGGTCGTAGAGCGTCGGCACGTCGGTGGACCCCTGGATGGAGGCATGCCCGCGCAGGGCCATGATGCCTCCACCGGGCCGTCCGATATTGCCTAGCAAGAGCTGAATGATAGCTGCGCTGCGAATGATCTGCACGCCCTTCGATTGCTGCGTCCAGCCGACGGCGTAACATATGGCCCCTGTGCGCTCACGACCGGAGTTCTCCACCAGTGTGCGCACGACTTGCAGCCATCTTTCCTGTGGCACACCGCATACCTGCTCCACCATCTCTGGCGTGTAGCGCGCGAAGTGGCGGCGCATGACCTGGAAGACACAGCGCGGGTGTTGTAGCGTCAAATCGGTTTTAGGGTTCCCAGCGGCGTCGCGCTCATAGTCCCAACTGCTCTGGTCGGTGTAGGTCTCCGTCTTAGCATCGTAGCCGGAGAAGAGGCCGTCCAGCTCCTCGGTGTCGCGGAAATCTTCGCGTACCAGGGTGGCGGCGTTGGTGTAATGCACAACGTAGTCATGGAAGTAGGCCTTGTTCTCCAGCAGGTAGCGAATGATCGCTCCCAGGAACACAATGTCCGACCCGGCGCGCGTCGGGATATACAGATTTGCCAGCGCCGATGTACGCGAGAAGTGCGGATCGACGTGAATCACCTGTGCGCCCCGCTCTTTGGCCTTGACGACGTTGGCGAACGCCACCGGATGGGCCTCCGCCATGTTGCTGCCCATGATCAAGATGCTGTCGCTATTGACGAGGTCCTGCGGAAAGGTCGTGGCTCCGCCGCGCCCGAGCGATGTACCCAGACCGGGTACCGTCGAGCTGTGTCATATACGGGCCTGGTTCTCGATCGACACCATGCCCAATCCGCCGGTGAAGAGCTTCTTCATCAAATAGTTCTCTTCAACGTCGAGCGTGGCGCCTCCCAGCGAGGCGATGCCCAGGGTATGATTGACCTCGCGTCCATCGGGCAGCCGCTCCACAAATGTCTCGTCGCGCGCCTGCTTGACGCGCTGCGCGATCTGCTCCATGGCCCATTCAAGCGACCTGGATTCCCAGTGATCGCTGTACGGCGCCCGGTAGAGCACATGTGTCAGGCGATTGGAGTTCACCGTGTACTGGAAAGTTGCCGCGCCCTTGGGGCAGAGCGTCCCGTGATTAATGGGGCTATCGGGGTTGCCCTCGATGTCGATCACCCGGCCGTCCCTGACGTACACATTCAGGCTACAGCCCACCGCGCAATAAGGGCAGACGCTGTGAACAACCTTCGCGTCACGGATGCGCGGCGCCTTGGTGACGCTCTCGTGGCTGAATGGCTGCACCCTGGAGCCGACTTGCATGGCCTCCGCGACGGCGGATTGCAGCGTATCCGCCAGTGGCGCTCCTTCAGGTAGTGAAATATCTCGCATCAGAAAGACTTCCTCCTACTCCCGGTACGATTCCTGATAGGCAAGGCGTTGTGACTGCTTCTATGTAACAAGAGTATAACACAAGGGGATTGTGCATGTATCCTCCAGGATACCACGATACCACGCACGAAGCTATCCCTTTTGTGCATACTGATATACTGATTAAGTAGCCAGCATGCAGAGGGAAAGACGCGAACCCCATTTAGGAAGTAGAAATAAAGCTATAGCGATTGTGCATGTAAAACTTCGTGGAGGGAAGCGATGAAGAATACTGCCGATAATCTCGCTGGCAAAACCCTGGGAACCAGCGTGCTCCAAAAACCTATCGGCCAGGGAGGGATGGGTGCAGTCTATCTCGCCAAACAGCGCCGGCCTTCGCGTTTTGTGGCCATCAAGGTCCTGCTCCCCAATATCACCCCCAATAGCTCGTTATATCATCAATTCCTGACCCGCTTCAGGCGCGAGGCCGATGTCATTGCCAGACTCGAACAGATCAATATCATCCCCATCTATGAGTACGGCGAACAAGACGGGATGGCCTATCTGGTGATGCCCTACCTGCCTGGTGGCAGTCTCCGTGACATGTTAGCCCAAAACGGGACCCTTTCTCTCCCAAAAGTGGTCGCTTTCATCAACCAGGCGGCTGCCGCGCTCGATTATGCCCATGCTCAAGGAGTGATCCATCGTGATTTAAAGCCTGGCAACTTTCTCCTCTCTACTGATGGTCGCCTGGTGCTGGCAGATTTCGGCATTGCGCACATGATCCAGGAGAGTGATAGCACCTTGAGAGCAGCGTTGACCGCCACAGGCATGCTTCTGGGGACACCGGGCTATATGGCGCCAGAGATGCTCAGTGGCGAGGCAGTTGATCACCGCGCCGACATCTATGCCCTGGGCATTGTGCTTTTCCAGATGCTCAGCGGCGATGTGCCCTTCAAAGGGAATACGCCCTTTGCAGTCGCAGCAAAACATCTGCAAGAGCCTCCGCCCTCCTTGCATCACATGAGTCTTACTATTCCACCAGCGCTGGATAGTATCATCCAAAAGGCTCTTGCCAAAAAACGCGAAGATCGTTTCGCTTCAGCAGGTGAAATGGCCTATGTACTACAGAACGCTGTTGCTGATGCGGGTTACCTCTCAGAAACCCAGGAGCGCAATGCTCCAACCAGGATATCGCCCCCACGAGTCATGCCAGTGCCAATCGACCAGACAGTACACGCGAGTTCAGGACTCTCTGTCCCAATAAGGGGAAGAAGTGAGCTTTCAAGTGGAGAACTCTTGTCTGGGAGGTTCACACAGCCGGTCATGCCCTATCCTACCTCAGGAAACAGGCTCCAACCCTGGCTGTTCTTCATTGGCATCCTCCTGGTTCTCATCGTACTCATTGGGGGTATGCTTGTTGGCCTGCAATTGAATAAAGGCACAAATGGTACCGCCTCATCCCTGAGTGCCATCACTACGGTGAATACCTCCCACTCCACAGCTCCACCCGTTGGGACGCAGTCAATAGCCACATCCCCAGCTAGATCGGCGCCAGCCCCAACCGCCAGGCCGCAGCCAACAGCCGTACCTCCAGCTACATTAGTACCAGCCCCAACCGCCAGGCCGCAGCCAACAGCCACATCGACACCAACTCCAACCGCAACCGCTGTGACGCAGAATCCTTCCGGCTACCCAAGTATCATAGGCAACTATAGTGGCCCTATCCATAATACTCGTGTAGATAAATATTCTACTATGGCACTCTCAATCAATCAGAACCTGAATTCTATCAATGGTCAATTTACACTGGCTTGGCCGTGGCAAGGAGATGGCCCTTTTACGGGAAGTATCGATACGAGCAACAATATCCAGTTTACCGTCTTCAGTACGGATACAAGCATTGCCCCTATACTTTTCTGGGGAATAGTACAACCTGATGGTAGTCTCAATGGTAGCTATTGTAGCCTGATCCAGGGAAGTCAGAGCCAATGCGATACGGGTGCTGGCCATGGGACCTGGACAGTGGCCCCGCAGTAGAGAACGCGCAATTGCCAAGGGTGAGAATGAGCTTCATACCAGATCAGTTCGCGGATGTCTGAGGTTCTTGTCCATCTGCTACAACCTTCGAAGCCTGTGATTCTGATACTGAATCTTTTGCTGGTTCCAGTTTCTTCCCTTCAACCAGCAACCAGGCACTGATCGCGCTCAGCAGAGCCAGGGCTGAGCCAAGCAGCGCGACCAGTCGAAACGCGCTCACAAAAGACTCATCGATGGCGTGCTTGAGCGCCGCCTGTTCCCCAGCGCTCACATTGGTGGGGATGGTGATGCCGGCTAACCTGGCGCGTTGTACATCAATCGCGTGGTACACATCAGGGGACAGGTGCAGTGTCGCCAGGTGGCTATCAAGGCTACTCGTGAAGACCGCGAAGGCCACAATTCCTAAGACGGCAATAGCCAGCAGCCCGGCTGTGCGGGATACCGCATTATTGATCCCAGAAGCAATTCCGGCATGGCGTTGTTCGACGGCTCCCATCACCGTTGTCGTAAGCGGAGCCACAGTGATGCTCATGCCCAGGCCCATGACGAGCACGGCCGGGAAAAAGGTGGTCCAGTAGCTGCCTGCCCCATTTCCAATACCCGGTAGTGCAAAGAGAGCAAAGCCGATAGCCGTGATCACGGGTCCGATCACCAGCGGGAGCTTCGCGCCATAGCGGTGTACCAGCCCTCCGGCCCAGCGCGACAGCAGAAACATCAGCAGGATGAACGGAACGAAGGCCGCGCCCGCGAAGGTAGGAGAATACCCCTGCACTTGAATGAGATTGAATGGGAAGAAGAACATGACGCCACTGAGCGCGCCGTACAGCAAGAGTGTGAGGAGGTTCGCGCCGCTAAAGGTAGGCGAACGGAATAATGTCAACGGAACCATCGGGGCGGGGCTACGCGCCTCTACCAGCAGGAATGCGAGCAGCGCGACAACACTTATCGCCAGTGCGCCGAGCACCAGGGGAGTGCCGAAGCCCAGGGAGCCAGCCTCAATCAGCCCATACACCAGTGCTCCTAACCCTAGCGTCACCAGCAGCGTCCCCCACCAGTCCAGTCTGCCTGAAGCAGCGGTATCGCGGCTCTCAGGCACGCGCCAGAAGAGGACGACCAGCACGATGATCGCCAGCGGGACATTGAGAAAGAAGACCCAGCGCCAGGAGGCATACTGGACCAACATGCCCCCAAGCACCGGACCCACCACGGTGGTGAGGGCGGAAAACCCTGACCAGGTGCCAATGGCGCGCCCGCGCTGCTCGTCGCTGAACGAGGCGCTGATAATTGCCAGACTGCCTGGGACCAGCAGGGCCGCGCCTATACCCTGAGCGGCGCGTGCGAGGATCAGTTGTAGCACATTGGGCGAGAGTCCACACCAGACGGAGGAAAGGGTGAAGAGCGCGACTCCTATGGCAAAGATGCGCCGTCGTCCAAAGTGATCACCCAGGGAGCCTCCTACCAGAATGAGAGCGGCCAGGAAAAGCGCATAGGTCTCCACAATCCACTGCACATCGGCAGATGTGGCGTTGAAGTCTCTCTGGATGACAGGCAGGGCGACATTGACGACGGAGCCATCAATAAAAGCCATGCTTGATCCAAGAATGGTGGCGACAAGCACCCATATCCCGACATGGGGGGAACAAGGTGTCGTTTCAGAGGCAGAACGAATAACGCCCTCTTCACAGGGCGATTTCACGAAGTTGGCCATGTATGTGCGCTTTCCTGAATCAGATCTAGCCGTTTCCTGGTTGTTCCAGAACGGCTGCCTGGATGTTTCTTGCTCTCTATTGTATCATCTCTTTGGAAAGTGCCAGGGGAGTTCATTGCTCTGATTCACAGGTATGCTATCATGGAGCAGGACCATTGCGACTTGGGGGGAAACGCATGAACAGGAGATTCGATCGCACGTAGAGCCACACGACGTTGCCCTTTGAGGAGTTCTTGAGGCCAGAAAGCCGATAAATAAGGAATGATTCAACTTACCTCTCTCTATCATATGGCTGAAGCTGCCAATTGGCCCGCGATCCAGCGGGACGGTCTGCACTGCGCCAGCGCACTTCTGGATCTCGCGGGCATCATCGGAGAGAACCGGGAAAGATTGGAGAAGCACCAGAGATTGACGCATACCGAACTGCCGAACGGTGTTCAGCTTCGTGATCAGCGGCCCATGCCTCTGGCGACCCTAACAACCTGCTTGATCGGCATAGCCCCATCCGAATGGTACGCCCTCATCAATGCCCGAGTCTTTTTCTGGCTCGACCCGGCGCGGCTCAATCGGCAGCGAGCCGCCTGCGATCCCCGTCCGCAGGTGGTATTGACAGTGGATGCGCGCAAGCTAGTGGCTGCTTATGCCGAGAAGATAGCCGTAACTCCGATCAATACTGGAAATGCCCGCCGCCGTCCAGCCAGGCGGGGAGTGGCAACCTTCGTTCCCTACGCGGCATGGGTTACCTCCGCCTGGGCCAGCGAAGCGGCAAGCTTAGGCACCTCCGTACGACCATCGTCGTATCCTCCTGTGGAACTGACCGTAGCTGGATCGATCCCGGATATCATGCAATTCGTTGTCGGGGTGCAGCAGTTGGCACCCGGTCAACTGTTCACGCCAGATCGCAACTGATCGGGTGTTCTTTTAGGGGCAGAGAGCCAATGGGTTCCATCTTGTAGGCACCTATTGGCTCTGTCGGAGCGTCTACAAGATTTGCTCATCTTCTCTCTTTCCCCGTCTCCCTCATATATTCTTCAGCTATGCAATCTCGTTGCGCATCAGGTGAACACTTGCTTTATGCTCAATCAAGCTGGCATGTTCACGATAGACTGTAAAGAAGGACCTCCTTGTATAGAGTAACATGTGTATTTATATATATATTGTATCCTGAATCAGCGAGGTTGCGTAAAAACCTGTCTTCGTTGAGCATTGTTTTGTGTGGCTGCGCGCTAGTTTCGGACACGTTCTTCGTGTTAGGAAGCAGGGGGAGCTAGTACGAGCCATGCCGCTCTCGCAAGGGGATCTCGTGCCTCCTGTATTTCTGCGGGTTGCCGCGTCCTCAGCCAGACGCGTACAAATTCTCGGCTGGGTCCTATAATGAGTGGAAGGTAGAGCGCTTGGGGCAGGCTTACCACGCTCCCAGAGCAGGCCTTTATAGAAGGAATGAGGCGAGTATGCAGACTGAAGCACAGAATGGAGCGGAGCGCAATGCTGAGAGGTTCGAGCGCTTAGCGCGCCGGAATCGACCTGTCGGCCCACATTATAAGTGGGTGGCACTGACAAATACGACCCTTGGCGTGTTGATGGCGACGATCGATTCAAGCATTGTCTTGATCTCGTTGCCGGTGATCTTCAAGGGTATTCACATTGATCCACTTGCGCCGGGTGAGACCGGCTATTTTCTCTGGCTGCTGCTGGGCTACATGGTGGTGACGGCCACGCTCCTGGTCACGCAGTACATCTGGTTCGCGCTGATCCTCTTCATGTTTGGCATTGGACAGGGGATGTTCTCTTCACCCAATACATCATCGGTGATGGGGAGTGTCCCCCCGGAACAGCGTGGCGTGGCTTCCGGTATGCGCTCAACGCTTCAGAACTCAGGTACCATTGTAAGTCTCGGTGTCTTCTTCAGCCTGATTACATCCGGCCTGGCTACAAGCCTGCCCACGACACTTTCGAGCGGCCTGATCAACGCGGGGGTTCCGGCCAGCGTGGCGGCGAAGCTTGCGCATCTGCCACCAACATCGGCACTTTTTGCGGTCTTCCTGGGCTACAATCCGATGGGAACTCTGCTCCCACTCAATGTACAGTACAGCAAGCCTTGCCGGCTGCGAAACGCACAGTGTTGTTGGGCCATGAATTCTTCCCCAACCTCATCTCGTACCCGATGCCTATCGGCCTGCACAGTGTCTTCTACCTCTCTGTTATAATGTCTCTGGTCGCGGCTTTAGCGTCCTTGCTGCGTGGCAAGGCCCAGATTGTCACACGTGAGACCCGGCCTGAGCCTCAGGATGAGGCCAGGCAACGCGCTTCTGCCACTATTTCCAACAAGTAATCGACAGAGAAAGTTTAGGGAGAAAGTAAAAACATATGACCGACGCATTGACCTTAGATCGTAAGCATACAGCACTCCTGGTTATGGATTATCAGAACGGTATTGTTTCCAGGGTCATTGAGAACTATCCAGACCTGTTGCATAAAACTGCTGCTGTCCTTGCTGCTGCCCGCGCTGCTGACCTGCCAATTATCTACATTGTGGTCAGTTTTCGTGAGGGGTATCCCGAGGTGAGTCCCCGCAACCGCTCCTTCTCCGCTATCCTCGGGTCTGGTCGTATGCTCGCTGGTAGTCCTGAGACGGAGATTCACCCGCAAGTTGGACCTCGCCCCGGCGAGATTGTGCTTGCCAAACATCGTGTGGGCGCTTTCAGCACGACTCCTCTGGACACGATTCTACGCGCGCACGATGTTACCTCGCTCATCCTGTGTGGCCTCGCTACGAGTGGTGTCGTCCTCTCAACAGTCCGCTGGGCCGCTGACATGGATTATGACCTGCTTGTCGTCGAAGACTGCTGTGCCGATGGCGACGCTGAAGTCCATCGTGTTCTTACCCAGAAGGTCTTCCCACGCCAGGCCCGCGTCGTATCCGCAAACGCAGTCATCGAAGATCTCAAATTATAATTCCTCAGACATTTTTGCCGAGGATTTAAGGGGTTGCAAGGGGGGCTGGAGATTATTCGGTCCCAGGTCCCTCTTGAGGGCGCGAACCAGCAATCACAGCGGCGGGCGACCATTTGAAGACCATAAACAGGTAGAGAATGGCAGGCACTACGATCAGCATGCCGATGCCCATCACGATCAGTAGCGTCTCGATCACCTGCGGGGCATTGGCTGCCTGCTCGATAGTGGGCGCGGGCGGGATGATATAGGGATACTGCGCTACACCCCAGGAGGTCAGCATAAAGGCTGTTTGCAGGATCACGAAGAGGCTGGCCAGGCGATAGCTGCGCCTCGCTAAGGCGAGCAGGACAAGCAGACCCTGCCAGAGCCAGGGCGCCTGCGTTATGGAAAGAGCGATACAGAGCGCGCCCAGGACGCTGGTGATGATGCCGGGGAAGAGCGCCTTGAGCCTGTAGGAGGCCGCAAAGTCATCCTCACCGGTAGCACGGGCCTCCGCAGCCAGGTAGACCGCGACGATGGTGGCGCATTGCAGCACCGCCATGACGCCCATCGCCAGGGAGAGACCCAGGGAGCGGGCGTCACAGCATCACGCGTATGCAAAAAGCCGCTGATTGACAATAAACCAGGCCGAAAGCATGCCGCTGATCCAGATCGGGAAGGAGCAGAGCCAGTGGATGCGCGGTGGCAGGCGGTTCCAGCCATAGAGATAGAGGCCCAGGAAGATGGCCTCCACAAAGAAGGCAAAGCCCTCCAACATAAATGGCAGGCCAACCACCTGGCCGGCAAATTTCGTATCTATCTGGTTCCAGGGCCTGATGACTTCATGGCATACCCCATATACGAGTTTGACCTATCTTTACTCTTCCTCATATTGAGGCGGGTTCCCAGCTCCCTGAGAGACAATTTCCCCTGTTTCCATCTGCGTAGTGAGTTGATGAGCGTGAGAGGATTGGCGCGCGGCCCCAGACCTGTAATCTCTTGCGATACCAGGCGATGCTGTTCCATAAGGGTTCGCAGTTCAGATGGTGTGATGAACATATGCCAATCGTGAAGGTTGGCGGGCATAACGCGCGTAGCTTTCCATTCCTGCAGGAGTTGAATGGTGATGAGCTTACTCATGAATGTGCGGTTAATCGTGTCATAAAAGAAAACGCCTCCTACCTTAAGGACACGCGCCACCTCCGCGATGACCGCATTGAGATCCTTCACATGCTCAAGAACATCGGAGCAGTACACCAGGTCGAAGGCTTCATCAGCAAAGGGCAGGGTCTCGCCAAACCCTGCGCGATAGTCGATGGTCAGGCCCTCCTGTTGGGCATGAGTTCTGGCCGTAGCCAGCGAGGCTTCAGATGGATCGATACCTGTAACATGACAGCCCAGGCGCGCAAACTCTTCGGCCAGGAGTCCGCCGCCGCAGCCGATGTCAAGCGCCTCCTTGCCCTGAGGATCGAGCTTGAGGCGCGTGAGGAGCACCTCTCGAAAGTAGCCGAACCGGCCAGGGTTCATACAGGTGCGCAGCATATTGAGCGGCTCGTTCTCATCCCACCAGGTTGAGCCGAGTCGATCATACAGTTCGTTATCAATCGACATTGCGCGCTTCCTCCTTCCTAATTGTAATGAAATCAGAGGCAACATGCAATTCGTAGCTGCGCGATTGATCGCGCAGCTAGTGCTCTGTCAAACTTCATTGCACGGAATAGTGGGGCGCTTCCCCATTTCGCGTAGGGATCCGGCTTGCCGCATCCGTGAGGCAGGCCCTTGGGCCTGGCCGGCCTCTGGTGCCCGGCGGAAAAACTGGGACGCGATGACGA
>JALYTT010000595.1 GCA_030854145.1 Chloroflexota bacterium | reverse complement strand
GCGCCCCTACACGAAATGTGGCATCCGTGTAGGGGCGCCGCTGGCCCGCGCCCGGTCCCTACGCGGATGAGGCGCACCCTGAAATCTTGACAAGTAGCGCTCTACTCGCTAGACTAGAGACAACGACGCGATACAACCGCATAGCCATTAGACCCTTCTCGTCCCTGGCGACCGGGAAGGGTTCTTTGTTTGGCGTAATTAGAACTATGAGAATCCTGGCTAAAGAAGATTGAGTAGGATCAGATGCAACAGAATGTAGAGAAACACGAGGCTGCGTCCTTACCTAAAGCATATGAGCCGCAGGCGGTGGAGAGCAAGTGGTACCGCTTCTGGGAAGAGGGCGGCTACTTTAAGCCTCGACCGAACCCAGATCGCCCGCCCTTTGTGATGAGCATGCCGCCGCCCAACGTCACCGGCGCGCTGCACCTCGGACACGCGATTACCGCCACCGTCGAGGATATCCTTATTCGCTATCACCGCATGGCCGGCGTCGAGACACTCTGGGTGCCGGGCGAAGATCATGCCGGCATCGCTACCCAGGTCGTTGTCGAGCGCTTGCTGACCCAGGAGGGTACTGACCGGCATACGCTCGGGCGTGAGGCCTTCTTAGAGCGTGTCTGGCAGTGGGTAGGCCAGTACAAGAGCCGCATCCAGGACCAGCATCGCCGCCTCGGCGCCTCCTGCGACTGGTCGCGCGAGCGCTTTACGCTGGACGAGGGTCTCTCCAGGGCTGTGCGCGAGGTCTTTGTGCGCCTGTATGACGAGGGGCTGATCTATCGCGGCGAGCGCATTATCAACTGGTGTCCACACGACATGAGCGCCCTCTCCGACCTGGAGGTTGAGCGCGAGGATACCCAGGGCACCCTGACCTATGTGCGCTATCCTCTCAAGCCAGAGGCCGGCTCCCAGGAAGCGACCGAGTATATCAGCGTTGCCACCACGCGGCCAGAAACGATCCTGGGCGATACCGCCGTCGCTGTCAACCCCAGAGATGCGCGCTACACCCATCTCGTGGGACGTGTGGTGCTCCTGCCGATCATCGGACGCGAGATCCCGATTGTGGCGGACGAGGCCGTGGAGGCGAACTTTGGGACGGGGGCGGTCAAAGTGACGCCGGCCCATGATCCAGTGGACTTTGAGATCGGTGTACGGCATAATCTTCCGCGCGTCCAGGTGATCGGCTTCGATGCGAAGATGACCGCCGAAGCCGGTCCCTATGCCGGGCAGGACCGCTATGAGGCGCGCAAAAACATCGTGGCAGAGTTGCAACGGCTTGGTTTGATTGTCAAGATTGAGGACTACCTGGTGCCGCTGGGCCATTGCCAGCGCTGCAATGCCGTCGTGGAGCCGCTGATCTCGAAGCAGTGGTTCGTGAAGATGATGCCGCTGGCCACGCCCGCGCTGGGGGCCGTGAAGCACGATCAGGTGAGGATTGTGCCGGAGCGCTTCAATAAGGTCTATACTGACTGGCTGGAAAACATCCACGACTGGTGTATCTCGCGCCAGCTCTGGTGGGGCCATCGTATCCCCGTCTGGTACTGCGACAACTGTGGCGAGATGACCGTCAGTCGCACGGATGTAACGACCTGCCCGCATTGCGAGAGCGAGGCTATCCGCCAGGACGAGGACGTGCTCGATACCTGGTTCAGTTCGTGGCTGTGGCCGTTCAGCACGCTGGGCTGGCCCGATACCACCCCGGACCTGCGTCGCTACTATCCGACCGCGGTGCTGGAGACCGGCTACGATATCATCTTCTTCTGGGTGGCGCGCATGGTCATGGCGGGTATCCACTTCCTGGGTACGCCCCCGTTCCATACCATCTACCTGCACGGCCTGGTGCGCGATGCCAAAGGCGAGAAGATGAGCAAGTCCAAGAACAACGTCATCGACCCGCTCGACGTAATGGACCAGTACGGGACCGACGCCCTGCGCTTCACGCTGGCGACCAGCAGCACACCTGGCAACGATATGAAGCTGGTGCCGGAGCGCATCGTGGGCAATCGCAACTTCGCCAACAAGATCTGGAACGCTTCGCGCTTCGTGCTGATAACCACTGCTGAGATCCCCGGCGGTGTGCCCCCGCCGCGTGTGTTGGAGCCGCGCACGCTGGCGGATCGCTGGATACTCAGCCGGCTGGCGCGGCTCACCGACGAGGTGACCCATCTGCTGGATGACTACCAACTCGGCGATGCCGGGCGGCGCATCAACGAGTTCTTCTGGTCCGACTACTGCGATTGGTATGTGGAGATCGCTAAAGTGCAGATGCAGGGCGATGGCATCACGCGTCTCACCACGGCCGGCATCCTGCGCGCGGTGCTTGATCAGACTCTGCGCCTGCTGCACCCGTTTATGCCCTTCCTTACCGAGGAGGTCTGGCAGCATCTCTACCGCTCGGTTGTACCCGATGAGGCGCGCTGGCCGGCATCCGCGCTGATCATCGCGCCCTGGCCCACGAGCCAGCCACGCTGGATCAACGAGGCGGCGGAGCAGGAGTTCGGTCTGCTGCAAGAGGTGATCGTCCGCATCCGCGACGCGCGTAACCAGATGGAGGTTGAGCCAGTACACCGTATCCCGGTCCTGCTGGCCGCTGGCAGCCAGACGCCCATGCTTGAGCAGCAGGCCTCACTCATCGAGTTTCTGGCGCGCACCGAGAAGCCGCAGTTGCACCACGACCTCGCCCAGAAACCGGAGCAGGCCATGAGCCTGCTGGCAGGTCCGGTGGAAATTTACCTTCCGCTGGCCGGCATGATCGATATTGCCAAAGAACTGGGCCGGCTCGACAAGGAGATTGGCCAGGCGCGACAGGAGATTGCGCGCATGCAGGCCAAGCTGGCGAACGAAGCGTTTGTCGCCAAAGCTAAGCCGGAGGTCGTCGCCAAAGAACGCGAGAGACTGGCTGCCCAGGAAGAGCGCCTCGCCAAGCTGCTGGCGCGAAGAACTGAGTTGGCGGCATAGTACCACTGTCAAGGTTCATGGCACGGGTATCAGGGCGATGCCCCCACCCGCGTAGGGATTCGGCTTGCCGCATCCGTGTGCATGCGAAGAGCGAGCGTAGGTAAGGGGTGCAGATAGTGTTCTGCACCCCTTACCTATGCTCCGCTACATATCACGCAGCATGCTTTGTGTTAGTAGCGCCTGTCGCTACTGCCACCGCCGCCCGGACGACGGTCTCTGCGCTGGAAGTTGCCACCGCCACCACCGCCACCACCACCGCTACGCGGCTCTCGGCGATCCTGTGCCTCATTCACAATGATGGTGCGACCCTCCAGGGTAGAATTGTTGAGTTGGCTCATGGCTGCCTGCGCTTCTTGATCGTTCATCTCGACAAAGCCAAATCCCTTGCTTCGTCCCGTCTCACGATCAACAATCACGGTAGCTGACAAGACCTGCCCGTACTGTCCAAAAAGATCAGAAAGGTCCTGGTCGGTTGTTTGGTAGGGCAGTCTGCCTACGTAAAGTTTCAATCTGTTATACTCCGATGGCGACACCAATAGACCTAGCGCTGCCGGTGAAATCGCGTTCTCACCAAATTAGCACAGCGATATGTGATGTCCCTCTAACTAAAAACAACACGTTCTGACACTTTATTCCCCGGTGGATGCGCTGCCTTCTAAATCCATAAATTTGCTATCACGAATGTATTTCACATTGTTGTCCTCTAACCTCTTCCGCGTAGGGGCGATGGCTTGCCTCGCCCGTGCAGGTCAACCATATGCATAGCTTCCCAGCGGGCGAGGCAAGCCACATAGGCGTGAACTTAAGCCCACATTCCGCAGTTTCAATCTGAAAAAAAATAAAATTGTTGAGAGGCTGGTCCCAACAAGGAAAGGATCTTTTGATGCAGCGGCTGCAAGCGAAGGACAACCGACTCCGTCTGGGTTCCCGTG
>JALYTT010000594.1 GCA_030854145.1 Chloroflexota bacterium | reverse complement strand
ATCTACAGCACGAGCTTGCTGCTCAGGGATTCGGTCAGATTCACCACCGCGTGCTCTCTTCTCCGTTTCCTTCGTAGTGTATCAGATTCTCTCGTTCTCCCTCTAATATACAAGGGATTCGGCTTGCTCATTTGCGCTCATCCCAAGCTCGCACCTATCGATTATGCAAGAGTGCAAACATTGGCCACAGGGAGAAGCCGGAGGAATTTAGTCGCATCGTGGAGAACTTCCTGGCTGGTTGAAATGGACAAAGAATGGGCTGAAACTCCCTATCTGGGTGGATACGGAGAGATCTGGTAGCGCTGGTACTCCGGGTAGTAATTGTTCCATATTTGCTGGAGGAGTTCCTGCATCGTCATAGAGTCGGAGACCAGGCCAAAGGGAGGCTTCCCCTGAAGCCTGTTAATGGTGGCCATTATGGTAACCGCGATTCTCAGAAAGACATTGAGGTTGCTGCGGCGCAGGACAAGGCTGAGATTACGCGGAAGCACGCCGACATATTCAACCTTCTTGACGCGCCAGGGAAAGATCGCGGCGATATTGTCCCAGGGGATAAATAGCTTATTGGCGTGGATACCCTGCTCATCGATTACGATAGCAGGGAGAGAATGATGGCGCGCTCTGAAGTACATCACGAACACGTAGATATACACCAGGCCGAAGAAGACCAATTGGGCCTCGTCAAAAGTAAGTAGCCCGGCATTAGTAAATAGCCCGGCACTGATGCCATTAAGGACAAGTAGAATGATATCAAGCGCTATAATGAACAGGGTCAGGATAGTAATAAGCACTATCCGGCTGAGAATAGCCTTGCCCACATATTTTTGCACGCCTTCTGGCGTAGTAACGATGATCGGTTGCCTCATGCACATCCTCTGCGAGTGGAGTGACTCTTTATCCAGGAAGAGTATACACGATAACGAGATATATGAGAACTGGCAAGGGCCAAAGTCAGAGGTATTGCCCCCACGAATTGAAAGGTCGCTCGCCTTTCGTAGCTGCGTGATTTATCACGCGTATGCTGGCCTGACACGTGGGCTGGCTTGGCGAGCGTGATTTATCACGCAGCTACGAAGATAGAGAGATGTGTCGATATGTATGTATGCATAGAAAAACGTGTATAGGCCTGCCTGCTTTCTGAAACACATACGCAGTGTGCATTGCAGGGCCAAAGTGAGGAAAGACACATGAAAATTATGGTGGTGGACGATGACCGCGATATGGTAGACATGCTGACCTACTGGCTCAAAGGCTACGGGCATGATGTCATTAGCGCCTTTGATGGCGAGCAGGCCATTAAACGCTGGCGTGAGGCGCAGCCCGACCTGGTGATTCTGGATGTCCAGATGCCACGGCTGGATGGTTTCGAGGTCTGTCGGCGCATGCGTTCCGAAAGCAATGCCAGGATCTTGATTCTAACGGCGCATGATCGTGAGGAGGATGAGGTACGCGGCCTGGAGATGGGGGCCGACGATTATCTGCGTAAACCGTTCAGTCCCCGGCGGTTACTGGCGCGCATAAAAGCTGTGACGCGCCGTTCTGTGAATAGCGCGGATGGCTCATCTTCGGAGACCTCGCCGTCAACGACGATAACTGTGGGGCCGGTGACGCTGGACCCGATGCGTCACGAAGTTACCAGCAATGGCGTCAAGGTGCATCTGACGCCTACTGAGAGCCGCATGCTGCACCTGCTGATCACCAATACTGGGCAGGTGCTCACCCACGAAGTCATTGTCGATCGCGTTTGGGGCCTCGATGAGGCCGGCGACTCCGGCCTGGTGAAGGCCCATATTCGCCACCTGCGCCAGAAAGTCGAGCGCGATGATAATCACCCCCGCTATATTATGACCGTGCCAGGCGTTGGCTACACCTTCACTGTTCCCGTGCCTATCGAGCAAGAGAGCGTGTGCTAAGGGCGACACTGCTGTTTCTTCCGCTTTGCGGTACACTATCAAGAATAGATAGTCACACCATATCACCGGAAGGAGCATGGCGAGGGCTACACCCCCGCCTGTTACGTAGAGAGTATGCAGAAACAACTCGCCGGAACCTGGCATACACTGCTTGCCGAAGAGTTCACGAAGCCCTACTTCCAGAAGCTAGAGCAGTTCGTGGATGAAGAGCGCCAGCATTACACTGTTTTTCCGCCGCAGCCTGAGGTATTTTCGGCGCTGGAGGTCGCCCCTTACGAAAAGACGAACGTGCTACTACTGGGCCAGGACCCCTATCATGATAATAACCAGGCGCACGGGCTATGCTTTTCGGTACGCCCTGGTATCAAGCCGCCGCCCTCGCTGGTGAATATCTTTAGCGAATTGCGCGCTGACCCTGGCTGTCGTGTACCCAATAACGGCTACCTTGTTCCCTGGGCCAGGCAGGGCGTGCTGATGCTAAACGCGGTACTGACGGTGCGCGCGCATAGTGCAAATTCGCACAAGAACAAGGGCTGGGAGACCTTCACGGACACCATCATTCGCCACGTGAATGCCAGAGAAAGCCCAGTAGTGTTCGTGCTCTGGGGAAACTATGCCCAGAAAAAGCTCAGCCTGATCGATACCACCCGGCACAGCGTGGTGCAGTCCGCGCACCCTTCGCCGCTCTCGGCCCGCAATGGGTTCTTTGGCAGCAAGCCGTTCTCTGCGATCAACGAAGCGCTGCATGCTGCCGGAAAACCTGAGATCGATTGGCAGTTGCCTGATCTCTAAGGATCGGTTCCCTCCATGTGCTGGTCGCCTAGTAATATGGCCATGGCGTTCTCGTAGCTTGCAAGAAGGTTCGCCAGGTCATGCAGCAACTGTCTGATTCTGTGCAGTTGCCGCACGACCTCGTCCCGCTTATCGAGGTCGCTCTCAAGTCCCTCTTCGAGGAAGATCAGGAACGCGGCCGCCTCGCTGATGCTGCCGGATATCGTTCCTTGTGCCGTATTGAGTTGCTGGTGTGTCCGGTAGACATCAACGAGCGTGGGTGCCTGGCCTGGGTTGGCGGGTAATTTGTTTTCAGGGCAGTGGCGATGCATCGAGGATATCTCCTCTGTATCGATATAGACATTGCAGCCCTCCAGGGCGCCGGCCAGCGCGCGGACAAACTCCATAAACAGGCAGTACAGATCCGCGATGAAGCCCCCCACCCCTTGCAGCAGGCCTGTCGCGTAAGCGTGGTGAGGCTCAAGGTCCTGGCTCTTCTCAAGAAGGCCCTCGACCTCGTTGAGCGCCGCCAGGACTTCGTTGAAGCGGCCGGTAAGTACACGTGTATTGCCCTGCTGCTTGCCTGAATAGGTGTGATAGATCCTGTACAGCGCGCGCAATGTGCGCTCATCGCCCGTGTCATCGTCCTCGTCGCTGAGGTTAGCTTGCGGAGTACCGGCGGGGGGAATACCCGCTTGCAAAAGTTGGGGCATGACCATGTTTGTTTCGATGGCGGTATTGGCTACCAGCCGCTCACGTAAGAAGCGCACGGCGGTGTCGATATCGGCCAGCAGGTCGCTTTTCTGCTCGTCGGTCAACGGCGTGTTATATCTCACGATGCTGCGACAGGTGAGAACGGTGGTCATGGCGTGCTCAAATAGCTGCACCGGGTCACTTTGTGCTTTGTCTGACATATTTCTCATCAGTTCCCATCCCACTGCTTCAATAGATAGATATGTTTCTCTCCCCACGCTATTCTACCTCTATTAACACAAAAAAGTCAATTCCCTAATCCATTTATCTTATTGCCTTTTCTATCTTGTGTATCTTCTAGGTCTTGTGTTATACACTGCTTGCCTCTCTAATGCGTCTCGTAGAGGCAATGGCTTTTCACGCGAGCAGGTTTTCTGCGGGGTGACGGACAAGCAGAGAGACATACATGAGACGTAGGGGTGCCGTTGACAAGCCCGCGTGGCAGGCGTGATCG
>JALYTT010000135.1 GCA_030854145.1 Chloroflexota bacterium | reverse complement strand
GTCTCAACGTCCAGCGCGCTGGACAGATCGTCGATCACCAGCAACTCGGCGCCGCGCACCAACATACGCGCCGCCGCGGTGCGCTGCACCTGGCCGCCTGAGAGCTTGACGCCACGAGTACCCACGGGTGTCTCCAACCCCGCCTCCAGCGCCAGCACGTCGTGCTCCAGGACGGCGCCCCGCACGGCAGCGGCTAGAGTCATAGGATCATCGGGTAGCCCCAGCAGGATATTCTGCTTGAACGTCTCGCTGAACAGGCGCGGCACCTGTGCCGTGTAGGCCGCGCGCGGTGGCACAAGAAAGGAAGTCGCGTCGTCCACGACGTGGCCATTCCAGCGGATCTCGCCCGCATCCTGGGGCAACAAGCCTAGCAGAACCTGCAGGAGCGTTGTCTTGCCCGCGCCTACGCGCCCCGTCACGACCGTCAGGGTGCCGCGCGGCAGGCGCAGGTCCACCCCGGCGATCCCGCGCCCCGACTGCGGGTGACGATAGGTCAGCCCCCGCGCCTCCACGAGGGTCAACCGATCGGTCGCGCTGCGCGCTGGAGGCGGCACGGCGGGCAGGGGGCCGCGCAGGTGCAGCGGGGTGGGCGCCACCAACGCAGCCGGCGGAGCAGCACCCAACAAGACGTTCATGCGTGCAAAAGCGACGCCGGTCTGCCGGTAGTGGGCCAGGAACTTGCCAAGCCCGGAGGTAAAGTCGGCGATAAAGCCCAGGTACGAGACAAACAGAGCAAAGTCGCCCACTGTCAGGCTGCCACCGCGCAGACTGCCAGCGGCCAGCAGCATGATCAGACCCGTGCCCACGCTCACTGTGGTGGCCGTGATGGCATCCAGAGCCTGCGTCGCCACGCGATCAGCCAGCATGGTTGTACGGCGCTCCTCGTTCAGCCGCCGGAAGCGCGCCACGGTTCGCTCTTCGGCGCCGGCGGCCTGCAACGTCTGCACCGCCGCCAGGATATCGCCGATGGCTCCAGTGACCTGGCTGGTGGCCTCGCTGCTGGCTGCACGGTAGCGGCCCAGCGCGGCGCTCGCTCGCCGCGCTACTATCGTCACGACCACCAGGGGCAGGATGGCCACCAGGGTCATGCGAGCATCGATAGACAGGAGCAGCAGGAACGCCCCCACGGCAAACAGGCCCTGGCCCACAATCTCGTCGGCCCAATCCATGTTGTCCTCGCCATCATAGGCATCGTCGCGAAAGCGGCTGATGGTCTCGCCTATGGAGTAGGGCAGAGCATGGGCCCCTGGCCGCTCCAGGACGTGCCGCAGCAGGTTGCGGCGCAGCAGCCCACTCATCGTGAAGCGCATGCTGATTTCGACAAAGCCAGCGGTGAGGTACACGGCCACACGGCTCACGGCGAGCACCACCAGCAGTACGATCAGGCCCGTCGTGCCACCGGGTAGATGGGCCTGCCCGGTGAGCATATCGAAGAAGGCGCGGGCGATCAGCCCCACCAGGAGCGACGACGCGTTAAACGCGCCCCACAACACCGCGTGGAGCAGGTAGAGCCAGGGCCTGTAGCGGGCCATGGCTATCATGTAGCGCCAAGTCGGGAGTGGCTTCATAGGGTGACCTCCTCAGTAGCGACCCGCAGCAACCCGGCAAAGCGCGAGGTGGGGTCGGCAGCAAGAGCAAGTCGCGGTCCGTGTTCGCATACCTGCCCGTCCTCCAGGACAAGAATGTCGTCGGCGTAGGCGAGAGTGGCCAGCCGGTGCGCCACGATGATGCCGGTCCGGCCTTCAAGCAACCGGCCCAGCGCCGTATGCACCAGCCGGTCCGTGACCGGGTCGAGGCGCGAGGATGGCTCGTCCAAGATCACCAGGTCGGGGTCGCCCAACAAGACGCGTGCGCAGGCCAGCACCTGGGCCTGTCCAGCGGAGAGTCCAGCGCCTCCGGCCCCCAGTGCAGTGTCCAGCCCGCGCGGCAGCTCCCGTAGCCAACTGGCCAGACCCAGGGTGTCCAGCACGGCGCTAATTCGCTCATCCGGCACGCGGTCGTCGAAGAGGGTCAGGTTGTCACGCACACTGGCCTGGAAGAGATGCACCTCCTGGGTGACCAGGCCAATGCGCGCGCGCACCGCCGCGAGGCGGACCGCGCGCAGATCCACGCCCCCCAGGCATACAACGCCTTCCAGTGGATCGTAGAAGCGCAGGAGCAGCCGCGTCAGCGTTGTCTTCCCGCTACCTGTGCGTCCCACCACACCCAGCACGCGACCCGGTGAAAGCGACACACTGACGTTGCGCAAGACTGGGGCATCCTGCACGTAGCCAAATGAGACGCCGTCCAGATCTACCGCCAGCGGGCCTGGCGGCAGCGCGTCGCCGGGCCCATCGACCACACGCGGCGCTGTACTCAGAAGCGCCTCGACACGCGCTATACTAGCATCAGCCTGTTGCAAGTCCTGCACTTCGTTGCGGATCTGCTCGGTGGGCTGGCTCAGCATCTCGGTACACTGAAAGATCAGATAGACGGTGCCGATGGTCAGCGTGCCTGCCTTAAACAACATGGCACTCAAGGCAAAGGCGGCCGCCGTGCCGAGCGCGAACAGTCCCAGGCTGGTGGCGCTCATGCCATAGCCCCACATCTGCGCCTTGCGCGTCACAGCCAGCCACGACCGCATTACCTCGGCGCAGCGGCGCAGCACAAAGGCGCCAGCCCCGCTGGAGCGGATATCCTCCAGGCCGGCCAGGTATTCGCCCAGAAAGCCATAGAAATCGGCGCTGGCCTGGCGCTCCGCAGCCCAGGAGGGTGTAGCGACGACGCGGATACGCAGCATGGCTGCCAGGGCCAGCACAACAAAGGCACTCATCCCCAGGCCTACCCGCCAGTCCACGTGATAGAGCAGCCCAAGCACGCCCACCAGCAAGACGCCGTTGCCGAGCACATAGACTACAAACCGTGAGAAGAAGCGGGCCAGGGTGGCCACGTCACCGTCTACCCGCTCAATCAACTCCCCTGGAGTATGGGCCGTGTGAAACGTGGCATCCAGCCGCAGCAAGTGGGCAACAAGGTCGGCGCGTAGCGTGTTGGTGGCCGCCCAGCCCACATTTTCGGCCACGTAGGTTTCGGCGACCGCCAGGCCCTGGCCCGCCAGAGCCAGACCCATGGTCAGCAGCGCCAGGATGCTCAGATCGCCCAGATTCCCGCCAGAGGTGGCCTGATCGATGAAGCGGCTCGCCACCAATGGCGTGACCACCTGTACACAAATGGTGGCGCACAGGATCACAGCCAGCAGGCTCATCCACAGCCACTGGGGCCGCAGGTAGTGAGCCAACAGCCGCCAGTAACGATTCAGTGTCTGAAAAGGGTGCATAAACCTATTTTCTTCCTTTTGCTCGAAAGCGTTGCAGGTGCATTTTGCGGAACATGAGTACACCTATATATGTGTGCAGCATATTCTCAACTCGCTAGAAACAGAGGATAGCCCGATAGCCCACGATGGGATATGGCTATATGTGGTGGAGAGCGGTGATGCTGAACGGGAGGCAATTTGCGGCTGCGGGCGCTGAGCAGGCAGGCAAAAGGAGCCCTATGAGGCGAAGTGGGCTGGTTGTGAAGAGCGAAAAAGCAGTCTTATGGTCGTACTTATGAGAGCGAAATCATAGCGCTGACCCGCGTGAAAACGACCGTGTTCAGTTTAGACCCAACTCACCTCGTGTAGCAACACCGTAGTTGTGGTTGAAGGCATGATAAATGGTACCCCCTAAAACAAGATAAACGAATAATAACCTGTGTTTGCCCGAAAGTCAAGAGTCGCGTTTTCGCATCAGGCCTGATCCGCGTAGGCCTAGGTGGGCGAGGCAAACCATCGCCCCTACGCGGATCAGTTTTCGCATTTACAGCACTTGACAGAGCGCATATTGCCCTGTATACTCACAACAATACAATAGTGAAAGCTAAGACCAGGAAGAGTATACGGCCTCGTGAGGTTACAGAGAATCGGGAATTGGTGGAAACCGGCACCGAAGCAGTCGTAGAATGGGCCTGGGAGCCATAGCGTGAACCTGCTGGAGCATAGCTTCAGCGGCAGTAGCAGCAATGCGGCGCGTCCCCCGTTACCGAGGACAGGATATCATCGTGTATCCGGCAATAAGGGAGTATCTGCTCTTTCAGGCACGGCTTGACGACCAGATAGTCTGAATCAGGGTGGCACCACGAAAGCTTCGCGCTTCTCGTCCCTTCTGGGGGAGAGAGGCGTTTTTTTTATGGCTTTTTCAGCACTTTGAGGGAGGTTTGAGCGATGTCTACCAGCACACATCAAGATCTGAAACCGCAAACGGCCAGCGCAGGAACGAGTCGGCCCGTCAAGAAGCGGGTCTTCTCTGGCATTCAACCAACAGGCAACATTCATATCGGGAACTACCTGGGCGCCATCCGCAACTGGGCAAACTCGCTGCCGGAGTACGATAATATCTTCTGCATCGTTGACCTGCACGCGCTCACCCAGACTATCGACCCGCAGGAGCTGCGCCAGGCGACGCGGCAACTGGCGGCGCTCTACATAGCCTGCGGCCTGGATACGCGCTACTGCAACCTGTTCGTGCAATCGCACATGCATGAGCACAGCGAGGCCAGTTGGATTATGACTTGCTTCACACCGATGGGCTGGCTGAGTCGTATGACACAGTTCAAAGCCAAGGCCGGCGAGAACATGGACTCGGTCAGCACCGGCCTGTACTGCTACCCGGTGCTGATGGCTTGCGATATCCTGCTGTACCAGACGCACCTGGTGCCGGTCGGCGAGGACCAGCGGCAGCATATCGAGCTTACACGCGACCTGGCGCAGCGCTTCAACAGCCTGTACAAGCAGGAGGTCTTCACAATACCGGAGCCGCAGATCCGCACGGTGGGCGCGCGCGTGATGGCGCTCGACGATCCCACAAAGAAGATGAGCAAGAGCGATCCAAATGCCAGCTCGCGCATCAACCTGCTCGATGACCCCAAAACCATCAAGCAGAAGATCGGACGCGCCACCACAGACTCGCTGCGCCTGGTCACGTTCGATGCAGAGCGTCCCGGCATCAACAATCTGCTGGAGATGTACCAGGCCCTGACCGGCCAGCCCCAGCAGGAGATTGAGGCAGAGTTTGCCGGCAAAGGCTACGGCGACTTCAAGGCCGCCCTGACCGCGCGACTGGTGGAGACGCTGGCGCCCATCCAACAACGCTATCACGAGTTGCTGAGTGATCCAGGGCATGTTGAGGGCGTCCTCAAGCAGGGGGCCGCCAACGTGCGCCCGCTGGCGGAGGCAACTTTGCGACACATCAAAGAGGCTGTTGGCCTCAGCTAAAAGGAAAGGCCAGAGCGATTGAAAAGTTGCCCCCCTTTCGTAGCTGCGCGATAAATCGCACGTGGCTATCATGGCGACCAACTCGCCCGTGCGCGATAAATCGCGCAGCTACGAAGCGGGGCGGACCTTTAGATCGATTTGCAGGAGTGATTATGGACTATCCAGCGTTTCACGAGATCAGACAATTGCGCGATCAAGAACTGTCACGAGAGATTCTCGCTTCCATGACAGTCCCTTCGCCAGAGAATGATGCCAGTACATCCGGTCAAGCGCACGGTGTAGCGGTAATCGCCGCCAGCGGAGTGCCAGCGACCACTGGAGTAGCAGTCGCTACAGTTCCCACTAACAGGGTACCCATCGAGGGCAGCCCTACATGTATTGTGCCGCTGTATCGCGATATTCTAGCGGATATGGAGACACCGGTCTCGGCCTATTGTAAGGCGGCCCAGGGGCCATATAGCTTTCTGCTGGAGAGCGTGGCCGAGGGGATACACATCGCACGCTATTCGTTCATCGGCATTGACCCCTATATGGTGCTGAGTCACCGGGGCGAAACGGCGACTCTGCGTTGGATGCTGTGTGAAGATAACACTCAGGCAGGCGATCAAGCCCGGCTCGCTCTGCGCATCGAGGAGGTAGCGTGCCACGATCCCCTGCAGCTGGTACAGGCCGAACTGGCGCGCTACCGGCTGGTCACGCCCGCGAGCATGGCACACGATGCCCTGCCCATCTTTCATGGCGGGGCTGTGGGCTACCTGGCATACGAGGCGGCGGCGCGCTTTGAAGCCCTGCCTATGCCGACTGATGATGAGCTTGACCTGCCGCTGGCGATCTTCTGCTTCACCGAGACGGTGCTGGTCTTCGACCATCTCAAGCATCGCGTCAGGATCGTCGCTCACCTGCACCTGGATGCGCCTGACCTGGAGGCAGAATACCAGCGTGGCACGGCCATCATCGACGAGGTGCAGCGCCGGCTTCAACAGGAGATGCGCCTGCCGGAGGAGCCTGGCCCTACCCAGCAGAGCGAAGCCTTGCGCGTGGTCTCCGACCGCACGCGTGCCGAGTTCGAGGCGCTGGTCTGCCAGGCCAAAGAGTATATCCAGGCTGGCGACATCTTTCAGGTAACTCTCTCGCAGCGCCTGAGCCGCCACGTCAATGCCGCGCCCTTCACCGTCTACCGGGCCTTGCGCTCGATCAACCCATCGCCGTACATGTTCTTCCTCGACCTCGCCGACTTTCAGATCATCGGCGCCTCACCAGAGTTGCTTGTACGCGTTGAGGATGGTGAAGTGACCATCCACCCCATTGCCGGGACACGGCCGCGTGGGAGCAACGAGGCGGACGATCTGCGCTTCGAGGAGGAGCTACAGAGCGACCCCAAAGAGCGTGCCGAGCATGTGATGCTCGTGGACCTGGGGCGCAACGATGTCGGGCGCGTGAGCGTGCCGGGGAGCGTGCGGGTGGGCCAGTTTATGGAGGTCGAACGCTACTCGCATGTGATGCACCTGGTCTCCGATGTGACGGGGCAACTCCAGGCAAATGTCAACGCCTATGATGCCCTGCGCGCGGGCTTCCCGGCCGGAACGGTATCGGGCGCGCCCAAGATTCGCGCCATGCAGATTATCAGCGAACTGGAAGGTACACAACGCGGGGTGTACGCCGGCGCGGTCGGCTATTTCAGCCACGCCGGCAATATGGATACCGCCATCGCCCTGCGCACGATGGTCATGAAGGCTGGTCGCGCCTACATCCAGGCCGGGTGCGGCATCGTGGCCGACTCCGACCCTGGCAGCGAGTACCAGGAGAGCCTGAATAAAGCCGGAGCACTTCTGAAGGCACTTGATGAGGCGGAACTGATCGCCGGCGCGCGCACTCACACACCGGGAGGGACCTATGCTATTGTTGATCGATAACTACGACAGCTTCACCTACAACCTCTATCAATACCTGGCGGAACTGGGGGCCGAGGTGCAGGTGCGCCGCAACGACCAGGTGACCATCGACGAGATAGAGACCATGCAGCCAGAGCGCATTGTGGTGTCGCCGGGACCATGCACGCCCGACGAGGCCGGCCTCTCCTGCCAGATCATCGCAGCTTTCGGGTCGCGCACGCCCATCCTGGGGGTCTGCCTGGGCCACCAGGCTATTGGCCAGGTCTACGGGGGGCGCGTTGTGCGCGCGCCTGAGCCGGTGCATGGCAAGACCGGCAGCATGTATCACCAGGGCCAGGGCGTCTTTCGCGATCTGCCCAGGCCCTTTGAAGCCACCCGCTACCATAGCCTCATCGTCGAGCGCTCGTCTCTCCCGGCCGAACTGGAGATCACCGCCGAGACGGCTGACGGACTCATCATGGGTCTGCGGCACTGCGCCTACCCTGTTGAAGGGGTGCAGTTCCACCCGGAGTCCATCATGACGCCATCTGGTAAAGACCTGTTACAGAATTTTTTGAACACTGGCAGCACAGGGGCATAACGGATTGCGCCCCTAGAGGAGGAGCCAACGATGATTCGCGAGGCAATTACGCATGTCGCCGCCGGAGCAACCCTGAACGAGGGCGAGGCGGCGGATGTCATGGAAGAGATCATGACGGGGACCGCGACCCCGGCGCAGATGGGCGCCTTTCTCACCGCCCTGCGCCTGCGTCCAGGCGGCGAGACGGTGCAGGAGATCACGGGCCTGGCGCGCGTGATGCGCGAGAAGGCGGTGCAGGTCCACTTAACAGGCCAGCTCGCCGGGCACGCCCTGGATACCTGTGGCACGGGCGGCGATGGCGCGGGCACGTTTAACGTCTCGACCGCCGCCGGGATCGTCGCCGCCGCCGCCGGGGCCGCCGTCGCCAAGCACGGCAACCGCTCCGCCACCAGTCGCTGCGGCAGCGCCGACGTGCTGGAGGCGCTGGGTACACGCATCGATCTCGGCCCGGAGGAGGTGGCGCGTTGCGTCCATGAGGTAGGCTTTGGCTTTATGTACGCGCCCGCCTACCATCCAGCCATGAAACACGTCGGCCCGACGCGCCGCGAGATCGGCATTCGCACCGTCTTCAACATCCTGGGTCCGCTCACCAATCCCGCGCACGCGCGCTACCAGGTGCTGGGCGTCGCCGATAGCTCGCTACTCAGGAAGATGGGCGAGGTGCTGCTGCACCTTGGCTGCCATCACGCGCTGATCGTTCACGGCGAAGAGGGTATCGACGAGTGCTCGCTGAGTGGCCCGACGCGCATCTGCGAGGTGCGCAGCGGCGAAGAGCTGCGCGAGTACACTATCACGCCCGAAGAGGTCGGCCTGGCGCGCGTCACCGATCGCCAGGCCTTCCAGGGCGGCGACCCGGCCTATAACGCTACTATGCTGCGCGACCTGCTGGATGGCCACGCTAATGGCCCCCCAACCGCGATGCTCTGCCTGAACGCCGGGGCCGCGCTGTTCGCCAACGACGCTGTCGATTCGCTGGCCGCTGGCGTGAAGCTGGCGCAGGAGACACTGCGCGTGGGCAAGGCCAGGCGCAAATTGGCGGATGTCATCGAGTCCAGCCGCGCCTATGCTAAATAAGGTGAGCTATGTTTCTTGAACGCATCGTTGCTCGCACACGCGAGGACCTGGTGCAGCGCAAACTCACGCAGCCGCTGGCGGAGGTGCAGCGCCTGGCCGCGACGCAGCCGGAGCCGCGCGATCTGCTCTCGGCTTTGCGCTCCCCAGCGTCAGTCCGCCTGATCGCGGAGGTCAAGCGCGCCTCGCCTTCCAGAGGCCTGCTGGCTCCTGACCTCGACCCGCTGGCACTGGCACGCACCTACGAAGCGCAGGGGGCGGCAGCTATCTCGGTGCTCACCGAGCCGCACTTCTTCCTGGGATCGCCGGACTATCTCACGGCGATCAAACGCGCGGTGAGTGTCCCCGTGCTGTGCAAAGACTTCATTGTGGATGAGTACCAGGTCTACGAGGCGCGCGCCTGGGGAGCTGACGCGTTACTGCTGATCTGCGCGCTGCTCGATGAGCGCCAGTTGCGTCACCTGCTCAGCCTGGCCCACGTGCAGGGCATGCAGTGCCTCGTCGAAGTGCATAGCCGCGAGGAGGCAGAGCGGGCCGTGGCCGCCGGCGCGCCGCTCATCGGCGTCAATAGCCGCGACCTCGTGACCTTCCACATGAACCCGCATCTTATCCGTGACCTGCGCCCGCTCATCCCGGCAGATCGCATCGTCATCGCCGAGAGCGGTATCCACACGGCGGCAGATGCACGCCGGTTGGCTCGCTACGATATCCAGGCTATGCTGGTAGGCGAGGCGCTGGTGATCTCGCAGGATGTGCCGGGCCAGATGCGCGCGCTGCTCCAGGGAGCCAACGAGGATGTGCAGGTGAAGATATGCGGCCTGCGCACCAGTGAACACCTGCATACGGCCAGCGACGCGGGCGCCGATATGCTGGGCCTGATGTTCTACGAGCCAAGCTCACGCTACATCGCGCCACAACAGGCAGCCACGCTGCTGATGGATACCAGCTTTGCCTCCCAGGAAGAGAACAGGCAGGCACAGCCAGACCTCGTGGGCGTCTTTGTCAACAAAGAGGCCGACTTCATCAACGATGTCGCCGAGCAGGTGGGGCTGCACTTTGTGCAACTGCATGGCACCGAGCCGCCTGAGTTCTGCCAGCGTATCAAGCGGCCGGTTCTCAAAGCTATCCACATGGGCACCGGGGAAGATCAGGAGAAGATCAAGGCATATGAGCAGGCGGCCTGGCGCATCCTGCTCGATACACCGACCACGGGCTGGGGTGGCAGCGGCAGGCAGCACGACTGGGACCGCGCTCGCTCTATCGCGCAGGAGACCCGCATCCTGCTCGCGGGCGGACTGACGCCTGAGAACATCGGGGAGGCTATCGAGCGTGTGCATCCCTGGGGCGTGGATGTGAGCAGCGGCGTCGAGACCGGGGGGCACAAGGACACGCAAAAAATACAGGCATTTATCGAACATGTACGCACAAGAAGGATGTGACCTATGCAGATACAACCACAGGAGGCAACAGAGCACGCCTCCACCCAGGCATACCAGCACAATCTCTATCCAGATGAGCGCGGGCGCTTCGGGGCCTTCGGGGGCAAGTTTGTGCCCGAAAGCCTGATGGCGGCGCTGGCGGAACTGGAGACGGCCTATCAGGAGGCGCGGGCCGACGAGCAATTCCAGGCGGAGTTGCAGGAGCAATTGCGCAGCTTCGTGGGTCGCCCAACGCCGCTATATTACGTGCCGCGCTTCTCGCAAATGGTGGCCCCCGGTGTCAAGGTCTACCTCAAGCGCGAGGACCTGGCTCACACCGGCGCTCACAAGATCAACAACGCACTGGGCCAGGGCCTGCTGGCGAAGCGCATGGGCAAGCAGCGCATCATTGCAGAGACAGGCGCGGGCCAGCACGGCGTCGCCACGGCCACGGTCTGCGCCATGCTCGGCCTGGAGTGCATAGTATATATGGGCGAAGACGACATCCAGCGGCAGTCGCTCAATGTCTTCCGCATGAAGCTACTTGGTGCCGAGGTGCGCTCGGTCACCAGCGGGAGTCGCACGCTCAAAGACGCCATCAACGAGGCCATCCGCGACTGGGTGACCAACGTGGAGACCACCTTCTACCTGATCGGCTCAGCCGTCGGCCCACACCCCTACCCACGCATCGTGCGCGATTTCCAATCGGTCATCGGCATTGAAGCGCGCGAGCAGATCATCGCGCGAGAGGGACGCCTGCCGGACAGCGTGGTGGCCTGCGTGGGCGGCGGCAGCAACGCTATTGGCATCTTCTACCCCTTCGCCGACGCGCCAGGTGTGCAGCTCCTCGGCGTGGAGGCTGGCGGCACGGCTCTGACGGAGGGCCAGCACGCGGCAACGCTGGTGGCGGGACGGCCCGGCGTGCTACACGGCGCCTTCAGCTATCTCCTGCAGAACGCGGATGGCCAGGTACTCAACACTCATAGCGTCTCGGCCGGGCTGGATTATCCTGGCGTCGGTCCAGAGCACAGCTACCTGAAGGAGACAGCGCGCGCCACCTACGTCTCTATCGACGACGCGGGCGCGCTGCGAGGCCTGCAAGCCTTGTGCCGGAGCGAGGGCATCATCCCGGCCCTGGAGCCAGCGCACGCCCTCGGCTACCTGCTGCACATGGGCGAGCAGGGCCAGATTGCGCCGGGATCGCTGATTGTGCTCAACCTTTCAGGACGTGGCGACAAAGATATGCTCACTGTCGCCCAGGAACTGCATGTCACCCTGTAATGGAGTCGTCTTTGCACACATAGATTGGAACGATAGCTATGCAAACAACCAACGAGGACATCGCCAGAGATACCTCCAGTGCGCCCGCGACCAGGATCACGCGGGTCTTTAAGCAGGCGCAGCGCGAGGGGCGCGGCGCGCTCATGCCCTACTTTATGTGCGGCTATCCATCAGCGGCCCAGAGCGTTGAACTGATAGTAGCGGCAGCCGAGGGGGGAGCCGATATCATGGAGCTGGGTATGCCCTTCAGCGATCCGCTCGCCGACGGTGCGACCGTCCAGCACGCCGGACATGCAGCCCTCGAAGGTGGCATGACCATCCAGGGCTGCATGGAGACAGCGCGCCAGGTCGCGGCCCGCACCAGCGTGCCTCTGTTACTGATGGGCTACTATAACCCAGTGGTGGCCTACGGGCTGGCACGCTTCTGCCAGGCTGCGGCGGCGCATGGTGTCTGCGGCTTGATTATCCCCGACCTGCCACCCGAAGAGGCCGAGCCTTTGCAGCAGGCCGCACGTCAACAGGGGCTGGCCCTGATCTTTCTCGTGCCTCCCACTGCCTCCGACGAGCGCATCGCCCACATCGCCAGCATCGCCGCCAACGGACTCGGCAGCTTCATCTACTGCGTCTCCCTGAGCGGTGTCACGGGCGCGCGCAGCGGACTCCCGACACACCTGCGTAGCTTTGTCGAACGTGTTCGTGACTATACGAAAGAGCAACACCTGCCCCTGGTCGTTGGCTTTGGCCTCTCGACACCCGAACATATCGCCGAGGTTACCAGCTACGCCGATGGCGCCGTCGTAGGCAGCGCCCTGGTGAACCTGATCGACGAGCATACCAGAGGTGAGCAGGTGGAGGCCGTGAGACACTATATCCAACGCTTGCGCGGAAAGGAGACAGGAACAGAGTAATGTGTGCATATGTGCGCGGCCGCTGTTCCCCTGTTGCCATCATCCCGTACAATAGTAGCACTGCCAACAAATCTCTCAGAGAGGGCTGAGCAGAAAATGTCGGCCAGTGTGAAAGGGGAAACGATGGACTGTCGAGGCATCAGGGGAGCAACCACGGTCGAGCGCAATGAGCGGGAAGAGATACTCGCGGCCACCTCGGAGCTTTTGCAATTGCTGATCCGCAGCAATGACTTGCACAGCGAGGACGTTGCCAGTGGTATCTTCACAGTTACCGACGACCTGGACGCGGAGTTTCCGGCGCTGGCGGCCCGGCATCTTGGCTGGAACGAGGTCGCCTTGATATGCGCACGCGAGATTCCCGTTCCTGGGAGTCTCAAGAAATGCATTCGTATCCTGCTGCATGTCAATACCACACGCAGCGCCGCCGAGATCCAGCATATCTACATTCACGGGGCTGTGACGCTACGCCCCACATTTAAGACCGAACCCTCGTCGTGAGGGAGGTCGCACAAATCAGCAGTGTCTACAAGCAGGCGATCATGACGATGGCGTCACGAGAGGCCGGTTGGCTGGCCACGATGAGCCAGCAAGCACAATTTTAGCAATACAAAGGAGCCATCGTTGTGATTATCGTTATGAAATCGGGTAGTAGTGACGAAACTGTTGACTACATTTTGACGTTCCTCGAACATCAGGGGCTCAGCGGCCACCCCTCCAAAGGCATGGAGCGCACGGTCATCGGCGTGCTGGGAGGCGTTGGTCCAACTGGCACCCCTGGCAGTATTGGCGGGATCACGCCTAATCTGGGCGAGACCCTGGAGGGCCTGCCAGGCGTCGAGAGCGTGCTGCGCGTCTCCAAACCCTATAAGCTGGCCAGCCGCGAATTCCATCCTGAGGATACGATCATCGAGATCGCCGTTCCCTGCGTCTCCAAGGGCGCCGTCTACATCGGCGCCCAGGAGCTGGTCATGATGGCAGGACCCTGCACGGTCGAGAGCGAGGAGCAACTGATGACCACCGCACGCGCTGTCAGGAGCGAGGGCGCCGTGATCCTGCGGGGCGGGGCCTTCAAACCATCGACCTCGCCCTATGGCTTCCGTGGCATGGGCGAGGAGGGGCTAAAGCTGCTGGGGAAGGCCGCCAGGGAGTTTGGTATGGCGGTGATTACCGAGGTGATGACGCCCGTCGATGTGCCCATGGTCAGTGAATACGCCGATATCTTGCAGATCGGGACGCGCAACATGCAGAATTATATGCTGCTGGACGAGGTGGGGCGCACCTCCAAACCGGTCATGCTCAAACGCGGGATGTCCGCTACGATCGAGGAATGGCTGCTGGCGGCTGAATACATTCTGGCACAGGGCAACCGCAACGTGATGCTCTGCGAACGCGGCATTCGCACCTTCGAGAAGGTCACGCGCAACACAATGGACATCAGCGCCGTCCCGCTCATCAAACGGCTCTCGCACCTGCCGATCATCTCCGATCCCAGC
>JALYTT010000134.1 GCA_030854145.1 Chloroflexota bacterium | reverse complement strand
TTTACAAGCCCGCGCAGGCCCCACGGATCGGCTTGCCAAGCGGGCTTGTAAACGGCGCCCCTACACGAAATAAGACAGACTAGCCAGAGAGGGAAATGTGGGGGAGAACGGAGCCTGCTCTTTCGTGCAGGGCGCCGCTGGCCTGCGCCCTGCACGCCGACGCGACGCAGGGGTTGCAGGTCATCGTCCAGGTCGCTCACCCTGGAGAGTTACGCGCAGAATTCCTCGGCTACGGCAAGCAAAATCTCGACGGCCTGTTCAACCTGCGTCAGGTCGGACCACTCGATGACGGCATGCGCGCCCGCGCCGCCGGGGCCGATGATGACGGTAGGGATACCGGCGGCGGCCAGCAGGGCTGAGTCCATCCACCCGGTTGCTCCGCCTTCCCCCGGCTCGCGTCCAAGCACGGTGTGAGCATGGCGGCGGACCGCCTGCACGATGGGTTCCGTGGGAGAGATCTCAAAGGGGTCGCGCGTCATCGTGGTGCGCACTGTAGCTTTGAAGGTGGCATCGGAGGCGGCGATCCGCTCGAAGATACTGGGGATCTCGGCCTCGACGGTCTGCAAGCTTTCACCGGGGATGGTGCGGCGCTCGATGCTCAGCAGACAGCGCCGGGGATAGCTGGAGAGTTCCTGTCCGCCCGCGATCAGAGAGGCATGCACCGAGCCGCTGCCGAGCTGAGGGTGTGCCGGGTGCGCGCGCAGTGCCAGGTCGAGCGCTTCCAGGCCGGTGAGCACTTTCCCCATTTTGACAATGGCATCGACACCAAGATGGGGCAGCGAGCCATGGGCCGCGCTGCCCTCGGTCTCTACTTCGAACCAGGTGAAGCCTTTGTGCGCGGTACAAATCTCCAGTTCCGTTGGTTCGCTGACAATGGCGGCGTCGGCGCGCCATTTTTTGACGATAGAGCTGGTGCCGAGGCTGGCATATTCTTCGTCCACGACCGCCGTCACGATGACATCTCCGCGCAGGCTGCGCCGCGTAGCCGCGGCTCCGGCGAGCATGATGGCGGCCAGCCCGCCTTTCATATCGTAGGCCCCCCGTCCATACAGGCGCTGACCCTGGATGTATGGCTCGTGCGGCCGCTCCATGCCCTCCACACCGACGGTATCCATGTGCGCGTTGAGCAGCAGTGAACGCCCACCGCCACTCCCGCGTGCTATGCCAATGACATTGGGTCGTCCAGGCACAGGTTCGTCGATCTCGACCGCCAGCCCCGCCGCTGCGAGCCAGCCGGCCACAAAACGCGCGATCTGACCCTCGCCCGCGCCGCCTGGCACCAGGTCTGGATTGATAGAATCGATAGCTACCAACTGTCGTAAAAGCTCAGCTACTTCACTCACACGTGCGTCTCCTCTCACACCGCTCGTATCTGACGTTGGCGAGATTTGCGCATCAGGACATAGCCCGTTTCCAGGATGGAGAAGATGTCGATGCCAAAAGTATGCAGCTTCAGTCGTGTACGCGAAAGTACATTCCTGACAGGACGCATCTCCTGGTCCCAGACACCATTCAACTGCGCGTCTTGCAGGCGCTGGCGACAGGAAGCAATGAGTTGCTCGGTGACGTTGCCGCTATTGAAGCTTGCCAGGAGGATTTCATAGGGACAGTAGTGGGGGTAGGATTTCAGGAGGGGGAGGAGGACGCATACTTCGCTGGTGGTGAACTGTTGCTCTGCGATCAGACGCGGTCCGCTTTCATCGCAGGAGAGTTGGGATAAGGTGCCCAGAGAGGTGTTTAATGCGAGCATGTGTCCGGCCGGTAACAAATCCTTCAATGGAAAGTGGTTGATCTCTACACTTGACTGCGTCTGCTGCGTGTAGCGAGCCGAAGCTTTCGCTTTACGAAGGGGGGTAGTTTTTTGCATGCCCGTACTCTCCTTATGTTGCTGTGTCAGTATATCACTGACGACGAAGCGAATGGGTACGCGTTCCAGGGAATATGTAGGCGACTAACTTCATATGGTGGTGAATGCCGCTTTTGTGTTTATTGTACCATGCATGTGCCCTTTCTGCTGAGCTTGTGTTACATCAGCCAGTGCCTGTTTCACTGTTGTGATGAATATATGACGAATCTCGGACGCAGATAGCAATTTTTAGAGGCTCTTTCGTGAGTAACATTAAAATTTTCTAAGCTATGAGAGGCAAAATACGTGGACAGCGGCCGATAGGCTAAATATTCATTTTACTAGTAGCTTGTGTAATAGATATAGTAACACAACTTAGGCTGAAAAATCAAGTACCTTAGCCTGGGGGTGAACAAACCTAATACAGCCCTATTGGTGAGGGCGGGCGAGGGGAGCCGGAGGGGAGAGCCTATGTGGGATATTCTGGCTACTTTGGGGGCGAAAATCCCGTAAATGGCAAATCCCGATACATACTGCTGTACGTGTCCCTACGAATGGGCACATGCTACACAACAAACGCATATTAAGGAGGGCGTGCCAGCAGTATGCAGAGAAACGGTGTGCCTGCGCGGCTGACGGGTCAGCACTTTCAAGCGAGCGCCGATACAGTAATCATCGGGAACGGCATTGCCGGGTTAACCGCTGCCGTGGAAGCACGCCGCTTTGCGCCCAACAAACAGATCATCATGATTACAGAGCAGTGCCACCCTACGATCAATACCCCGGCACTTAAGCAATTTGCCGTGGGAAAGATCGAACGCGGTCAGTTACTGGCATATCCCATTGGTACTGAGCAAGCGATGGGTATCCAGGTGCTGCAGGCGCGGGTCGATGCCATCGATGGCTACGAACGTTTTGTGCGTTTCGCCGGAGGGCATGGCCGGGTATATTATGACTCACTGTTGCTGGCCACCGGCACTAAAGCTGCCGGGCTGGGGTCGCAGGTGCCGGGTCGGCAGTTTGACGGTGTGCTTGTGCTCCATAGGCTCAAGGACTACCTGGACCTGCGACGAAGATTGAAGGAGGTACGCGAAGTGCTGGTCATCGGCGGCGGCATTCACGCTGTAGAGACCGTCATGAGCATGCTTCAGGCTGGCAAGCGAGTGTCATGGCTACTGCGTGGCAAGACCTGCATCTCGCATATCCTCAACCAGGCGGCCTCCGACCTGTTGCTGGCATATGTCGAGCAGGCAGGGGCCAGGGTCTACCTGGAGACCGAGGTAGCCGGCATCGTGGGCAGCATCGGGGCTGTCGCGGGCGTGGTCACGAACCAGAACCAGTTGCTCTCCTGCCAGTTGGTGCTGGTATGCACGGGAACAAAGCCCGCCACGACGTTAGCGGAGCATTGCAACCTGCCACTGATCCACGAGCCGGGGCGCGGCATCCTGGTGGATGACGAGCTTCGCACCAGCGTGCCGTCTATCTACGCCGCCGGAGACGTGGCTGCGCTCAAGAATCCACAGACGGGGGTCCACCACGCGCGCGCGCAGTGGTATGCCGCTGTAGTGCAGGGCCATACCGTCGCCGCCACCATGACCGGGCAACCCGTGAGCAGTTTGCACGCGGCGCTGGGGGTCTCCTGGCACGCGGCGCGCCTGGGTGTCCTCTCGCTCCTCTCGGTGGGCAGTCCCCAGGGAGGCATCGAGAAGACCACCGTACTCAGTGACAGCAGCCGGGGAGGATACCGGATGCTGGCAATCGCCGGGGATCGCCTGTTCGGCTATCTTTCGCTCGGCCCAACGCAGCCCGCTGGCCTGGCTATTAAGCGCCTTATTGATGAAGGACTCTCTATTCGTGGCGCACTGGAGCCGCTGCTCAAGGGCACCTTTGATGGCCATGAATACTTCCCACCCACGCGTTCAAGCAGCGACTATCCTGTGGCGACGCGCGGCAGCTCGACTGTCAAACCAGAGCGGGCCACGCCGCCCGTGCGCATCTCCGAGCCTGAGCAGCCTGTGACTGCGGCGGAACGTCCGCTCTCTATCGTTGCCCCGGCTCCAGCGGCGCGTCCACGGCACAACACGGAGCCGCTGACCTTCCCCGCGCGATCGCGTGAGGAGCGTATAGCCAGGAAGACGGCGCAGGCAGGGCCGATCCGCGAGCCTATTCCTCTAGCCACTGGTATGTTCCCGGCCACGGCGGGCGCTGGCCGGGGTGAAAATGAAGATGCAAGCAGGGATGAGCCAGCAACGGTCTCACCATTGTTCACAGCGCTCCCAGCATCGAGGCGCTCTATACGGTCGCGAAGCCTCTGGTCCTATGACCAGCATCGCGATCAGTTGCCTGGGTAAGCAAGCCCAGAGAAGGGGGTATACCATGGTATGTCCACGTTGTAATGCCGCGTGGGACCAGAGCAAGCAGGCCTGCACACGCTGTGGTTTCGCGGTCCGTCCACAGCGTCGCACTACATCCGCCGCCGAGACAGATATCAGGCAACCGCCGGTCAAGCGTGTTTCAGAAAGCTTCGCCCCGGAGAATTTCCCTGGGACAGGGCCAGCGCGGCGAGTGCATTCGGTGCGGCCTGAGACCTCTGGGCCGGCAGGAGGGCCGCGGACGCCGATCCCGCCAGCGTTTGGCGAGGGCCAGGCGGAAAGCGAGGCCCGTTTCCGTCAAGAGAGGCCATTCCGGGTGAAATTCTATAAAGGAGGGGTTTCCTCAGAGGAGAGCGGGACGATGGTGCAGGAAGATCCGCGCTCTACGCGCTCCACTGACGCCCTATCATGGGATGCAAGTAGCGCGCAGGAGCCTCCCCGGAAACCTGGCTCGGCGGCTCAGCATATCCACAGCCGTGAGAGGCGCACGCGCACGCAGGAGTCCCACCAGTCTGAGCCAGCATCTGAGCGCCAGGGCGCGCCAAGGCTGAAGCCTGGCATGCTGCTGTACTCCAATCGCTACCGCCTGAGCGAATGTCTGGCGCAGCAGATCTGGCTCGCGGACGCCTCTGAGACGCAGTGGCTGGCTCAGGATGCCAGGCGTGGGGGCGCGCTGGTCAGGCTGGCAGAAGTTGTGCTGCCAGAACGGGACTCGGCGCTCAAGCAATCGATCATACGCTCGGCAACAATGGCCCTGCATGCAGTTGGGCGGCACACCCATGTGCCGACGCTACTGGATGTTTTTAATGACCAGGAACGCACCTTCTTTGTGTTTGAGCATGTCGAAGGCGAAACGCTGTTTGCGCGTATGCGGCGCCTCGGACATTTTCTGACGGAGCCAGAGGTCATTGAGTGCTGCTTACAGGTGACCGAGATCCTGGAGTTTCTGGAGCAGCAATCGCCCCCGCTGGTGCATGGGCTGCTGCGCCCGGAGAACATCATCGTCGGTCGTACGCGCTCGCATTACATCCTCATCAACTTCTCAGTCATACTTGCCGGCGGGGCCACGCAATTTGTGGGCGGGAGCGCACGCTCTCAACTCTCGCCGTACTCGGCACCTGAATTCTCGCACGGCGTGATCGACGCGCGTTCCGATATCTACTCGCTGATCGCCACGGCGTATTACCTGCTGACCGGGAGCGTACCTGTGAGGAGCAACGGCAGCATCATGCATGCCCGGCGGCTCAATCCCAATATCAGCGCGCCATTCGAGGCTATCCTGGCAAAGGGCCTCTACTCAGGCCAGGGGCTGCGACCCGATATCTCCCAGCGCTACCAGCATGCCTCCGAACTGCGCCAGGCGCTGCTGATGCAGCACACGGTCAGCGGCACGCTCACGCCCGCCCCCCCACAGCCACCCATCGAGGAACGCCAGCCACCCACCCCCACCACGCCGCCTATCCCCACGAGCGAGAACGCGCTGCGGAACCATCCGGCCTTACAATCACTAGTCGCCAATCTCGATCTGGACAAGGAGGAGCGTGTCCTGCTGTTGCCTGAGCCAGAGAATCTGCCTCCCCTGCTCGAAAGCAACGACTACCAGAGAGCGCTGGTCCTGCTCTGCGGCCTGCTGCTTTGCCTGGCGATGGTGATCGTGGTGACGCGTGGCTGGATGTAGGGAGAAGGGAAATGGCGGCGAGGGCGGTCACATAGGCGTGAACGTGGTGTTTCCTCGCGCTGCTCTTGATTTTTTATGTCTCTGTCAGGTAAGCTCAGGAAAAAGCCACAGCAGGAAAGCGAGAGCATTATGACACAACCGGCAGCGCGTATTGAGGTTATACGGGATAGCTACTTCGGCACAACCATTGAGGACCCCTATCGCTGGATGGAGGACCGCCAGAGCGCAGAATTCCAGGCCTGGCTGCGGGCGCAGGCCGAGCATGCCAGGGCCTACCTGGATGCCCTGCCGGAGCGCGCAGAGCTGCTGGCACGCATCAGCGAACTGCACAGCGCCAGCGCCAGTATCGCAGGCTTCAAGGCAGCGGGAGGGTATGTCTTCTATCTGAAACATGAGCCGCAGGATGCTCTGCCGAAACTGGCGCTGCGCCCGGCGCAGGGCGGCATGGAGAAGGTCCTGTTCGACCCCAACACGCTCTCCGGCGAGGCGCATACGGCGCTCGATTGGTATTATCCCTCGCGCGATGGGCGCTACGTTGCCTATGGCATCTCGCAGGGCGGCTCCGAGAACAGCACCCTGCATGTGCTGGATACTCTGAGCGGCGAGACCCTCGATCTGGCCATTGAGCGCGTGCATTTCGGCGGCGTTGACTGGCAGGAGGACAACCACTCTTTCTTCTACCAGCGCCTCCCCATGCTGGCCTCGAACGCACCCATCACCGACTACTACAACGATGCCTGCATGTACCTGCACCGCCTGGATGAAGATGTCCACAGCGACCTGCCAGTTTTCGGGCGCGGTATCAATCCGCTGGTCGAGATGGCGCGCGAGGACGCGCCCTACCTGGCCACCTCTGCACTCAGCGACTGGGTGATCGGCCGCATCGAGCATGGGGACCGACGGGAGTTGACGGTATATGCGGTACTGCGCGCCCAGCTCAACGAACGCGAGACGTGCCCCTGGCAAAAAATTGCCGACATCGAAGATGAGGTTACGGACTTCGCGTTCACCGGGGATACCATCTATCTCCTGACGCACAAGGATGCCCCCCGCTACAAGGTGCTCGCTACATCGCTCAGAGAGCCTGATCTGGCGCGTGCCAGCGTCATTGTGCCGGAGAGTGAAGCGGTCGTCGAGGCTCTCCTCACCGCCGGAGACGCCCTGCTCACACTCGACCTCGCGGGCGGTAGCGCGCGTATGCGGCATGTACACCTTAGCAGCGGAGAGATCGCGCCGGTGGCGCTGCCCTTCAATGGCACGATCCGGGAATGGATGCATGATGAGGCGAATGGCGCGGTCTTCTTCAAGATGGAGTCCTGGTTCGTCGCGCCCCGCGCCTATCGCTACGACACCAGCAGCGGACACATAGAAGACAGCAGACTGATCCCACCCTCGCCGCTTGATGTGAGCGCTATGGAGGTTCACGAAGTATTCGCCCCCGCCCACGACGGCACACAGATCCCGCTCTCGATCATGCATAAGAAAGACCTGGCCCTCGATGGGAACAACCAGACCATCCTGGAGGGCTACGGCTCCTATGGCATCTCTCTCAGGGCCCTCTTCCAGGGGTCGATGCTCGCCTGGTTTGAGCGCGGCGGCGTCTACGCGGTCGCGCATATACGGGGAGGAGGCGAGTATGGGGACGCGTGGCACAAGGCAGGGCAGATGCTCAACAAGCACACCACTATCGAGGACTTCATCGCCTGCGGCGAACACCTGGTGAAGCAAGGGTATACGCGGCCGGAGCGGCTGGTGGGCCAGGGTGGCAGCGCTGGCGGCATCCCTACTGGCGGCGCGCTGGTCAGGCGCCCCGATCTATGGGCAGCCATGCTGATGTATGTGCCGGTGACTAATACGCTGCGTTCCGAGTTCACCGAGAACGGCCCGCCCAATATCCAGGAATTCGGCAGCGTCACCACCGAAGATGGCTTCAGGGACCTGGCAATCACTGATTCCTATACGCGGGTCCAGGACGGAGTGGCATACCCGGCGGTGCTGCTGACCGGCGGCTTCAACGATCCGCGCGTCGTTGTCTGGCAGCCCGCGAAGATGGCCGCGCGCCTGCAAGCCGCCACCTCCTCGCGCCGGCCGGTCCTGCTGCGCGTCGAGTACCAGGGAGGCCACGGCATCGGCTCAACCAGAACGCAGGACGACGAACTGCTGGCCGACGTGCTGGCATTCGCCCTGGAGCAATGCTCGCTCGCATAGCGCTCTGTCAAGCTTCAATCGCCGGCTGGGAACATGGCGCCTGCGAGGGGCGCCACTACACATAAGCCCGGCGATTGAAGCTTGACAAGGTGGTAAGAATGAGTAAGGTTAAGATTTCTCAATATACTTGCGCGTTTCTCCTCTTCATCTCTACCATATCATAACCCGCTCTTTCCTAATTAAGAGGGGGTAATATGGTTTAATATTTATTAGCCAGCTACCACAAGCCACCTTATACCATGGAGCCGTGTCTTGTTGTTTTATATTGTTCCCTGTAGATTGTATCCCTATCTTCATTCTTGGTAATCAGGAGTACGCATGAAAGGCTTAGTCAGGTCAAAGGGGTTCCTGACACTCTGTGCCATGGTGGCGATCATCGCGCTCGCTGTTCCGGTGGCAACATTTGTAGTATCTTCCCGCAGCACCGCAAAAGCAGCATCGTTAACCTTCGCGCCGAAGGGCAACCTGGATTGTAATGGGTACAGCAAGATCCAGAAACCGCTGAAGCCCTATCAGATCTGTGCTGATTTCAAGGATCCCGATGGAAGTGGACGCGGCTATGACAATGGCCACTATGTTGGTCATGATGAGCCCAGCATTCAGTTCCTCTCCAGCCAACCTAATTCGGGCAACAACGTCAAATGGAGCATCACGCTGCCGCGCGAGCGCCCATTGCCGGCCACCCAGACATTCGAGAACCAGGTTGCCTTCTGGTTCAGCATGGCGCTGTGTGATCCGGGTTCGTTCCCGCAGGGAGCCTGTATCCCCAACAGCGACAAGAACAATCCGTACGTGGCGGGCTCGGCCTTCCTGGAGATGCAGTTCTATCCGCCCGGCTTCTCGCCTTTCATCAGCCAGGTTAGCTGCGACCTGACGCACTGGTGCGCCTCACTGCACATCAACAGTCTGGAATGCACCGCCGACGGCGTCTGCAACCTCAACTGTCTTGAGACCACCAACTTCGCCTTCATCCAGATGGACGGCATTCCAACCGGCCCGGCGGGACCGGCCAGCGCGACCAATGCCAGCTTCACGCCCAATGCGCAGACCCTGCTCATGAACCAGGGCGACAAGCTGGAAATCACCATCAAAGATACGAATAACGGGCTTATCAACCGGATCACCGACAAGTCTACAGGGAAATCTGGCTTTATGGTTGCCAGCGCGAAAAACGGCTTCCAGAGCCTGGATGCCACCACCTGCGCGCCCACCAACTTCAATTTCCACCCTGAGTTCAACACCGCCAAATTTGGGAATTTCGTGCCCTGGGCGGCCCTGCAGGCCAACGTTGGCTTCGCTGTTGAGACTGGGCACTTTGAGGTCGGCGCCAATGGCGATGGCGATGCGGATGATACCCCTTGCTTCCCTGGCCCAACCGTTGCTGGCTGCCTTGGTGCCGACGTCGATTTTGATGGCACCTCGTACCTGCCTGACTGGCCCGATGGCACACCCAATAATGCCACTTCCCTCCAGATCACCTCTGTTCTGGGCAATGGCGTTGGTCCTGTCAGCTCGTCACACGATCAGAGCTACACGCATCCTTATCCGGCGATGATGTTTGAGACGGACTTGCCCGCTTCGGAGAGCACCTGTACCTCCACCGGTGCCGGCTGCACAGTACCCCCGCCAGGAGCGGTCTTCTACCCGTTCTATGCGCAGTCGGGGCGCGGGAATTCCTGCGCGCTGACTTTCGGCAACGATATCCGGGGCAAGACCATTAACGACTTTGGGCGCGACCTGCAATATGGCACACCCGATCTCGCCTGGTTCTATGGCCTGGCCAGCGGTGGCATCCGGCCTAACCCCTGCATGCCACATGCCTGATCTCATCTCTCCTTAGACGTCTATAGGAAAGCAGTTCCCCGACGCTATCCAAGCGTCGGGGAACTGCTTTTTTGGCTGCCAACTTACAATGAATTATAGGATACCTTGATGGTATGTTGGGCGTGAACAGAAACTCTGCTTCACGCATATTACCTGTAAACGGGTAATAGTACTAGTAAGTACACCGTTTCATGAAAGGAAATACTATTGACCTCTCCTACGTTCTCTGTAAAATTGTTTGTCCCCCTGATCGCCGTGGTGATGGTGTTGACCATGACCCTGGGTCTGAGCCTCTCTCTCACTACAGGCACCCATGCGGCAGGTGTGAAATTCCATGCTCAGCCGCGCTTCTTCCACTTCGCGAACCGGGCTTCCGACACCGCTGCCAGGGCGGCAACAACACGCTTACCGTATTGGTCTTCGTCATTCACCTCAGGTGGCACACACTACACCTATAGCATGGTCGGCACGAATCCCACGAATTCGACGGCCACTACAACGGTCCCGACGAGCATTGTGCCGCTCAAGGTGACCTTCTCTGGTGGCCGCACGTTCAATGGCACACAGAAGGTGGCGAGTACCAAAGCATCCCCGATTTTCCAGCGCGCGTCATTCAGCGTTGGTACGTCCCAGTACGGTGATGCTATCCAGCGCGCGGAATTCTGGAAGTACGTCTCGTGGCATCCGAGTTTCTACCATGTGTTGTTGGGCGCGCCCACCGTCACTCCGACCGTGAATATCACCGTCCCGGCAGCCTATGGCAGCACCCAGAACAGCGGCGGTACCCCGATCGGCGTGATAGATTTGAACTGGTTTGATGCCCATATTCAACCGCTACTGACTTCACACCACTTCACGACAAATATACTGCCGGTTTTCCTGACCTACAACGTCTTCCTGTACCAGGGCGATCCCAGCAACTGCTGCATTATCGGTTACCATAATGCCGTGACCAATTCTGCTGGCTTACAGACCTACATATGGGCCTCCTACAACGATCCTGGTATCTTCAGCGTGCCGATCGAGGATGTCAATGCCCTGAGCCACGAAGTCTCCGAGTGGTACAACGATCCCTTCGTCTCCAATGCCGTGCCACCATGGAGCGTGCCGTCAGAGCCACAATACGGCTGCACAAACCTGCTCGAAGTCGGCGATCCCCTGGTGGGCGTCGTCTTCACCGTCAATGGCTACCATCTACAGGACGAGGCCTACTTCTCCTGGTTCGCCCGCCAGAAGCCCGCGATTGGCTTCCACCGTCAATATACCTACCTGGGCACCTTCACAACCTACTCTCCCTCCTGCTAGTTCATGCCCGTTGGGGAGACATGATGCCCGCCAGTGTCATGTCTCCCCAACGGGCATTCCCGCATTCGCATAGGGACCGGGGCGCAGACCAGCGGCGCCCTGGTCCCCTACGCGAATGCCAGCTTCTTGCCACGCGCGCTGAGCAGGTACCAGAGACCCAGAAAGTCGTCGCTGAGCATGTCCGCCAGGGCCACATTGTAGGCCTTGTCGAACTCCTCCACGGTTATCAGGCCTAAGCGGGGGATCAGGGGCGCCCCCATGCTGGCGATCACCATGAAATTTTGATACTGCAAGCTATGCAACTCGGCGCCGCTGGAGAAGTCCAGTACATGGGGTTGAAGCTGGATCTGTTGATAGCCGGCAGCACGCAAGAAGCGGCTCAACTGCAAGGTGATATGGCTATCCTTGCCTTCGTCAGGCGAGAAGCCATACCCCAGACGCGTAGAAGCCTGCCCGGCCCATGCCATGATCTGCTCATAGGCGGCGCTATTTGACATGCCGAATCTTTCAAACTCGGTCAGGCACACACGGCCGCCGGGGCGTGTGACGCGGAAGAATTCTTGTATCAGCGCGGGCCAGGCATCTCTGAGTACAAACCCTACCATGAAGCGCGCATTGACGAAGTCGAAATAATTATCGGGGAATTCCAGAGGATTCAAGACATTCATTTCCTGGAAGCGGGCATTCTTCAGACCGCGTGACCAGGCCTGCGCGCGCGCGTACCCGATCATGGTCTTACTGACATCAATGCCGGTGACCTCCGCGCTAGGATACTCGAAGGCGGTATCCAGCACCCACCCGCCCGGACCACTACCAATATCCAGGATACGCGGCGCCTCGGTCCTATCCGCTGTCTCGCACAGTGCCACGAGGTAGGCGCGCTCATCCTCGGAAAGAATGCCGCCCATGCCCTGCGTGACAAGCTGGCCCTGCATCATCAAGCGCGCCATCTCTGTAGCACTTTCTGGATCAAAGATATAGGTATCTTCCCGTTCTCGCGGTGTGTCTTGCATCGCTTGCCTTACCTTTCGAGTGTTGAGAGTTGCCCCAGACTATATATACAAATCACCCGCTTCCATTATAACCTGCATTGTCTTTTGCAACAATACGCTAATACTGCCAATGCGCTGGAACATGACGCCCGCGAGATATGGCGCCCATCATATCATCAAGCCGCGTTCCGCCCTTCGTAGCTGCGCGATGTATCGCGCGTGTCAAGCCAACCAACGCGTCAGGTCAGCACACGCGCGATACATCGCGCAGCTACGAAAGGGGGGTGCCCTCATTTGGGGGGTATGTGTAGTGGCGCCCCTCGCGGGCAATGCCATTCAAATAAGAAGAATGAGGAGACAAAGAGATGACTTTCTGGTATAAAAAGAAAAAACACCATTCGTTCCAGAAAGGCAACTTGATGACATCCAGCATACTCCACGACCTCCTGGCTGACAAGAGCTACCAAGATCTTCCCCTGCCCACGGTATGCGCAACGAGATCACAGCAAGGAAGCAAAGAGAGAAAAAGGTCAAGGGAGGTCCACCAGCGAATCTTCGGAGATGCGCGACCGTTCCATCTGCGAGCACTGCCTCAAACCTGCTGGCACTCCCCTTTACCAGCAGGGGCAAAATATGGAAAAATAGAGAGGAGAATGTATGGAGATGAAATGAACACCTAAGGAGCAATGAAGAAGCATGAGTACAACCCTCGTTGAAACAACCTCTGGAAAAGTACAGGGTTTTGAACAAGGAGCCATCACGGTCTGGAAAGGTATTCCATTCGCGCACCCTCCCATCGCTCACCGTCGTTTTCTCCCACCTCAGCCACTCCAACCCTGGTCCGGTGTGCTCGATGCAACACAGTTCGGACCAGCTTCTCTCCAATCCGCACGTCTAGAGAATGCTTCCGCTGTCGATGGGCGTCCCACCAGCGAGGACTGCCTGAGTCTGAACATCTGGTCGCCGGACGCTGACCAGCAGAAACGACCCGTCATGGTGTATATTCATGGTGGCGGTTTTGTGATTGGCTCTGCGTCGGAACCTCTCTTCGATGGAACATCCTTCGCCACGCAGCACGATATTGTGGTGGTGACCTGCAACTATCGCCTGGGTCTGTCTGGCTTTCTCTATCTCGGCGATCTCGCAGGCCATGCCTATGCACAAGGAAACGCGGCCTTGCTTGATCAGATCGCCGCGCTGCAATGGGTGCATGACAATATTGCCGCCTTCGGCGGTGATCCTGACCAGGTGACCATCATGGGTGAGTCAGCAGGGGCCATGTCTATCGGGAATCTCCTGGCCATGCCTGCGGCCCGTGGACTCTTTCAGCGTGCCATCCTGGAAAGTGGAGCCAGTAGCAGTGTCCTTCTGACACGAGAGCAGGCAACCAGTATCACCCAGGCGGTTTTGAAGAAGCTGGATCTGCAAGCCTCACACGTCCTGGCCCTCACAGAGGTGCCCGCAGAGACACTGCTCACGATCCAGGACGAGGTGGACCGGGAATGGAGAGGAATGGAAGCCTTCGCGCCTGTGATAGATGGGGTCACCCTGCCCAAACATCCTCTGGAACTGATTACGGAAGGAGCGAGCCTTCCGGTTCCGCTCTTGATTGGCAGCAATCGTGATGAATGGCGTCTCTTCACCGTCCTGCTGGGAGGGAACATGGAAGAGATGAAGGCAGACCTGAGCCAGACATTTGGCGCGGCAACTGGGCATGTTCACGAGATCTACACACAGG
>JALYTT010000593.1 GCA_030854145.1 Chloroflexota bacterium | reverse complement strand
GGCGGAAGTGGGGGGTGAGTGGGGGCGTCCCGCCGAATGGCCGAGCCGCTAGGTGGAGAGGGGAAGGGAGGGGAGCGAGCGCGGCCAGGCGGCGGGGCGCAGGGAGGGGAGCAAAGCGTGACCCCGCCCGCGTGCAATTGAAGGGGCAGGGAGGCGTGCCTGGGGAAGAGGGGAGGGGCCGCGCTCGCCAAAAAAGAGATCGCATGTTCAAATACAATCGTGTCAGGGGAGTGTGCAGTACCCTGGCGGGATGCCTAGGATACCCGCACACTCTCCCTTTCAGCTAGCTATACGGCTACACTTTCAGCCAAACATGACGGATATTCCCAGCTTAAAAGCGGCTCATTGTGTTGCGACATCGACCAGCAATGAGAAGGTCGCCATCCTGAATTTTGTCCACAATGGAGGCGGCCTGTTCATGATTGCCGACCATAATGGCAGTGACCGCAATAACGATGGCGCCGACTCGCTGCATATCTTTAATGATCTCATGAATAACAACGGTGTTGGCAATGATCTCTTCGGCATTCAGTTCGATGTGCTCAATATCGCCAATGAGAATCCCAGTAATGACACACCCAATGGCGATCCGGCGCTCAACGGTCCCTTTGGGAAAGCGCAGAGTAGCATTATTCGCAACGGCACGACCGAGACATTGAATCCCGCCGATAATGCCAATGTTCATGGTATTATCTATCGCAACAGCTTTTCAAATACGGGCACGACGGGCGTCTTTGTGTCCGGCAGCAGCTATGGCAGCGGGCGCGTCCTGGCCGCAGGTGATAGTTCCGCCATCGATGACGGCACCTGCGCTCCTGGCAATACCTGTTACGATGGTTGGGACGATCCCGCCGGGCAGGATAACATCCTCTTTCCCAATGGGACCGAATGGCTAGCCGGCAGTTCAGCAGGCTCAACACCAACGCCCGCGCCGACTAACACGCTTGCACCAACCAATACGCCCGCGCCAATATCCACAAGTACGCCTTCATCTTCCAGCTACCTGATCCAGAATGTGGTTTTGAACAAGGAGGCGCTCCCTGGCTCAACCATCGACAACCGCTCACAAGCCGAAAGAAGAAGAACAAGGCGATGAGGATACAGAGAACTGCGACACATCAGGCACCATACGTGTCGTGGTAGCGGAGCCAGTCGTCCGAAGGTATACTCCTCCCGGCTGGCTCTTCCCAGCTCTCCTGCCGTCCGAGCGGGGTCAGGTCGAGATAGTTGTACGTCCCATGAAGTATGTCGACCCCGCGAGCGGTCGTCGAGTACGTGTGAAAGATGTTCTCGCCCTCGTGCAGGAAGACACTCAGTCCGCCATTCTCACCTTCGTCCGCCGTGGCTTGGAAGTCGTAGTTAAAATCGCTGCCATACGAAGAGAACCACGGGATAGTCCAGTTCATACGGGTCTTGAATAGCTCAATCTTTGCCAATGGTGCGCGGGAGACGAGGACCAGCGAGGTATCGCGTGCATGGAGATGGGCCAGATGGCCGATATTGTCAACCAGGAACGAGCAGACAGGACAGCCCTCATCCCAGCTCGGATCAAACATAAAATGGTAGATAATCAACTGGCGGCGCCCGTCGAAGAGGTCCAACAGGCTCGCCTTGTCGTTCGAACCCTCAAAGAGATACGCCTTGTCGATCTTGACCATTGGCAGCCTACGACGTTCGGCATTGAGCCGGTCTCGCGCACGGGTGGCTTCCTTTTCCTTCGTGAGCAGCTCCGCTCGCTGCACGAGCCACTCGTTTCGTGAGACGATTGGTGGATAGTTCATGGTGTTCTCCTTTGGTTTGGTGATCGAATTGCTCTGCTTCTCCGCTTCCGCTGTCACCTGAAAGGTGCGTGCAAAGAGCATGTACAGACAGTCTACCAGAAGTTGGTCAGAAAAAACTTCTCTGATCTTGCTCTTCTTGTCACCCAGGATTCTCGCAACGCATTGCAATGACAAAAGTGCAAGAGTGTCGTGTTTCGGCTTCCTATGAAGAGACACGCGCGAAGGTGAAGGTCTCGCCAAATGTGAAAGATGGCACCGCACCATCTTCAGCTATATGAAAATCCAGCAGACCCCACTCACAGGCAAAGCGTGTGCGGCTCAGCGCGACGCAGATCACTCGCTTATTTTCCTCATGCGCATAGAGGTGCCCGTCGTCAGTAGTAATAGTTAGCACACCAACCTCGCTCGCATACTTGCCCACGTAGGCGCGCAGGTCGGCGGGGTCGGGGGTGAACGAGGCATCTTGCTCAATACGCTTGCAGGGCGAGCTATTGACGACGAGGAACTGCACTGGCCCTGCTTCCTCGGCGGGAAAACCAACAGAGGCAATGACTTCGCCTTCCGGCTTGCGCGCGAAGTAGAGGTCCTTTTTAAGCGCGTGGAGAGGATGCTGCTCGCCATTCAAATTGAGAGCGAGTTGCTCATCTACGACCTGGATCTCTGCCAGCCCGGTGTATGGCCCCAGGTAGCTGCCTGTGTAGAGCGACCACAATGCGCGGTTTGGCTCGATTGGTTACGGCTGCGGGTCTGCTTCCGGCAGATCAAGAAGCTGATCGAGGATGCTATGCATGATATCCGCGAACGAGAGATCGGGCGATAGGCGATTGAACACAATCATGAGAGCGAGGCCAGAGTCAGGCAGCATCACTAACTCGCTGCCGAAGGTGCTGATCCCTCCGGTGTGTCCTATCCAGCGCTGGCCTTTGTACGAGTCGATGCCCATAGCCAGCCCGTAGGCCGTGCCGGTCGTGGTGTACAGGCTCGCCTGGGGCGTTTGGATAGCCGCGATGGACGCGGGGGAGAGCACCTGCCTGTCGTGGAAGCGGCCCTGGTTCATGAACATCAACGCAAAGTTCGCCATATCGAGCACGGTAGACATGACGAACCCGGCGGGATAGTGAGCAGTGTTATCGGCAAAGCGATGCTGCACGCTCAACGTGCCATCCTCGCGCAGATCGTGCGACTGCGCCAGGGGGTAGGTCATCGCCACCGTCGGGTCGAAGGTGGTGCGCTTCATCTCCAGCGGATCAAAGATCAGTTCTTGCATGAGCGCCGTGTATGGCTTGCCGCCCACTTTTTCCAGGATGTAGCCGACAAGGAGGATGCCTGGATTGCTGTACGACCAGACCTTGCCAGGGGGAGCGATCAATGGCAGGGTAGGAAGCTCTTCACGGATATAGCGTTCCAGACCTGAGGGGTCGCGCGAGCCAAAAGGCTGGGCGGCCGTGGGCAGGCCTGCACTATGACTCATCAACAGGCGCAGGGTGATGCGCTCTTCCAGGCCCGCTTCGCTAAAGGTCAGCCACTCGACATAGTCTTTGATGGGCCGGTCGAGGTCAAGCTTGCCCTCCTCAACCAGGCGCATCACAGCGCTGCCGGTCAACGGTTTGGTGACGGAGCCAATGCGAAAGAGTGTCTGGGGCGTGACCGGGGGACCACCGTCCTCCACGCTTGTCACACCGAAGCCGCGCGCGTAGATCACCTGCTGGTCTTTGACGATAGCGAGCGCGAGTCCAGGGACATGGCCCTCGTGCATACGCGCCTCGATGTGCTGTTCCAGTTGATAGGTATTGAGCATAGTCTCCTTCTTTCACTCATTGACAACTATCTCATTCATTGACAACTATCTCTGCCAGGCCTATTCTGGCATAACGTCTGCTCTGTGATCTTAAAGGCACCGCCATAACCAATACTGCAAGCGCGCCGTGTATAATGAGTGAGGCACAAATGGCCTCTGCTGGCATACCTATGTGCAACATCCCTTCTCAATATGCCGTTGTCAGGAACCCCACGCCTACAAGGGCGGGGGCTTGAAGAAGCCCACCTGACCAGATTCAGCCAGAGGTGAGCAATCACCTATCGGGCTCCGTTACGAGCGAAATAGGGACGTTCGGGTACTTTCCA
>JALYTT010000592.1 GCA_030854145.1 Chloroflexota bacterium | reverse complement strand
TTGTTGCATGGATAACTACTCATCTATGCAACAGGCGCGGCACTATGCTACAATGTTAGACTCTAGCAATCCAGGTGGCCCAGTCGCCAATCGAATACTCGCCGGCCACCCAGATGTGGTTGGAACTGAAGCCATCATAGGAGGCAGCAGAGAAGTCTCCCCAACGGTTGCCGACGTAGGGCGCAGTACCTTTGACGAGGAAGCGCGGCGGCCGCAGGTTGCTCAGCGGATCGTTCTTCATACGCTCAGTGACCATGACACTGGGATTGAGGTTGGCACTGGAGGTATCAAATACCATAACCAGACGACCACTCTTATCTTGCATCGTCGCGCCATAGAAAGCCGCCTGATCGCCAGAGAAGTTGATGTAACCACTCTGATACAGGTTGGCGCCGATCAGCGTCGTGCTGGAGAGCGAGGGCTGAACCTCGGCCCACAAAACGCCGGGAACGGCACTGGGGAAGACGTTATTGCCATTGTTGACCCCGGTATCAAGCGCGAAGGAGATCAATCCGTTGCCAGAACCTACGCTGTAGACAGGGGTGGCTGAGATGCGCGTATCGAGCGTATCGATCTGGATAAGATTACCAGGCTCATCGGCAGGCGGTGCCGCGACGTAGGTCGGATTCGGGACCTGCGAGAACACAAGTTGCCCACTGATCGTGTTCGACGTGAGATCATAGGCCCAGGTCACAAAACCATGGCAGGCGGTGAAGAAGCAGTCATTGCCAAACGGATCGGCACCATTGAAGGAATCCACCAGGTACTCGACACCGGGGTCCATGTTCGCGGGCGTGATCGTCTCCACCGGCTGAATGGTATCCAGTGGGACTGACTGCAAAAACTCCTACCAGTAGCACTATCAGCGCAATCAGGGTAGAGAAGGCTATCTTCGTACGTTTCTTTTGCACACAAATCTCCTGATGTATAGTATGAGCGAGATTCTGAGCGAACCTCATCTGGAAGAGCTCGCTCATTCATTGAATATGTTGCTCTCCTGAGCATAACAATAAATACCCTTGTGCGAACACCTCCTTTCCGCGTCAGGTAGGGCTTGTTTAAAAAATCCAACACTCCTGTTTGAGTATTGAGAAAAACGCATGTAATGCCGATGTTTCATCCAATATAGATGAGTACATCATAAGTATATTTCCGGCATGGTTAGGAAGAGGAAAAATCTGGCCCCTTAGTAATTAGGGAAGAGAGGAACGGGCATAACAAGTGTTAACAAGTTGAGAAACAGTTAAGATATGGTAAAGATTGGCAAAAATGTATTCAGCTTTCATTGAATCTATAGTTTACGTCAAGGCTATGAACAAAGCGAAGGCAATTATCCATAAAGGAGAAATGGACCAAAGTACGCTTCAATATGTCACATCTGGCAGAAGATGGACGTTGAAACAGGTAAGAGCAAGAATATTTTTCGCCTATAAAGGACAGATGATGAAGAAGCAAGGAAGTTCGAAAATCGGTGTGCTTGTGCTGGCCGTCTGCCTGGTGGCACTGCTAGTCATAGGTTGGTCCCTCCTTCCAAAGAATACCCTCTCAAGAGGGTTAACTGGGGGAGGCAAGACCGGGGTCTGGCTCTCTGTGCGCCTATTTCCTGACCACCATGGCTGGGCGCTGGCGGTGCGCGGCGTGTTCCATACCGAGGATGCTGGACAGCACTGGCATAACATCACGCCATGGACAGCCGCTGACTACCAGTTCGGCGGTCGCGTTGACGCGTTGAGCACCTTCGTGAATGGGGATAATGCCTGGCTGGTCTTACCGGCGAGAACGGCCTATGTGAAGTTCGGACAGAACCAGAAGCCAGAGCAGGCGCGTAGCTTTCGTACGACAGATGCTGGCAAAACCTGGCAGAAAGCCGAGATTCCAGATACGGCGAGTACATACCGGGATACAATGTCCGGGCCAGGTTTGGTGACAGGTATTCTCAAGCCATTCGTGCCTCAAGGCGAGGACAGGAATCAGGTTAGCATCAATGGCATCAGCGCCATCGATGGTCGCAACGCCTGGGTCACGGTCAGCAAAAGCTCTACCCATACGGGTGGGGGGCAGGAGGATATCGTCTTTGAATACAGCCGGGTCTGGCACAGTAACGACGGAGGGAAGACCTGGAAGCTCCTGGTGGAGCAGAAGCCAGCAGGTGCTAGCGCCAGGCCCCTGGGCCTGGGCTGGATCTATTTTGTGGATGCTGCGACGGGACTGATGGCCGGAACGACACCTTTCAGCCTTGCAGTAAGCCGTGATGGCGGCACACATTGGACGGCACAGGATCTTCCCGCCCAAACTCTGACGCCGCTGGATCGCCAGCGCGCCACGCAGGGATCAGCTACTTTTTTTGACGCGCGCAATGGGGTGATCCCGATACAGATCTATACCAGCGAGCACGCGTATAAGGTGTTCCAGTACGTTACGCACGATGGAGCCAAAACCTGGCAGATGAGCACTATCCAGGAACCTGGCGACTACCAGGCAGCATACTACCTGGATGCCCAGCACTGGATGATCATGCAGGGCAACACAGCCTTCGTGAAGACGGCGGACGGGGGAGCGACCTGGAACACGACCTCGATACAAACGGGGTTCGCCTATATCAGCGATATGACCTTTGTCTCAAGCCAGGAGGGCTGGGCGCTGGGTCGCACCGTCGCGTACCTGCAAGGCAACCAATATAGCCAGGATGACGCGATAGCCTTGCTGAAGACAACGAATGGCGGGAAGACATGGACACAGGTGAGCTACACCGTAGGGTAGCGACTAGATGCGGATCAACAACGCGCCCGGCAGGACTTCGGCTGTGTAGCTGGCCGTGCTCGTAATTTCACCATCTGCCTGCATATGGGTCGGCCGCTGGCACTCGATATGCACTGAGCGTGCGCGAAAAAAGGTGGCTTCTGGCAGACCCGCGTGTTCGCCCTTGCGCACAACGGGTAAATTCTGTAAGGCACGCGGCAGGGGGGTATAATCTATGGTGCAGACATCGAAAAGCCCGTCGGTATGGTCGGCGGTGGGGTTGATGCGAAAGCCGGCCCCGTAGGTCGGGCCGTTGGTCACGGCCACCAGCACATAGCGCCGATGATCGCTCCCGCGCACATACTCGCCGCCATCAAGTCTGAGCTTCAACCAGGGGCAACGGTGATAGCCGAACAGCAATTGCTTTAAGGTGCTTGCATAATAGAGGCGCGCCCCGCTCATCAGGGGGAACTTCTTCAATTTATTGGCCGCGTCGCCGATATCGGCATCCAGTCCCACGCTGAAAGAGTTAGCGAAGTACTCTCCATTGACAGTACCGGCATCCACATCGACCAGCCGTCCCAGCAGGGCCTTCTCCAGGGCGGCAGCCGGATCGTGGGGCAGTTTGAGGGTATTCCAGGCAAAATCGTTGCCGGACCCCGTGGGGACGATACCCAGTGGCACACGCCTTCCGGCCGTCAAGATGCCGTTCACCGCCTCATGCACGGAGCCGTCGCCACCCACGATAATCACTGGGCGCCCTTCTGTAGCCGCCCGCAGCGCCAATTCACGCGCATCGCCGCTCTTCGCAGTCTCGACATACTCCGCCTGCTCATCTGCGATACGACGGCGCACCAGAACGCGATACGGCTCTATGCGGCCGCGATTGGCCGCCGGGTTGAGGATCACAAGCGGATTATCAGAGAACGGCGCAGTCTCCATAGGGCCTCCTTTGCCGAGCGAGGAACTTTGGCAGATTGTATCATTTTCTGGGCATCTGCACAACTGGCAGGGATTTCAGAATTTCAGGAAAACCTCTCTTCAGACCTCTTGTCGCGTATAAGTTAAGCCGAATCATGCCGTCGTTCCATAGGGCGGGGCTTGCCTCATAGGCGTGAACGGAAGCCGAAAAGGAGAGCCGCCTCGCGTCTCCGTAGCGCGTGGCTTGC
>JALYTT010000591.1 GCA_030854145.1 Chloroflexota bacterium | reverse complement strand
GCTTGCCTCGCCCTACAGACACGCCCCACCCCACGGAATGCATTCGGTGTGAGACAGCGGGGATTACATAGCCTTCAGATCTGTCGTCGCGACAAACCACTTGCCGCCTATCCCTTCACCTTTGGTGTCACCAGGAGCGGCATCCGCTGCAAAGGTATAGAGCAGGTGACCATTATACGCCACCTGCTGCCCATTGGCGGTAGCAACCACGGTCAATGTGCCCGGCAGCGTTCCAGATGCGGTGGGCTGGCCCGATCCCGTGAAGAGTAGCGATGGCCAGTTCGTGGCACAGCCGCCTGTGCAGGCGCTGGTCGTTGCGGTATCAGGGGTGAAGTAGTACAAGGTTTTGCCTTGAACATCCGTCAGCACCGTCTTCGAGGCGCCCTTGACAGTAGCCGTCGCCGTTTTGATGATCGCTCCACCAGTGCTCGCGGGCGTGGTTGCAGCAGCTGTCGGCGCGGTGGTCGGTGCGGCCGGCGCAGTCGTCGGTGTGCTGGCCGTCGTGGTAGTAGGACTGGAACCGCAAGCCGCAAATACCAGCAGCGCCACAACGCTGATAGTCATAATGGCTACGCGTTTCAAGAGTAGCATATTTTTCTCTCTCTTTCTGTTTCTCCATGTTATTGGAGCAAATATGAAGAATGTTTCTGATAAACTCACGTATTTCTCTGCTCCTATATAAGGAGTACGCAAGCGTGTTACACATTGTCGTAGGGTCCCGAATTATCGTGTTGGGCGCAATAATTCGGGACCCTACAAATGATGGTATCTATTTAGCGTATATAGCGCGTATTTTAGCGAATATCTTGCCTATTTTTCGCTAATAGGCCAGGGATAGCCGGCGGAGCGATAGATCGCCTCGATGGTGGCGAGATTCTCCAGGGTCTCCTCCAGTTGCAGGATGGGCGGGCGCCCGGAACGCAGGCAGGAGGAGAAGTAGTCTACCTCAAGCCGGTACTGATCGGTATGCGCGAAGCGTTGAGTAATGGTTTGCTCGTTAGAGGCGAGTGAGACGGCCGTCTCCGTGTTTCCGGGTGTAAACGGCGTATTGATGATGATCGTGCCAGCTTCGCCGATGATCTCCGCCACCTGGCGCGTCGGCAGCTCAAAACTCGAATCGATCAGGCCGAAGCGGCCGCGGCCGAAATCTAGAATGGCGGTCGTAGCGCGCTCAACTTCGCCGGCAGAAGACGCGTAGACACGGGCGCCTACAGCGAGGGGTGTGTGGCCATAGATCGCGCGGCAGAGGTTCACAGGATAGCAGCCGACATCCATCAACGAGCCACCGGCCAGCGAGGCCTGGAGCCGGATATCGTTGGGGCGCGGGCGCACATCGAAAGAGAAGGAAGATCGCACCAGCTTGACCGGCCCGATACGCCCGGCGGCAATCTGGTCCAGCGCCCAGGTGATTTGAGGGTGGAAGCGATACATGAAGGCCTCCATGAGCAGCAATCCATTTTCGCGCGCGGCCTGCACCATGGAAGCGCCCTGCTCCGCCGTGACAGCCAGCGGCTTCTCGCACAGCACATGCTTGCCGGCGCGCAGGGCTTTGATCGTCCATTCAGCATGCAGGCTGTTCGGCAGGGGATTATAGATGGCCTCAATCTCTTGATCATTGATCAGGCTATCGTAGTCATCATAGATGCGTACATTGGGGGCGAAGGCAAATAATGTGCGCGCGCGCTGGGGATTGCGGCTCCCGATAGCCAGGAGTTCGCCATGTGAGGATGCATGCATGGCGGGGCCTACCCGCTTGACGCCGATGTTTGCCGCGCTGAGGATACCCCAACGCACCGGAAGGCCAAAAGATGGGATGTCGGACTGCATATACTCTTCTTCCTTCTGCAATGAAGTTGCGCTGTTTACAACCTGATAGCATTCTATCAGGAATGAAGCCTGAGGCTCTGCCTGCTACCATTATAGCAGCATACGCCCCAAACAATGCAGTCTCCGCGCCTTCCGATAACGTTGGTGAGCAGCTCCGCGTAGGAGCAACTCAGGTAAAACCATTTACCTTCCCGCTGCGACAACGACCTCGTCCAGCATACGCTCTTGCAGCTCTCCACTGGAAGGAGAAGCGAAGGCATGAGCCGGATGCATGATGTGTGCGGGTCTATGAACGACTACCTGAATGCCATCGACAAAGCGCCCATCGATGGTTGCCTCTATGGTGTTGATGCTGGCGAGGGCGCTCCCTGTACGCGCTCGCACGAGCAGAGCCGCGTCCACCTCTTCCCTGGGATCAAGCCAGATCGGCTCACCAGGACGTGTCAGGCGCGAGTTGACCAGCACATGCGCATCAACTACATCGCGCCTGTTCCCAGCAATCTCCAGGACAACGGGTTTGCGCTCGGCCTCCGGGTTGCCCAGGCGGAAAGGTACATGCCAATGCGATCTTTCCGCCTGCGATTCGATTACTTGCAGATTGCGTCCAACACGCAGCGGCTGGGGCAGGGTCTCTACGTGAATAAGTGCCCGCACACAGCGATGTCCGCCGGTAAGGGGCGTCCATTCACAGGTTATCTCTTCTCCATGCTCAGGATTGGCTGGCAGGTGAAACGGCCCAAGCGGCGGCAATTGCTCCCAACCAACTCCCATACCAAACTGCGCCACCATCGTCTCAACGCGGCTGATCGTGACCGGTTCAGTTCCCGCATTCTTTAGATACAGGCCAAGCGTAGTGGCGACTCCAACCTGCGGAGGATCAGGGGTGACGAAAATGCCACCACAGCCATACCTATGGGAAGCGCGCGCTACATGATAACGTCCGTTATTAAGCTGAATAGCCTCCATAAACGTTGCTCCTTCTTTCTGGTGCTGTTATATTTAGAACACGCGAGATCATTTTATAATAAAGAAACGGCAAACCACAAGAGGAGAAGAAACGGAACCAGGGCTTTTTGGTTTACCCGTTTTCCCTCGATAGCTTACCAAGCAACAATTGTAGAGCTTCTCGCGGTTGTGCGCAAAAATGTCTCATTTGCTTTGCGACATTCTTCACGCCGAGAAAATCCAAAAGTGCCAATAATCCACCATTTAATGCAGCTATGACTTCTGGTACACCTTGATGACGAAGCTGCGATGCATCTTCTCCCAACGTCACATCACGCCGATAGTGCAAACGGTTCTCAATGAACCAGTGTTCTCGCTTTAAACCTAAAATACGCGCAGCATCAGCATATTTTCTAGGAACACTGGTTATTCCATAAAAGGTCTTTTTTGTCTCACATCCCTTTTCTGTGACTGTCGTTTTGATCATAAAAACTTGAGCGATAGCAATCCACTCTCTTTCAAACCATTCGTTCATTTGTGTACTTGTCCAAATTTCCCGTATCTCTAGCCTTCCATGCCCAGTATTCACCTTTTTATGGTACTGAAATTCTTTTCGATCAATCCCTTCATCCTCGAAAAAATCAGTGAGATCACGAAGAACCGCTGGATTATTGTCTTTCATTGGAATAAAATAGTATCCACCATATGCCTGAACTGTGGCACACCAGTCTCTACAACTAAATATCGCATCAGCACTGATAATTCTTTCTTTTACGAGTACTGGGCTTAACACCGCTTTACAAGCAGATTCTTCATTTTTCTTCGTACTGACGAGAAATTGATCGTTGACGATGCCACTTTCACACTCATAAAATGATAAAAGATGCACAGAAGGCTGGTCTTCTCTTCCATGTTTTAAGGTTCCACGCATCACCTTACCATCTACCGCTGTATGAATATGAGGTGGTAGGACTCCCTTAATTGGTGGAAGAATGGGCTGCTGAGCTTTGAAAAAGAGCATCGATTGGGACACTGTGATGTATGAAGCACACAGAATACCAAAAAGATGCATTGCAGCTATTTTGCCCGAATGTGGATTGTCCTGCAAGAGGGAAGATCGGAGCAGGCAATCTGGTG
>JALYTT010000133.1 GCA_030854145.1 Chloroflexota bacterium | reverse complement strand
GCTTGACGCGTAGGTGGCGTGACCCGCGCGATAAACTCGCGCAGCTACGAAGAGGAGATGCCCTCTTTCCAACTCGTCAGATGAACGGTGCCAGAGCGTAGTGCCCCGTTCAGTTTCAATCAATGGCTTTATGTCTAGTGGCTCCCCTTCGGCTCCCCTTGCCCGCCGACATTGTCCGCCAACAATGTCCGCCGACAACGCGGGTGCCATGTCTGTCCGCCAGGCGATACGGTGCGGCTACAGAGATTATAGCGCATGGGTCCACAGAATGTGTTTCACTCTACCCCAATCCGCGTAGAGGCCGGGTCTTGCGCGATATAATGGCACACTTTGATGAGAGTTAATCATCCGGATAGCATAAACACTAAAATTGAGCCTTATGGACGTTTCAACTACGTCACTAAGATCGCATCCAGCAATGATATTCGCTGCGTATAGTACATAGAAGCAACATTCCAGAGAGCGGCAGAGAGTAGGCAGCTCTGCCTTTTTCTATACTGCGAGGTATTTATCTGCTCGTCCTTCGTAGCTGCGTGATTTATCACGCGTGGGCTGACTCGACTTCATGGTAGCCCACGCGTGATAAATCACGCAGCTACGAAGGATGCACGATGTCTCAAGGATGCGTGGTGTCTCTGAGGTGCGTAACTTTTCAATTGCCCAGGTAGCTCATTGGCCCTCTTGTCTTAGCAAGAGATATAATTTGTTATACAAAGAAGCATATAGAAGCGTCTTGATATAGCATCTGGATAAGGAAATAGTACCAGTCATCTGCGCATCACTCTTGTAGAGATAAAGATACGCGGTACACTATTTTCCAGCGTAGATGGGAGAAAACTAACTTCCTTATCCAGAGTTTTTTTCTGGCCTTTTTTCTGCGTTTTGCGCAGATCTATCAAAGAAGGTTTCTCCTATGGTGGCAAGCTTGACAGTAAGTAGTCACAGGAGCGCTCATGGGTGCCTCCACGGTTGAAGGGGCGGACCACAGGAGAATGGTATGTACACTTGTAGAATAGAAATACATAGGACAGCAGTAGTATGAAGAAGGACACAGAGGGTCAGTAGGAATATATTGATCAGGCTGACCTTCCCCAGGCGAGGTGCGGAAAATGGACGACAAGGGTCGGCGCCGCTCAAAATTGCGGAGCCATGAGCGGCAGCGCGTTGGTACAAAGAGCTATAGGCAGCGCATTGGCACATTTCTCAGTACACATAAAAAGTCTCTTTTTACGGCCGGGCTGCTCGCGGTGATGATGGTGCTCCTCTTTGGCATTTTCAGCCAATTTCAGGCACCCCCGACAAGTTCGCCACCAGGAGGGGTGACCTCCATTGATTACACCACATTTGTGAACCAGGTAAAAGCTAACAATGTGCTGGCGGTAACTACGCAAAATGGCGCCATCAATGCGTTACTGGCTGCTCCAATATCGCGAGGCCAGACACCCACGCTTGCGGCGGGAAACGGGACCTCCGATAAATTTGCCGGCGATATCGCTACCTGGAACCGCTATGTGGCTGCCGGGTATTCGTACTGGCCCAGCACGACTACCTCGACGCCGATTGACCCGGCACGCACGGTCTATACCCGTTTTCCCGTGGCTGGCGACCCAGGGCTTCTGCCTTTGCTGGTCAGCAAGCGTGTTGTGGTCAACACGCTGCCTACCAGCACGACGCCGTTCTGGCTTGATCTCCTCTGGAAGTTGGCGCCTTTTGTGTTCTTCGGGCTGCTCCTTGCCTTGATGCTCGCCTCTCGCGGCAATGGGCGTTCGATGCGTTCCATGGATGAGCGGATTAGCCAGCTTAGCAAGAGCCGTGTGCGCCGTTTTGAACGCGCCAAAGAGCAACCCCAATCCACACCTCACTCTTCGCCAAAGCCAGAAAAGCCCATGCTAGCAAGGCCCACGTCTATGCGCCCGGCAGGACAGACACTCGCTCCACAGGTCAATGTAGCGCCACCTGTAACCTTTGCCGATGTGGCAGGTATCGACGAAGTGCGCGTGGAACTGGAAGAGATCGTCCAATTTCTACGCAGCCCGGAGCGCTTTAACCGCCTGGGCGCACGTATCCCTCGCGGCGCATTGCTTGTTGGCGCGCCCGGAACCGGCAAGACGCTGCTGGCGAAGGCCGTGGCAGGCGAGGCTGGCGTACCCTTCTTCAGTATGAGCGCATCCGAGTTCGTCGAGATGTTTGTAGGTGTGGGCGCCAGTCGCGTGCGCGACCTGTTCAACCAGGCACGCAAAGCTGCGCCATGCGTCATCTTCATTGATGAGATTGACGCTGTGGGCCGCAAACGCTCGATACGCATGACAAACAATGACGAGCGCGATCAAACCCTCAACCAGTTGCTGGTCGAACTCGATGGCTTTGATGAACGCCAGGCTGTTGTGGTGCTGGCCGCCACGAACCGCGTGGACATCCTGGATAAGGCCCTGCTGCGCCCCGGTCGCTTTGACCGGCATATCAATGTCTCGCTGCCTGACCGCGCTGGACGTGAAGCGATCATGCTGGTGCATACGCGCAAGACACCACTACATGAAGAGGTAGACCTGGGTCGGCTGGCACGGATGACCACCGGTATGAGTGGTGCCGACCTGGCTAACCTCGTGAACGAGGCAGCTCTGGGCGCGGCACGGCGCGACCTGGATTGCCTGACGCACGAGTGCTTCGAGGAGGCGCTCTCGCGCGTACAGCTCGGCGCCCTGCGGCCCCTGGTGATGAGCGAACACGAGCGGCGCATCATCGCCTTCCACGAAGGCGGCCATGCCCTGGTCGCCCGGCACCTGCCCGAATCCGATACGGTCAACTGCGTGACGATTCTGCCACGCGGACAGAGCCTGGGCGTGACGCAATTTATCGCCGAAGAGGATCGCTACAACTACAGCCGCCAGTTCCTGATGACGCGCATCGCCGTCGGGCTGGGCGGTCGTGTGGCCGAAGAGCTGACCTTTGGCCCGGCACATGTGACAACGGGGGCCGAGAATGATCTCCAGGTGGTCACAGACCTGGCGCACCGCATGGTGACGCGCTGGGGCATGAGCGAGCAGGTTGGCATCGTCTACACCGACTATCGCGCCGATATGGGCGGCGACAGTCTCAATATGCGGTGTAGCGACATAGAACCAGGACCACAGACCCGCACGCTGATCGCGGATAGCGCCGGCCGCCTGCATCTCAATGGCACCGATGGACACGTAGCGCGTGCGCAGTACGCGCTAGCTATGTCCGGTCCTCCTACCAGTAGTACCAGCAGCGCCAGCATGTCGGCGCTGATCGACTCCGAAGTGCAGCGCATCCTCAACGAGGGGCGCGCTATCGCCCACGCCTCCCTCAGCGAACACCACAATCAACTCACAAAGCTCGCTGAGGCGCTGATTGAACACGAGCACCTGAACCGCGCACAGTTTGAGGCACTGCTGCAAGAAGAGGAACTAAAATAACTAACCCGTGCGTCTGATGGATAACAACATTCTTCGTAGGGACCCGATTTATCGCGTCAGGCGCGATTTATCGCCTATATGGCGTTTTAAGAGATATCGAAGTATTACGTATTCAGGCGATAAATCGCGCCTGACGCGATAAATCGGGTCCCTACAGTGGGTTCATTGCGAAAAGCGCCGAGAGGTTTGCCATGACAAGGGAGCATGATCAAATTGGAGCAGCAAGTTCGGCCACCCCTTTGACGAGGGTCGATGTCGAACTGCTGCGAAACAACGTCGAGAGTCCTGCCAGGCTCGATTTAAGCTTTCGAAATTTGCAACACATTGATCTCTCCTACATAGATTTGCAAGGCGCGAACCTGCGGGGAGCCAACCTGCAAGGCGCCAATCTACGGGGAACCACTCTCAGCGATACTGATCTGCAAGCAACTGATCTCAGCAACGCTGATCTTGATGGTGCTGATCTAAGTCGCGCTCACCTGGGCGATAGCGCGGCGAACCGTGTCGATCTTCGCCAGGCAAAATTGAGCTACGCAACCCTGAGAGAGCTTGATCTACACGGATTTGATCTCACCGGGCTGGATCTCAGCAATGCTGATCTCAACGGAACCAATTTGCGCGATGCGATTCTTCATGAAACCGACCTGTGTGGGGCTGATTTGAGTACGGCTCAACTGCACGGGCCTGAGTTACGTGGCGCTATATTGTATCGCGGCACGTTTCCTGACGACAGATTGAAGAGGGACCAGCAAGTCATTCCCATCCAGGAACATGAGATAGGAAGTAGTATGATGATCCCCCGCGACGATTTTACCCCGCATGGCTACCTGGATAACCCGTATCATAGTTGGAAGCTCAACCCCAGCGGGGTGCTGCGTTCGCTGGCGCCTTTGGGGATGGGCTGGCATGTGCCAAACCTGGGAAGCTATACACGGAACCAGTTTCAATATAGCGCGCACCTCATGATAGGCGTGCGCATCAATGACCTGGTGCTGGTCACCGCTGAAGACTTTCAGAATCATGGGTGTACCATCAACAGCCAGCTTCATAGCAGCCAGCGCTTTGAATACACCTGCATCGTGCCGGAGTATGATCTGACGCTCACGGCGCGCTATTTTCTTGTGCATGAGCATGCCCTGGGATGTATACTCTCGGTTTCAACCTCAGCGGCCCGACCCCTTTCAGTGACCTGTTACCTGGTCCACCAGCATACGCATAATCCCGCCACCAGCCGGCTCTGGGAGCATGGATTATACGCGCGGTCCCTGCTTGGAGGAAGCTGTGCCATGCTGGGGCTTGCCAGCGAGGGCGATGTTTTTATCCATGGAGTGCAGGCAGCCGACCATGGCGCTACGCTCTCCTTCGGCGAGATGGGATATGCAACCTCGCTTGCCGATATCTCCGCGTGGGCACATGGCAAGAGCATCACCCGGCCCGGCATCACGCAGTATGAAGCGGAAACCGGCTGGCAGGTGCGCACCGTCGCTCTGCCATGCGCCATCGACCTGGGAGGCGCTTCGGAGCCACAGGAACGCATCCTGGATGTTGTGCTGGCGCGCGGCGTCTCGCTCGATCAAGCCTACGCTCACTGGCGCGATGGCATCGAGGGCATTGCTGGGGCCGAGGCAGCACATCACGCAGCCGATGCGCGCTTCTGGCGCCAGGCGCCCCAACTCTCCGGGGATTGGCCCGCGAGCTGGCGGCGCGGCTTCGTCTATGATCACGAGACGCTGCGCATGACCATCCGCCCACCAGCCGGCGTTCTCCAGACTTCCTGGGACGGCATGCAGATCCAAGCGCCAAGAACCGTGCTGGCCGAGGCCGCGATGGATATGCTCTTCCTCAGCTATGCTGATCCGGAACTGGCCGCCGAGGTAATCCTGGGTCACTTCACATCGGCGCCCCATCCCAACCTGCCCTGCATGCGCGAGGATGGCAGCTATAACATGGTCGCCGACGATGGGCAGATATGCGGTACCGCGCCCGAATGGGGCTTCCCATTATGGTGTTGCGATCAAATTTTCAGGCGTACAGGCGATCTGCACTGGCTGCGCCGGCTGTATCCAGGGGCCGCGGCCTACCTGCGCTGGTGGTTGGAGCATCGCCGCGATAGCGAGGGCTACTTGATCTACAATTGCTCATGGGAGAGCGGGCAGGATGTCTCCACCCGCTTCGGACCACAGCAGACGGGTGGCACGATCATCCAGCATGTACGTCCGGTAGACTTGCAGGCGAGCATGATGCAGGGGGCAGAGATCCTGGCACACTGGTCAACCCTGCTCGCGGGGGCTGCTCCTGAAGAGGATGAGCGTGGTTCCACACAGGATATGGCTACACACTACTCAACTGAAGCCGCGTGGTGGAGGAATGTGGCGCACGAATTCAGCACGAAGACGCGCCAGATGTGGCACGATGGCTGGTTCAGGGACTACGATTCGGTGGCGCACGAGTGGTCAGACCAACGAGACGCGATGCACCTGGCTGCGATCTTCTGCGGCGCGGCAGGCTGGAGCGACGAAGAACAATTGCGCGCAGCCCTGGCACAGGCCCCCTGGCACAGCGAACATTGGGCGCCGCTCTGCTGGCCCCCGGTCGTGATGACGCTGATCGGAGCGGTCGCGGCTGCTGCTATGCCTGCGGAGGCGGCTGAGCTGGCATACGGATTCATCGATGCCTCGTACCGGAGTATCGATAAACGGCGGCCAGATGAGCATGGCGGCCTGCCAGGCGTGACACGCGAGTACCGGCGCGTCGTCGCCAATGGACCACCGATTGAATACGAGAACGCCGGTATCGAGGGCTACGGCTGGGGCGCTTTAAGCATCCACCTGCTGATGCGTTACCTGCTGGGGCTGCGCGAGGAAGAGGCCGGTATGCTAACTATCGCGCCTATGCTGCCACAGGCGCTGCGCCGGACCGGGGCCAGCTATCGTGTAGGGCCTGTGCAATGGGGGAAGTATGTGTTAGCTATCGAGTTCCTTGTGCAGGATGCACAAAGCTATCTAGTTCGCCTTCACTGTGCCGAGCACCAGAGAGAAGAAACCGTATGGGCTGCTGAGAGGGTGCAACAGCTTCCGGGGGCTGTGCAGAAAAGTGAATGGACGGGTACGTGGGGAGAGGAACGGACGCTGCTGCTTCCTCAACTTAGCCCACGAAGTCCTCGGTGAACCAGATATAGCCGTGTGAATCGACGTAGACGCCGACGCCTACAAGGTGATACGAGGTACTCAGCAAGTGCAGGCGGTGCCAGCCATTGGGCGGCTCGTTGACCATACCTTCCTGGATATTGTAGACGCCCTGCCAGGCCGAGGGATAGGGGCCGGCGTAGGCAATGTTTTCGCCGCAGTCGAAAGGCGGAAAGTGCAGGCCCTCGGCCGCCAGGCGCTGGCACGAGGTGCGCCCATCGGGACAGGTATGGCTGAAGCCGCAGTGGACCATGTTCCAACTATGCAGGCGCGCGCCCCCCGCCAGCGTGCTGTTCCAGGAAAACGCGTATAAGCCACGAACGGCCCGGTCATGGTTGATCACGCCAAAGAGTTGCTGGGCAAGCTGCGACTCCTCTGCCGTCATTGCTGGGGGCGGGCCATAGGGTGCAGATCCTTTGACAGATGAAGTGGTTGTGTTCGTATTAGGATTGCTACCGCGCCTGGTTGCTGGCGTAGGTGTTGATGTTGCCGAGGCCTTATGGCTGGGGATCACCGCCATGGGAGTTGTAGGAGTGGGCTGCGGCGTCGCGTGTGATAGCTTGTCGCTTACAATAAGCTGCGAGGGGCCGGCCGGCCCACTCTGCGCCGGTTTGCACGCGGCCAGCAACAGCATTAACAACAACGCGATAATGTAGCAGTATTTTTTACCCAAACTGTCCTACTCCTCCAGTTGACATATTTTGATGTACAGAAAGAGTGTAGCACACCACACACAGCACGCGTGTAAATCTTTCAATGCGCTTAGTACTTTTGGTGCGTGAAACCGACCTGCACAGGGGCAAGTTAGCAGTCGGGTCTTCAGAAGCGACAGGTGATGACGACAGCGGTCATGTCATCGGGTTTGGCGCGGATGGTGGTGTGGCGTTCCTGATGCGAACGTTCGAGAGCGCGCTCGACCAGCATGCGGGCCACAGATGTGCGCGCGCCGATCTTCAAGATGTCCGTGATCTCCTGGTCGGTCAGATTATCGTGGATGCCATCGGTACACAGGAGAACGCGATCGCCCGGATAGATAGTCGTCTGACTGGTATGAATTGTGGGCGGGACCGGGCCTCCCAGCGCCTGAGTAATACCGCCCCGCAGCCGGAAGTAGCTCAATTCTACCTCCGTCAGATCCTCGATATGCCTGGCCTGATCGATGCGCAGAGCATCGGTTTCAGCGATAATCTTGTTCTCTACCAGTTTTCCCAGCAGCCCATCGTCGCTGGTCAGGCGCTTCAGCGGCTCATTTCCGCGCAGCAGATAGATGCGACTATCGCCGACGTGGGCGTGGAACATAGTATAGCCTTTTTGTGACGGTGATTGGCAGAGCGCGGCCAGCGCGACCGTTGTTGCCAGATCATCGGTTCCCGCACGCTTTGCCCCCTCAGTACGCACAAGATCATCAGCCTGCTCGATAAGACCTTCGAGGCACGCGGGCAGATCGATTTTATCACAATAGTCCAGGAAGCCACGTGCAAGACGCCCCTGCTGGACACGCCGAATGGTCTGCCTCCAACTATCAAGTGTGGCATGCGCGGCTGTTCGTGAGGCGATCTCTCCAGCAGCACTTCCGCCTACCCCGTCAAACACGGCGGCCAGGCCACTATAGTCATCCGCGATCAGGCTATCCTCATTGCGGTCCGGGTGTCGTTCGTGTGCTATGCTATATCGTGCCAGTACAAAATGTTTCAGTTCGGAGGCACAGCCGTCTATAGTACGGTGATTATGTCGGCTGGTTCCATAATGCGACATCTTCGTCGAAAACTCCTTGCAAGCTCCACTCCACAGCGCTATCAGGCATCGCGGTTTTGAAGACTCTTTATTTTGAAGATTTTATGTCAGATATGTTATGAGTGCAAGTATAGCAGAAAGCAGGTGAAAAAGAAAAGAGTATAGCTCACTTTTTGAATGTGCATCAATTTTACCTCTAGACGCGGCCAGCGAATTGCGATAGACTCTAGGCAGGTTGAAAGCATAGCAACTTTTGTTATCGCTGACTGGCATTCCACCTACATGGATAGCACATAATTCCACGCATTTAGGAGTAAATCAGTGTCGCGTATTGAGGAAAAAAATGTACAGCGTCTTCTATGGTTGAGTCGAGGCGGCTGGCTACTGATCATCGGAGCATTCGCTAGCACGATAGTGGCCGGTATCCTGGCAGCATTGCAAGTTAATGCTGTGCTCATTTTTGTGCTATCTGCTGTGGCGCTGGCTCTGCTGGCAGCATTAGTAGGAGAGGCTACCGATCAGCTTGGTTCACGTCTTGGGGCAGGTGCAACGGGAGTATTGCAGTCCGCTCTTGGGAACCTACCAGAATTATTTGTAGGAATTTTCGCCTTGCGGGCCGGGCTCATCGATGTTGTGCAGGCCGCCCTGGTTGGCTCCATTCTGGGAAACAGTTTATTTGTGCTTGGACTGGCCTTCTTTGTGGGGGGCCTACGAAACGGTCCCCAGCGTTTTAGCTCCGACGCTCCGCGCATGATCACAACGCTGACACTGTTGGCAGTGGCGGCGCTGGCAGTGCCAACGCTTGTGCATGGTCTGCATACCCCGGCGGCCGGGCATGAAGATGGATTCAGCATTGCCTGCGCTGTGATCCTGCTGTTAATCTTTATTGCCAGCATTCCAGTTTCACTGAAGGGGGGGCCGCCCAGTCTCCCCGAAGAACCGAACAGGGAACTTCATGTATGGCCACTCTGGTTTACGATAGCCATGTTAGTGGCAGCAGGGGCAGGCGCGGCTTTCGTCTCGGACTGGTTCGTGGCTGCGCTGACACCGGCCATCACATTTCTACACATCTCGGCCGCCTTTACCGGACTGGTGATCGTGGCGCTGGCCGGCAACGCGGTAGAGAACGTCGTGGGCATTCAGTTCGCGGCACGCAATAAGGCGGACTACGCTATCAGCGTCATCCTCAACAGCTCCCTACAGGTGGCACTGGGTTTGATACCCGTCCTGGTGCTGCTCAGCTTTTTCATAGGTGGCGTACACCTGACGCTGGTGATGCCACCACTGCTGGTAGCCGCGCTGGCGCTGGCTGCCATCTTGAGCTCGTTCATCATCTATGACGGTGAATCAACATGGCTTGAGGGCCTGACGCTGGTCGGGCTGTATGGGATTATCGCGGTAGCGTTCTGGTGGGGCTAATCCTACAGTTGTAGATGACTAGCGAGAGCACATCCGGCGCTTCTCATGGTACAATCGTGCGAGAGCCTGATGGGCAAACCGAACGTCGCGACTATATCAGATGGGAGGCAAACGAGAGCACGGTTTGCCTATCTGCTCATTTGTGTGCAGAGCAGATTCTGGCTTGAAAAGCGTAAAGGTCACAGAGTGCTGCGCACAGGGTTGGCCTTTTTCTGCAGATCTTTGTACTCCTGCAAATCGATCGCGCCACTGGTTTGCTCGCTGTATGGCATATCGGGTACCTGGATTGTGGCTTTCGGGGTGCGGATGACGAAAATGGACACAAGTAGCGCCACGACCATCAGTGCTGCCGAGCACAAGAATGCCATCTGGTAGCCATGCATAGTGGCTTGCGCAAACACCTTCCCGCTAGCGACATCTGCTGCTGTGGTTGTGCTAGCTACAACCGTTAGAACGGCTAAACCCAGGGCACCACCAAGCTGTTGCGATGTGTTGATCAATCCCGATGCCAATCCAGATTCATTATCTGACACCCCTGATGTTGCAGCCACTGTCACGGCCACAAACGAGAGTCCCATACCTAGCGCCAGGATAAGAAAAGGTGGCAGCAGATTGGTCACATAGGACGAGGCAGGCGTCAGAAAGCTCAACAAGAATGTGCCGATGATCATCAAAGATGTTCCTGTAATGAGCAGTGGCTTAAATCCAAAGCGGTTCAGCAGACGTGGTGCCTGAATAGAGATGATACCTATGATGATCGGCAACGGGAGAAAGCTCAGGCCGCTCAATGAGGGCGAGTAGTGCAGCACATTCTGGACATAGAGCGAGATGAAGAAGAATAAGCCAAGCGCGCCCGCTACCACCGGTAGCATGATGAGATTGCCACCACTCACGTTCCGGCTCCGAAAGATGGTAAGTGGCATCAGCGGATGCTTCACCCTGGCCTCGTTGAACAGGAATGCAGTCAACAGGACAATGCTCATACCCAACGTAATCAAAGTGCTCTTATCAGTCCAACCAACCTGCGATACCAGCGTCAGAGCGTAGACCAGCGCTATGAGGCCGCCTGTCACCAGTACAGCGCCTGGAAGATCGAGGTGTCTTTCGCCGGCATCTTCTCTCTGTGAGGGAACATACTTCAGGACGCCTATGATAGTGAAGATACCAGCCGGGACATTCACGAAGAAGCACCACTGCCAACCCAGGTATTGCGTCAGCACTCCGCCCAGAAAAACACCCACCGCCCCGCCGCCCGCCGCCACCATGCTCCAGACGCTCAGTGCCCGGTTGCGCTCCTCTCCCTCCTCAAACGTCGTGAGCAGGATGGAGAGAGCTGTAGGGGCCATGAATGCGGCGGCCAACCCCTGCAGAGCGCGCAACGCGATGAGCAGAACGCTAGAACTGGTCAGCCCCAGAAGTAACGAGAACAGTGAAAATCCTCCGATGCCTAGCACCAACAGGCGACGCCTCCCAAACAGATCGGCAGTACGCCCACCCAACATCAAAAAACCACCGAAGGTCAGGATATATGCGGTCAGTACCCATTGCAGCGATGAAGTATCAAAGTGCAAAGCTGCTTTCATAGCGGGCAGTGCCACATTTATAATCGCACTGTCCAAAATTACCATAAACATCGTCAGCGAGAGCAGCAACAGGATCATAGGACGATTCTGGCTCTGATTCGGAATTACTTTTGACATAGAGTCTCTTTCTGAGGTGAAAAACTACGCTTGCAATTTGCAAGTAGGTATACCATAGCACCAATGGTCAGAAAGATCTTCTTCGATCTTGCTCTTCATAAAAATAAGAACATCAACTGAGCAGCTATCTATTCCGGCCCAGAAGTGTTTTTCTGATGGTAGGTGTAAAGGCTCATCCTAGCCCGGCGTCTCTCGCACGGATGATGGCCTGAGCGCGGTCGGCTACTTGCAACTTGCTGAAGATGTGGGAGACATAGTTGCTCACGGTCTTGACACTCAAGGTCAGGATTCCGGCGATTTTGCTGTTGGTTGAGCCACGGGCAATCAACAGCAAAATCGCGCGTTCCCGTTCGGTCAGCGTCGGAAAGATCTCTTTTGCAACTCCTGGGCGCGGCGTCGCGAAAAACTCCATCAAGCGCGTTGCGACCGCCGGACTAAAAATGGCCTCGCCGCTGCCCACCGCGCGAACCGCTCGCAGTATCTCTTCTTCTTTCGCGTCTTTCCTGGGAACGAATGTAGGAGATCGTCGACGAGGTGAAGGCGGACATCATCGTGGTCGGGACGCGCGGCCTCAGCACGCTGCGAGGAGCTATCATGGGCAGTATCAGCCACGCGCTGATTGAGAAGGCCCACTGCCCTGTGCTCGTGGTTAAGTAGTCAATAATATCGCTCCTGCTCACGGGTCCCTTCAGATCAATTCGGCGATCTTGAGGAAATTCTCGAAGAGCGTTCGCGTGTGCGCGCGGTAGACCGGGTACAGTTCGGCCCGCTGCTGCTCAATGACTTCGGGCGTATCCAGCCCGCTGACCTCGATGATCTCCTGCTTATAGGCCGGGTAGCGCAGCCAGGTATCCAGCATGGCAGGCGTGAGTTCGATGTGGTATTGCAGGCCATACGCGCGCCGTCCAAAGCGGAAGGCCTGGTTGGGCGTATGCTCGCTGGTTGCCAGTTGAATGGCTCCGGTCGGTATGCTAAAAACGTCCATATGCCAGTGGATGACTTGCTGGTAGCCGGGTAAGCCCGCGAAGAGCGGGTCGGCCTGACCCTCTGCGGTCAACTCCACGCGATAGAAGCCGATCTCGGCCAGGTGGTGCCGCGTGACCTGTCCCCCTGCGGCATGCGCCAGCAACTGCCCGCCCAGGCAGATGCCCAGGTAGGGGATGTCCTGCTTGATGGCGGCCCGAATAAGCGCTTTCTCCGGCACGAGATACGGGTGCATGTCGTCGGCGTTGGCATGCTGCGGCCCCCCCAGGACGATACAGGCGGCATACGGCTCAAGAGCAGGAACCGGCTCCTTCTCGACCTCGACCACGTGGCAGTCAATGCCGTATTCGTGCAGGATTTCATCCAGGTGCCCCGGCGGATCATCCCAGGTGTGTTGAAGAGCAAGCACGCGCCGCATACGATAGCCCCTTTCCCGCTAGTGATAGAGGACAGTTTTCCACACTATAGCGTGAAAGTCTGGCGCTGGTCAAGTTTACCGGCTCCTTCCTGGGTCGTAGCAAGTCAAATGAAAATGGGCTGTTCTCACCTCTTTATTATAGCCAGGCACTCACTCCTGGTGCCGCTCTTTGCCCCTTGCTTACGGCATTCCTCCCCATGTAAGCAAATCACCTGTTACGCCATCGAAGACTTCAAAGGCTTTGGTAAAGCGCGGCATAGATGATGGAGAAGGTGACTTTACCTCATTAAGAGTGAAGGGCTGCTTGCCTGTAAACTCAACATAGCACAGAATTGGTGCGTCCTGGCTAAAGTCGTCGTTGATCATCTTGCCCACAGACTGTGCAGATATGAACGTAATAGTACGAGTGAGGTGCTGGCGCGCAGCATCCTGAGCCACGGCATCCGTTTGCAGATACGCATTCACATCTGCAAGCGTGAATGTGGGGACCTGCCTGGCCTGTACCAATGTTTGTCGAGGTTGAATAGCTGGCATATGTCCTGCTGGGCGTGTACCGTGGTTTGGATTTGTTACACCTAACGGTCGAGGTGGTTGATTGTTTGATGAGGCCTGACTACTCATGGCGGTACTAGCTGCCACTAGTAGTGCTGCGAAAGTAAGAATCAGGCCCAATGCGGATAGGCGTTTCATAAGGTAGTTGTCTCCTTCTTAATCTATATGTGCTTCTCTCTCCGTATGATTGTATGTAACACAAAGATAGCATTAGCAATATAGTTAGTGATGTCCGGTGAGGAATGCAAGCATGGATCACTTTGCCCGTGCTTCTTTCTTGCGCTTATTAGAAAGACGTTGGTGAAGGAGGATTTGTGTATTGCTCCCACATTAGCCATGGCCTGTCGTGGCACAGCAAGGAAAAAGTCATGAGTAGTATGCTTACAACAAAGAATGTTACGATAAGCTTCCATTCCTGAGAGTCCGAGAAAGAGGCTTCCCTCGTTCTCGGCATACTTATCTCAATGAGGGCCTTTGGGGTCTGTTTTTGCTTGAAGACCTGGACTCCGAAGTGTCCTTGAAAAATATTTGCTCGTTTTGTCAAGTAGCCAGCTAGCTACTCATCTGGTTAATAACCAAACAAATATTTCCATCAGGCTAAATGAGGGAATGGAGGGAATGGGTGCAGTTCATATTCTTACAAACTCATCAATTCGAATGGTGATGCAA
>JALYTT010000132.1 GCA_030854145.1 Chloroflexota bacterium | reverse complement strand
CTCTTCTTTCTGAAGAGCGGAAGCGGAGGCCCTTGTTTGCTGTTCGTCGTGTATGTTGAGCATCGTGTCTCTCCCTTTTTCTCCGTGACACTGCGCCTTATGTCCAAGCTTTAAGCATATCTGCTACGCTTCACAAACCCCTCACAATCTTACGTCATCCACGTCACAAACAGCACACAGAGCGTTCCGCCCTTCCAGTCTAAGGATAAAGAACGGGTAGGTACCAGCCAGCGGGAGGTGGAGGACGAGTCAATCCTCCCCCCAGGCAGTATCTATAGCGATGAGGAGAGACGCGTGCTGGTCCCCTGGCAGCGGGTGCGCCAGCGTTTGCTCGGTCCCATCGGGTTTGTGCTCGCGCGTCTTGGGTTGAGCGCCGATATGCTTTCGTATGCCTCTGTGATCTTCGGCCTGGGCTTTTGCTTGCTGGCCCCCTTTCAATTCGCGGTGGCCTTCTGGCTGCTGATCGCCTCGATCGGCTGCGATGGTCTGGACGGCGTGGAGGCGCGGTTGACGAAAACCAATACCGTGCGCGGCGCCTTTACCGATATGTTCTGCGATCAAGCCGTGGTGGCCTTCAGTGTGGCTGGATTGGCCTGGAAAGGTCTGATCCATCCCGTCCTGGCGATTCTTTTCGTCTACGTCTACACCGGCCTGGTCACCTTCCTGTTTCTGCACCAGATGCTGCACGTCTCTTCTGCGGGCCTGGTTCGCCCCAGCCGCATGCTGCTGTATGCCGCCATCGCGCTCTACTTCTTCTTCCACATCAATCTCCTCAACCCCCTGCTCCTCCTGTATATCCTGGCCCTCCCGCTCCTGTTCTTGAGTTTTTGGCGGCTGAGGAAAGCGTTGTAATTCCATGGTACCGGGCCACAAGGAGCGAAAGCTGGTATGCCACGCGGTGTTAGACCAGGGCGACCGCAAGGGATCGCCCCTACATTTCCATTCCCCTTTGTAACGAAACGATGCGTGGGATAGAACAAGATGCCCAGCACACCGGCGCTGATGCGTTGTTCGCCTGACCGGATATGTAGGGGCGATCCCTTGCGGTCGCCCTGGTCCAACACCGCCATCTCGCCCTCTATTGTGTATCAACGATTGAGCTACTTCGTCGGGCGCAGGCCAGCACATACGTTGATACTACACAGGTGGCGATCCGACAGAGGGGGCATGCCGCGCGTCGTTGGAGCAGGGCGCAGGCCTTATCGGCGGGCAAGAGGAGCCGAAGCGGCGCCCCGACACGACACCCCATCTGCGTAGGGACCCGGCTTGCCGCGTCCGTGGAGGGTCTCGCTTGCGCGGCCTGGGGGAGAGTGTGACATCAGGCACTTCTGCACCCTCGTAACCCAGGGATCTCTTCTTCGGTAATCATTACACGTTGCTCGTTCTTCGTAAGGCGCTACCTCGCGTACCTACGAAGAATGCGTGGCCCTGCGGAATACAGGTGACAATCCCGAACGGGCTCCCCACACCTGTTAGTCACGACGCCTACGGGCGACATCGAGAACACTGAAAGGGTTCCAATCCCCTACGGGCTCCCCCAACCATTTAGCCGCATCATCTCATAAAGGAGAGAGTTAGATGAGCAAAGTTCCAATCCCCTACGGGCTCCCCCAACCATTTAGCCCCTTGAGAAACTGACTGGAGCTTCAGCGACTATACCGTTCCAATCCCCTACGGGCTCCCCCAACCATTTAGCCTGGGCCGCGATCTGGCGGCAGTATATAGTCTTTTGGAGTTCCAATCCCCTACGGAGGGGTGCAACTAACTCAAAACTAGAATCAACTCTGTTACTGCATCTATGATCGAAACGATACTCATAGAAATACTGGCGCACGTAACTTTAAACTGCAACAAAAGGATGATACTCCATTAAAAAGAGAAATATCCTGGTACCCTCTACTTCTTCTTTCCTTCCGGTTCTTGTATTACAAGCGCAAGTAACTCATTCCTCAAACAACTGTTGATCTTTCAACGAAACGGCCTCCTTTTTTACAGAAGAGATGTTTTGATCTGCTCTTCTGCCTCCCTATCCACTCTTCTCGTGTTTTTTTTGTCGACATATGATTTTTTCTCGAATATAAACCAACAAAATCCAGTATTTTACGATTTCTACAAATGAGTTAGTTGCACCCCTCCTACGGGCTCCCCCAACCATTTAGCCAGCCGCACTTACAATATAGCATGAGAGGCCACTTTATGCAATCCTTTGCGCGAGGCTCGTTTTTGGGAGGGTTTTTCTGTCTAAAAACGCCTCCCGGACGACAACATTTTGCCTTCAAACGTCTTCCAGAGCCAGGCGCGAGGCTGTGCTTAGCAACGCCGGCACTGCGCCTCGCGCTAAAGCTGCGCTTAGGGTGTGAGCGTGCAGGCAGGTACATACTCCGTGTTCGCGACGAACTGGTAGAGCGAGATTGGGCAGAGCGCGTTGAACTGGTGGCCCAGCAGGACGGCCAGAGCGGCGGGGATGGCGGCGAACAGGTGGATGTGCATTACTCCCTGACCGCATAAGAGCCGCAGCTCTTTCCCGATGTATTGGGCCATTGCCAGGGCATGCACGGCATCTTTCACGCCATTGATATAGTCTGGCCCACCTGGTAACTCGTAGCGGATGTGAGAACGGTAGGAGAGCGCAGACTTCTCCAGGTATTGCGTTGTAGCATACGCTGTTGAGCTTGTGACAGCAATTTCAATGACGGCCACATGAGGATCGCCCTCCCCACTATAGGCTATGCGCTGGAATGGCGGCGAAGCATCTGCCAGCCCGGCGTTACTCCAGGTTCCATGCTTGCCCTCTACTAGCAAGGTATAGCGCGTGGGCACCGGGAAGATATACCCCAGCGCGAAAGCGGCTGGCAGAATCGAGTGCAGCGACATGTGCAGCTTTTTGCTTACAGGGAGTTCGACAAGCGCATTCTTCACATCCTGGAGCGCGGGAAATAGCGTTTCTCGCCATTCTTCGGCGGATGGTAAGTGATTTCTATCCTGGTAGACATCCCACCAGTCGAGGTCAAGGTCAAGAGCAGGTGTCTCTGGCAGATCTTTAAATGTCCGTAACACCAGCCAGGGTTCGTAGGTGCGGTCAGCGGCGACGCGGTGCAGGCGCAGCTTCAGGCTCGCCTTCAATATTCGGTTGGCTATGGACTTAAGCAGACCTTCCGCCGACGCATGTGGTTCAGTGCCAGTGCTGTTCGGCAGGCGCTCGGCGTTGAAATCTGTCAGGGAGCGGTAGCCACGCGCGGCACACTGCTGTTGCAACTGCCGGTAGGTGACATCCTGCAAAATGGGTACGACATTGAAAAGCGGGTCGCGCTGCTGCCGCTGTAAGGCCGCCGGAATCTCAATGTCCCACACAAAGTTGGAGGCCAACGAATGCGGGGTAATGTAGACTACAAATGTGTCGGCCTCGTTTTCAATCGCCTGCACGATCTCACGCTCTGTCGCGCCGCCGAGAGGGAGGTCCGTCACATCACGCCAGGCACGCACGCCGCGTACTTTGAGTTGCAGTTGGAGGAATCTGACCGCGTCCGCGTCCTCGCGCGCATAGCTTAACAGGGCGGTAGCGGGTCGCTCCACTCCGGCTATGGTTGTGGTGGAAGCTGCGGGAGGGGAGGCTACCGGCGAAGTTGCCAGGGCGCCTGCCTCTTTTGCCTCTTCAAGCGGCGGGAACTGTTCGATAGCATGGCGGATTTCTTGCGCTACATGATACAGCGCTTCGTCAATATTGGACCATGAACTGATCGGTTTGCCATTAGCAGGCAACACTTGCAATTTGCTAAAAGGCGTGTTCTGCCAATCAGCCCGTCTGAGGAGAATAGGAATGACGCGCGCCTTTCCAGCGGCATGCCTCTCCAGGGCGCGTTTGACCTCGACATCGTTGCAATAATCTGAGGCCATAAAATCCGGGCTGACCAGCAATAAAATAATGCGCGCGCTATTCAGATGTTCATCAATTTCTGTTTGCCATTCTTTCCCTGCCCCGATCTTGCGGCTGTGCCAATCGGAAATATACCCCTGGTTTCTGAGAGAACTCAAGTGCTTTTCGAGTTCATTGCGCAGCCTTTCATCTCTCCGCTCATAGGCATAGGAATAGAAAAGCTCGATGGGAGCCTCTGGTCTCGTTGTCATGGGCCAATCCTCTCAAAGTATTCCCGCGTAGGGATTCGGCTTGCCGCATCCGTGGGGCCTCGCTTGTGCGGCCAGCCTCCCAGGCTCAAGGGCCTGCCCCACGGATGCGGCAAGCCGAATCCCTACGCGGAACTGGGCCGGTTCATGTAGATTGTCAGGCCGCTAACGCAAATTTCGCGTATCCCTGATGCGTTTCCCCCGGCCCTCCGAGGTGTCGAACCAGTCGCGCTTGCTGGGATAGGCGTATTCAACGCCTGGTTCTGGCGGCCAGCGCCAGATGCGGCGCAGGTCGTCCATGGCGATGGCTACCAGGTATTTGTCTGTGAAGTTGTCGATGTGGTCGTAGAGCAGGTTCCACATAGCGTCGCCCTGGTATTCTGTGATGCCGCGTTCTGCCGCCGGGCGTGTATAGCGCGTGGCATAATCGACCAGCGTCAGCGCGGTGGGCTGCAAGTAGACGCTGCCCAGTCCCGATGGCTTGCCGTAGCCGATCTTGTGGCGCATCTTCGTCTGCTCATTCTCTTCCAGCGCAATGGCCAGCAGCAGCGCGCCGAACTCATCAGCCTCAAGGCCGCTGAAATCGACGCGGAAGTGGAAGCGCGTATCGTAATCGAGGGGCTGGATAAAACGATTGGCAGGCCTGCCGCCGAAGAACTTCATGCCTGGTTCGTCCAGTGGCGGCAGGTCGCGCGAATGGTGAAAGTAGAACTTGCGCCCGGCGATATGCTTGCGTTCCTCGTCAAGGTAAAATGCCTCGTGGTGTGGCTTTGGCTCCATCAGCAAGGCGGTATACATTGGCTTATATTTAGACACAGTATCCGAGTAGGAAACCGCGTCACCGATATTGACCTTGCCCAGAAACACGCCGCCCTCGCGCTCTTTGAGCATACCAAAAGTGCGACAGGCAAGGCAGAGATTGGTGTTCGCTGAGCAGTGCTGGAAGCTCTGCGGCACGTCACGCCGGTAGTTCACCTGCCCGCGCTCATAGTCTCCATCGAAGAGTGTCAGGCAGCCGTTGCCAAGCGTCTCGACCACGGAGCGCAGCATGCCCTTGAGTGAACTGCCCGGAATGACGTACTCGCTATGTTTGTTCTGCATAAACTGCGCGGGCTTCTTGGGATCAGACGGGACGTTGCGCGGGTCGGAGACAAAGATGGGTGTCTCCGCGAACACGTCAACATCGATATGGCCGGAATAGAGGTGGCGCGCTTCAGACCCGACCAGTTGATGGTGCCAGGTAGGTTTGCGGCGCTCCGGTGGCCGCTCCCAATCGATACGCGCGAAATCATACGGGTTCATATGCGTTACTCCACGGCTTTGAGGCCCGAAAAACGAAACAACCTGACCTGGCCTGTACTTGTGTCGCTATATTCTTTGACGACCAGTTGCACACGCGGCGCTTTTTTAGGATTATCCGGCTTGACAGGGTAGTGTAGCAAGCGATGAATGCGCGCCTCGGCATAATATGCCTCCTCCTCACTTTTCAACACTGGTAAAACCATCCGTTCACGATCATCATCGGCGAGGAACTGGCCGAACAGGTAGTAATCTCTGGCTCGCGTGTGCAGATGCTGTAGCGTTTCTGTGTCCGGCTTCAGGTCAGGAGTAGCACGCAGCGTCTCCTCATAGCCATCTTTTGTGCCCAGAAACACGACCTGCGTTTGTCCAGAAACGTGTTCCCAGCGCAGTTCAAAATCTTCCTGAAAGATGCGGCCAGAGGTGAACCTTGCCAGCCTGTCAGGGCCGCCGCTATCGCTCAGGCGTGTAAAGCGTAGCAGATCCTGGCGGCTTTCGGGGGTGACCACGCGCTGGGGCATACTCTCGACCAGCATGTAGGCGGCCGGCGGGAAATTGAACGCGGCGATCAGCGCGGCGATATTGGGCGCGTGTCCTGTATAGAGGATCTCCTCCGTCATACTGTGCTGCCTCTCTTGCTGCTAACGCCTGCCGGCGGGCGCGAATTCCCTGGCCAGGTCCTCCGGCCAGGCGCGCATGCGTTCGATGAACTGATCGATAGAGGCTTCGCGCAGGCTGGTCAGCGCCTCTCCCTGGAAGCTGCGCCGCGTGCGAATGCCCCGGTCGCTGCGTTCGCCTGACTGCTTTAGTTCAAGATAATCGTCTGCCCAGGTGCCGTAGCTGCCATCGTGCAGCCAGCGACCCAGGCCCCAGAGTTGCTGCTCCGGCTCCTCGCTCTGGCGGATAGTGCTGGTCACAAATCCGCCTGGACGCGCCTCGCTGCCCTGCTCTTTGAGCGTCGCCGTCACCTTGCCCAGGCCACGCGAGCGACCTGAACCGATGTGTATCAGCTCATCCTGCATATCCTGGAGCACCACGAAGAGCATGCCAAGCTGCCAGATCTCAAAGTTGCGCAGGTGGATATCCGTCTCAAACGCTACGCCTGTGCTGACCACCTCTAGCTCAAACTTGGCGCCGTGGCTGGCGCCCCCGGTCAGGCGGTCGATGCCAACGCCGTCGCGCTGCTCTTTGAGTTCGTCCGAGGCCAGGTGGGCATCGCTGATGGCCAGGCGACCAATAAAGCCGGTCGAGCCAAAGAGGCGGCAGGTGGGACACGAGGCACCATAGACGAGGTCGGTGCGCTCTTCCAGGCGGCGGCGGTTGTCTTCGCTGCGCTTGCTGTACTGGTTAAACATCCCCCCACAGGAGTCGCGATAGTATTGCTGGCGCTGGTCCATGTCGGCCTGCCGATCCTCGTTGCCCTCAAAGGGATAGCAGACCACGCGCGGCTTCAGGCTGCACACGATCTTCTCCAGGTGGCTGCGCACGACGCCCTTGAGCGAACTGCCGGGCAGAAACACCTCTTGCTTGCCATTGCGCCAGGTCAGCACGGGCGTCATATCCGGGCCGCTGACGCTGGCGTGGCCGGACTTGACGAGCAACGGGCCCGTCGTGGTAATGCGCAGCGTGCAAAACGCCTCGTTCACCAGTTTCTTCAACATACAACCGACTCCTTCCCTACGCAAAGATGCTGCTGATATACGCTTCAAGGAACTGCGAGCCATCGCTAAAGACGCTTGAAAACTCTTTGTTGATCAGGTAAGTGCGCAACCGGCGCTTGCGCTCGTCAAGGCTCACTTCCTTCTCGTCTACGCCTTCATGGAATAATTCGAGCGCCGAAATTTGCAGGTTTTGCAGTTCGGCAACACCGAGGCCGCGCGAGCGCTTGCCGCCGATCACGCCGAGGCCATGCACGAACTCGCTCAGGCCGACGCACAGCAGTTGCACGTCTTTCTTCGTGGCGTTCTCCAGCACGATCTCCAGGTCAAAGGCGGCGCTGGCCGGGACGACCTCGAAGTCATATTTCAGGCGATCCCTGGCCTTTTCGCTGTCACGGTCGATGGCCACGCCGTCGCGATTTTGCAGAGCGCCGCTCCATTCTTCCTTTGGCATGTAGAGGTCGCTCACGTTCAGGCGTGCGGCCGCGAAGGGTGAGCCAAACAGGAGACAGGTGTCACATAGCTCCTCGATGGTCTCTCGCTGAATCTCCGGTATTCTGCCCGGCTCATCTCTCCTCCTGCGCGCGATATCACCCTGGCGGACAGTTGGGCAAAGCTGCCGCATGGCCTGGCGGTCGCCTCGTTGAGCTTCCAGCTCGCTCTTGCTCAGTTCGATGAGCGCGCACGAGGAGAGGTCGGGCAGGCCGGGGACGATTTTTTCGACGGTGCTGCGCAGCGCGCCCTTGAAGCTGGAACCCGGAATATACGGCTTCTGGTCCGGTGTGAGGACGACGGGGCTATCGCTGCTGCTCAACGTGGCCTTGCCTCCGCCGATGTGCAGCGCCGTGCGCATGACCAGCCTGCCCGTGAATATGTAGCGGTTGCGTAGCGCGTAGCGGTTCTGCGCTACTCCCGCGTCTGCCTGTCCCTGTATCGCCATGTTTTTATCTCCTGTTCGTCCTCTGTCTCGTACGCTCTTCAGCCTTCTGCACTGCGAGCAGGCCGTTTTCCGCAACAATGTGCTGGATAAATTCGCGCGCCAGCCGCGCCATCACTTCATCCAGTTCCTGCCTGGCCTCGCTCACAGGGCGTCCCTGGGTATCGGGCAGCAGGTGAAACTCGTCTTTGAGGCGTTTCCTCTGCATAAGCGATAAGAATTCTTCGAGCGCGGTATAAAAGGTCTTGATATCGCGCTTCGACGGCGGCCAGTTGCGGTCGCGCTGGTGCAGCACAAAGCGGCGCAGTTCATCGTAGCGCGTGACTTCCGCGATACTCAGCAGTCCCGCCACCTGGCTCACCGGCAGGGGATCACACCCCTGCTCCTGCACTAACTTGCGTATGAAGGAGACCGCCTCTGGATAAAGCACTGTATCGCTCAGCAGCCATATTTTTTGCAGTTGCGTCTTGGAGAGCATTGCTCCTCCCTCTCTTTAGCGCCGGCCGGGGTTGCCCAGGCTGACCTGGTACTCGTATTCCACCACCATCTGGCGAATAAACTGGCGCATCAGCAGCAGGTAGATACGCCTGCGATCCTGCTTGTCTTCATCGGTCGCATCTCCGATATTCAGGCGCTCAGGACCACATATGTTTTCCATTTTCGTTTTCAGATCGCCTTCCAGATACTGCTTGAGGCTTTCGCCGAAGCCTACATTCTTATCTTTGCCTTCTGGAAACGACTGCCGCCAGTATGGGAAACGCGCCGTTTGCTTCTTAATATAGTCGAGGACATCGGTGGCTTTGAAGGCGCTTTCGGCGATATTCTCCAGGTTGGTCATCTGGGCGCGGTGCGGGCCTTTCAAGGCATAGGCCGCGTGATCGCCAAACTTGACGGCGTCGGAATAGAAATTCTCGGCCTGTATATGCACTTCGCGGATGATTTTCATTTCAGGGTTCATCGCAACTTTTCCTCCAGGTGAAATGGGTCGGAGATACGCAGGCGCCCGAAGCCCTCGGCTCTGCGCTCGCCTATGCCCTCTTCCTCAAGCTTGAACAGCGCCTGGCACATCCCGTCGTCCAACGCGGCCGCCGATGCGAACAGAAAGACTGAGCCAGTATCAATGGCGTGCTCGTTAGTTCTCGGCGTACCCCAGAGTTCGTTCCAGCCGGTGACGCGCTTTGTGCTGGCTGCCTGGTAGAGCGGCGTAATAGTATCCTCCGGCGTGTCCGGGAGCAGCGTCCTGGCAGCAAGCGTTCCCATATAGCGCAGCAGGGGATCGCGTATGATCACAGGTGAATGCAGCGTCACCACAAAGTAAAATGGTTTGAGCGCGAGATCGTAACTGCTCTGGGGAAACCACTTCAGCGCGACTTCCTTCAGGGTATTGTTAAAAGTTTCCAGATTCTGCTTGAACGTCTCAATGTTATGCTGCTCTGCTGGCACCGGCTCGATGCTGAGATGGACCTTACCCAGGCCCCGTGTGCGTCCGGTGCCGACGCGCAGCAGTCCTGACAGACCGACCTCTTCGATGAATGCTTTTAGCGGCGGAATCAGGTCTTCGGAAACCTTAAGCTGGCCCCAGAAGCGGGTATGCTCCTGGAAGACGCTGCGATTATAGAGAATGCCCTCCTGCACGGTGCCGGTATCGCGATTGATGCCGGTACGCGTTTGCAGGCGCTTCTCTGCCTCTGACGTGGCCAGCCTTCCATCCTCGCTGCGGCGATAATAGCCAGCGAAATGGTCCATCGGCTTGCCACAACCAGGGTAGGGGCAGGACTTATGCTCACGCAGGGGTTTGAGCAGCGTGTTTACATCAATGGGCTGGCCGTCTCTTTGCGCGCTGTTTGCCAGTTCAAACGCTGCCCAGTCCAGCAACGTATCGCGCACTCCATGTCGTTCATCCCTGGCTACATCCTCGTCTGGTAGGGGCATGAAGCCAGAGAAACGCTTACAGCTTTGCGCCGTCTTTGGCAGCGCGTAGACGGGAGCATTGAGCGCTTTCTGCATGTTTTCTGATCCGAACGTTGCCGGGTAGAGATCGGGGAAGTGAACCTGCCCGCTCAGGAACAACTGCTCAAATTGAGCGTCGTCCTGCTGGTAGTAGAACCGGTACAGGGTCGCGAGACTGCCTGCCAGGGCGGTCCCCGAAATGTAGTCGACGCTCTCGGCGCGCGTCGGCGCGTGGTCGGCGCGAATAGCCAGCGGCGAAATGGTCTCCAGGTTCAGGGAAAAGTCGCGCATATGCTAGCCCTCCCGACCATAGTTAGCAAGTTCATCGAGCTGCTCGAACCAGGATTGCCACGTGTTCGCCTCCACAGCAACTCCATCGACCGCCAGGCTTGTGACCATACACGTGCAATGGCCTTTGCCCGTCGATTTGTTGCCGCCGAGCCATTCGATCATGCGCAAGCCCGCCAGCAGGAGCAGCAGAGAATAGGTCGGAGTAACGCCGGCAGGTTGTCCAGGTTCAGCATGGTCAGAGGTAGAAGCGATGGGTGTGCAATCCAGCCAGCCCAGGATGGTACCCTTGAACAGGATGTCGCTGACGCCAAATTCGCTGGTATACAGCGCACCCGGCACAGCGGTGCGCGTCGGCCGGTCCAGTCGCACCTGGGTCGCTACATTGACCTGCAAACTTCTGTACTTGCCTTTGCCTCCTCGACGTTCTGGACTGTCGTACTGAACCACATCCTTTTCGTCCTGGCGGGCATCCTCAAAGAAGAGCCTCCCAGGCATGTTTTGGGAGCCGAAGATGCGCGTCACCAGCGAGGGGCGCTGCTGGCCTAATCCTTGCAAGGCGGCCTTGGCATCATGCGGACTGGCGATATTCTGCTGATCGTACAGGCGTGCGAGTTGCTCGCAGCGTTCGCGCAGGACGCCTTTGATGGTAGAGCCTGGCACGTACAGATACCCGCCATCATCGCGCACAACGGTGCGGTCGATCAGGCCTGCGCGGATGCCGGTGCCGCAGTGAAATGGTGTGGCGAACGTGAGATCGTACTCGATCTTCAGGCGGTCATTGGCCATCTTCTACCTCTTTCTGCCCTACAAAGTCATAGAGTTCAACGAAGTCAAGGAGAAACGTGCGGTAGGTATCGGGACCATCAGCGAACCAGGGAAACGTGACGCGCGGAAACAAGGTCTCCGGCTTTTCAGCATCGCGATGCGGCTCCTGGGAACCATTGGCCCACTTATAAAACTCCCCTACCACAAACTCGCGTTGCTGCTCACGCCAGTTGCTCAGGACCGCCAGCCCTTCACTGACCGAGGTAGTCAGATTCATGCGCAGCACGGCCTCGCGCACCTGGTGAAGTTTTGTGCGCCCAAGCCTTTTCTGCTTGCCTTCACGAATCATGCGCAGTAGCTCGGTCAATTGCTCAACGGTATAGGGGCGTAGCGTGGCATAAAACTGTGTGTCGCGTCCATCGACCGTGCCATCTTTCTTGTGGAGCGATTTGTAGACCTGATTGAAATCGAGGCTATTGCTGCCTGTGACGGTCATGAAGTTGATAAGGGTATTGCCATAATCCGTTGCGGGCGGCTTTTTAGCGGCTGTCCTCTTAGCAAATTTGAGGGCCGTTTTGGCCAGCTCTTGCAACAGGCCGAAGGGATACTTGACCGGCGCGAGGACGACGCCAATGGAGAGGCTGCACGCTTCTTTGTCTGGTGTCTTCGTCTCCTCGTGAAAAGTCTTTGCCAGGGTAAGCGCGACATCAAGAGCCACATCGGCGGGCGTTACGATCAGGATATCGTCCCCACCGATCATCAGGATATCGAACGGAAACATCCAGGGTGTATCTCCGTCCCCCTCCACCACCGGCAGATGCGCAGCAATGGCCGCGCTCATGGCCGCGTAGATGGCACTATCGACTACCTCAGCCATGTCTTTATGCGCTTTTATGGTTGGCAGTTCATCCATAATTTCGCCCATGCTATTCGCATCCGCGTAGATCAGGGCAAGATAGCCATTGGAAAGCCGCTGGAACTTGTTGAAATCCGAGGGACGATCTGTGTTAACCGGGAGCTTATAACTGGCTGGAAGCTTAGCAATGATCTGCTCCCAGGCAAAGGGGTTGTTTTTGTCTGGTTTCACTTCCCCGGTATGTGTCCATTCCTTCGCGATTTCTTCGATCTTGTGCTTTATTTCATAGTCCTCACGGCGTTTTTGCAAGCAGACAGCGCAGTACCGTCGCTCCTGGTCTTCGGGATCGCGGCCTTCCCCCTTGTACTTATCCTGGGCATAGCGTGTGCCGCAGGAATCACAGAGGCGCATCAAAGGATGCGAGGGTAGCACCGCGCTATCGTGGTGGGGATAGCCTTTTGCCTGCAAGAGGCGATACTGTAGCAAGCGCAGGTAAGGATGCAGTTCGGCGTTGTTTTCGATGCCCTCGTCCGGGATAGTTGTGGGTATCTCCTGCGTTGCGACGGCGATAGATGCGCCGCCACGTGTTTGCTCTCGATACGCATGCTGGATGCGCTGAGCAAAATTCTTCAGGGCTTCTTCGCTCTGAAGCACGAACTGTCCTGATCCACCATTGGCGTAGATTGTCTTCGCCCCTACCACATCTGCTGAGTGTATCATGGCTCTGCGATTGAGATCATCGAGTATCGAGCTGGCCCCACGAATTTCCTTTAGCATATCGGTGGCAAAAACGTATTGTTTGATGTGGTCTGTGTCTAACGCTACCAGAAATCGCTTACCCACGAGTGACTCACCTCCAAAATCCATACCGGCAAGTACGTCCTTTCGTGCAATACTTGTATCTCTCCCATTGTACCGTAAAACGCGGCTACATTCTATGATTTATGCGCGTATAGCAAAATAGTCATGGCATATTCTTTGAAACAAGCAAGCGAATATATTGTCCCAGGGTGTATGTATTTCTGCACAACCGTTCCAGCGAAGGAAAAACTGGGCAGTATGGCGCGTTGGAGAGATTAACGCGCGGCCTCTTGAAGCTCAGCTAGCTCACGCGCAAACGTTTTGATCATCGCGGCCTGGCGTGGATCACCCGCAGTGCCACGATTTTCAAAAAATTCTAGCCATGCCTGCCAGGTCTTTACTGCCTGTGTTAAGCTTCCTTGCTCCGTCGTGAACTGAGAGGCCAGCGTTGCGAGTTCGTTACAGGTAACGCGACGTTGTGATACCGCTGGTTCTTCCCCCTGTTGAGCAGTCTGAGAAAGCGTGCGCCATCCCATGATAAGGTCGGCAAGCGTCACGTCATGGGGTGTAAAGATACTCAATTGTTGCAGCGTATTTGCGGTTGCTAATGCGCGCGGCTCCGGCTGCATGCGCGATTTGACGACGGCAATAAGTTGCTCAAGATTGGCCATCAACGCTTTCCTCTCGGCTGTCGGACCAGGCAAGCTATGGCTGTGCCATTGGCTTACCACAGTATCAAGGCCTACGGCTACCTTCTTATATGCTTTATCTCGGGGAGACCGGTCTGCGATAGCACTCTGTCTATCAGGAAGAGGTTGCAGTTTATCAAGCGGCGGTTTCTCCCAGAGGGCAGAGCGAAGGATGACAGGAATAACCCGTGCCTCTTTACTCTCGTGCCGCTCGATAGCTCGTTGCATTTGTTCACTATAACAATCATAAGAACCTAAAAACGAGGAGCTAATGAGGAGGAGGATAATCTGAGCTTCGTTAAGATGTTTATCAATCTCTTGCTTCCACTCTGAACCCGGACTGATGTCTCCATAATCCCATAGAGCAATGCGCCCGTTGTGTTTTAACCCACTGAGATGATTTTTGAGTTCGTCTACCATGCTCTTGTCTTCACGAGCATAACACAAAATGACTGTCACTGCCGCCATACAACCTCCCCATCTCTTTTTATACTTCTCCAACCAATCCCGAACGGGCTTGCTAGCCATTGCCCCAATGATGCAGGTTAAGCCTGTTGGACACTTCTCGTTACAACCCCGAACGGGCACTCCCAGCCATTGGGTCTGTGCCGCTCATAATATAGCATAAGAAGCCGTTCGATACAATAGTTTCCGATCTGCCCAGGGCTTTGGAGTGTACCCGTTTTGCCTGTTTACTCGCTTTTCAGCAGTACCGAAGAGAGGGCATAAAGCTGGGCGTTTCCTCACTTCAGGACAAAGGATCGCGATCCTCTCTATTACTGC
>JALYTT010000590.1 GCA_030854145.1 Chloroflexota bacterium | reverse complement strand
GTGTAGGGGCGCCGCTGGCCTGCGCCCTGCATGCCCGCCCACGGCATGCTCGTCCACGGCATGCCCCCGCTCGGCACATCTCCTCTATTCATACCTTCTCCACGCTCACATTCTTCGCAATATGCCCGCGGCCGCCGATCCACAGCAGGCGCAGACCGGCACGGCGGCTGACGGGCCATAGCGCGCTGTGGATGGTGTCTTCCAGGTAGTGGACGCGCAGCAGCGGCACGAGGGCACCCACGGTCTCTTCGTCGTCGGCGAGTTGCGCGATAGCCTTCGCGATCCTCACGCGTATGTCCGCATGCATGGTTTCGTTCAGAAGCATCTGCCGGAGAGCGGGGACAAGCGCTGTCTTGCCAGATTTGGCTAAAGCATCGGCAATTATGCTGCGTGTCGCGAGATCTGTCTCTGGACTGGCGAGCAAACGTAAGAGATCCGCTCCATCGGTATGTTGCGCGAGGCTGGATATTGCGTCATGGCGCACAAAAGGCTCAGAAAACTGGGAATGGGCAAGCGCGTGCAGCAATTCAGTATCGTGTGAACGGTCTCCCAGCATGCTGAGAGCAACTGCAATGGCAAGGCGTACAGAGGCTTCTAGGTGCGCATCAGCATGTAGTTGCCGCAAAACAGGTATAATAGATTGATTTCTACGGCGAGCCAGCGCTATAGCGATCTGTATGCGTGTATACTCGAACGCATGGATATTAGTGAGCAATTGCAACAGTTCGTCGTCCAGAGATGTATCACTCAGGCTTACAATGGTAAAAGTCACAGCATACGATGTATCAGGATCTAACATTGCATCAGATAGTAACGGTAACAGATCGCGTGCCGTGGTATGATCACCGAGCTTGCGCAGGGACATAGCTATATACTCACTCACTTCAGGTGGTGCCTTGTGATTAGTCAGCTTGTCTACAAGTGCGGGTACAACCGAACGATCTCCACATGTCCCCAGAGCTAGCGCAATATTAATATGTACATATGGATCATCCTCATTCTCAAGTAAGGTAAGAAGAGAGGAAGCAAGTGAGCGATCACCTATAACATGGAAGATGTGGGCAGCACCTGCGCGTATAGTGGAAGCTTGATGCTTATTCGCAAGGAGATCCAGCAGCTCAGATGTGAGCGAATGATCTGCTAGCCTGCCTATAGTCTCTTCAAACTCGAAAGTTCGGTACTTGCTCTCGCTTTTAAAGAAATGAAGCAGATCTTTCGCCACTGCGCGCTCCCCAGATTCTCCAAGTGCTCTGATAACTGTATTACGCAATTCCATAGACATATTATCAAGGGAAATCAGGTGCAGCAGGCGTGTATTCACGTCGCCGCCGCCGATGGCGGCCAGGGTTTCGGCGGCGCGTTGGCGGTTGAGGGTGTAGGGAGTGGCGGTCAATACCTGGAAGAGGCTGTCGATGATGTGCTGGCGCAAGCCGGGTTGCCTGACGCTGATGTGGGCGGCGAGGCAGCGGCCGGCCATGATGAGCTGGCTGGCGAAGATATCGTCCTGGGTGGCGGCTGTGTCCTGGCCCACGAGGTGGTTCAGCAGGGGGCTGGTATCGCGGAGGCTGCCGGCGTAGAGCAGGAGCACCTCTTCCCACCAGGGATCGTTCAGACGCTTCAGCAGGGTCTCGAATACCTCGGCCTGGCTCTGCTGCATGGCGTAGCGCGCGGTAAAGTATTCTTGCAGGGTGAGGTGCAGGAAGCCGTACCAGCCCTGCGCCTGTTCCTTGAGCAGGCCGCTCTCCTGGCTAATCTCGCGTAAGATCGCAGCGTTCTGGCTTTCGGGTATACCCAGCGCGGCCAGGAAGCCGGCGATGAGCGCCAGCAGTTCCTCGGCTGGGAAGTAGCGCAGCCGCTGGTTGTGGAAGTGCCAGGCCGCCTCTTCGAGCAACTGGCGCTTGTGGTCCGGGCTGAACTGGCGGTTGCGCGTGACATCGCGGCCGGAGTCCCACTTCCCCAGCAGCGTCTCCACACACTGATTGTAGAGGTGCGCGGGGCTACTCGGCAGCGCCTGGTAATCCTCGTACACGATCACGATCAACGAAAGCAGCAGCGGGTTGGCCGCCAGGGAGAGCATGCGCGGCTGGCGTTGCAGGCGCTCGTTGAGGTCGGCGGCGCTGATTTGCTTGCGCGTTGTGTGGTGCTCAAACCACTTCTCGATGAATTGGCGGATATCCTGCGGCCGGAATTCCAGCGTCTCCAGTTCGGTGAAGCCCGCCAGACGCGGCCGCTGGTAGTAGCCGGCCTTGCGCGCCGTGACGACCACGGGGGCGCGAGGATAGCGGGTGGCGGCCGCGAGAATGGCGGAGGACACGCGTCTGTAGGATGCCTCGGCCTCCTCAACAGTTGTGCCGATCACCGTCTCGTCAAGGGCGTCGAGCAGCAGCATGGCGCCGCCCGCGTTCAGGTGTTGCTCCATGAAACTGTGGGCCTGCGCCTTGGGGAAGCCATAGCGCTCCTCCCAGGTGGCGGCGGCGAACGCGAGCAGGTCGGCCTGGCCGGAGCCAGCGAAGGCGTTCAACTCGATATGGATCGGCAGGGTCGGTAGATCAGGAAGCTGACCATTCACGGCCTTGAGGGCCAGGTATTTGAGCAGTGTGGTCTTGCCGGCCCCAGGATCGCCCACGATCACGCAGCGCCTGTAGGTGTTGACGGCTTCTGCGGGATCGACGGCGGCGCTGGCGCGGCTCTCAACGCGCCGTTGCTGCGTCCTGAGCAGGCTATTGGGATCGCGCTCGCCTGTTGCCTCCTTGAGCATACCGGCGAACTCGTGGGCCGCGCCGCTCTCCTGGTGGAGGCGCACCTGGACATACACGTTCGCCACATCCAGCGGCTGCGTCATGCTCAAGATCTGCACATAGGCGACGCGCGGGTCCGTGCGCACCTTCTCGCGGTACAGGGGAAGCAGGTCGACAGGATCAGGTGCCTCCGCGACAGGTGGCGTCTCTGGAACTGCGGCCCGCTCATGCGCGACAGGTGGGGCGGCCTTCTCACGCTCGTGGCGCCGCGCCTGTGCCAGTTCCGAGACCTGCGCAGCCACCTTCTCCCAGACCTCGTCTCGCTGACTCGCAGTCATGCTGTTGACAGGCTTATCCCGGTTGTTGACAGGTTGAAAGCCTGCCAACTGTGAGCCTTCAAAGCCGCAGCGTCTGACAATTACAGGCCAGATGGAGAGGCCCAAGGCCTCTTTAGCCGCGAACAGGCGTGGGAGTTCATCATCGGCGACCTTTGAAACCAGGAAACTCGCGCTGACAAGCACAATCGCGATATCGCTCGCCTCGATGACCCGTTCTACAGCCCGGAGCGCATCTGTGCCTGGCGCGATATTTGTACTATCCCATAGCTCAATCAATCCATCGTGTGCAAGCCGCTCCAGGTGCGTACGTAGGGGCCGGCGGTACTTATCATCATCATCGATATAGCAGATGAAAACCCTGAGAGGAGCGGAAGGGGCGGCAGCCATAGCGCGAGCCTCCATCATCTATTGCGAGTAATCCGAACATCCACTTTATAGAGAAAACCTATTTCTACTATCCTGCCGGGGTTTTTTAGTAAATATCCAGCGAAGTACCGTTCTGTATAGCAGAAAGTGCAGAGCAAGTATACGGCTGTATCACAAGATTGTCAATATTCGTAGTTGCCAATATTATTGAATCATGTAGGGAGCGGGCACCGGCCAGCGCATCAGTTGATACAAAATAGGGGAAGATCTGATAGAGGGGGCAAGATGGTGGAGTTGGAGCAGGGCGCAGGCCAGCGGTGCCCGTACACGAAATGCCGCGCGTGCTTGGAGCAGGGCGCCCGCAAGGGAACGCCCCTACATCTCCGTTCCTCGATGGAACAACGCGTGAGATGGAACAGGATGCCCATCACGTCGGCACCGATGCTGCTCGCCTGACCGGAAATGTAGGGGCGTTCCCTTGCGGGCGCCCTGGA
>JALYTT010000131.1 GCA_030854145.1 Chloroflexota bacterium | reverse complement strand
ACCGCATTTTTCCTTCCGATGAGGCCGTCTACAAGGTCGTCTACCTGGCCATGCACAACATCGCGAAGAAGTGGACCATGCCTATCCGCAACTGGTTGCCTGCTCTCACCTGCTTTGCTATTGAATTGGGGGAGAGATTCCCTCAATAAACAAAAACACATACACAAAAGACTTGACAGACTCGCTCAAACGGCTGCGTGGCGACTGAGATATTGATGCGATCAAAGTAGTTAATCAGAATACCGGTTCCTAGCAGACCAGCAATTCTCCAGCGTACATGTCCAACGCGTCGTTGCATCATAAAACCTCCCTGATTTTGCTCAGATGAAGAGCTTTTTCCTCGCCTCTGTGGAGGGCCGATCTCTCTTCCAACAATACATCGTACCTCGATGTGTTCCCAGTATAACATATGCTCTTCTCTTGGGTGCTCTACTTTTGTAGCATGGGAAAAGACCTCAAACAGGGTTCAAATTGCTTCGCGTCGTCAGGGCATGGTCCGAGCGCAGGTCGCACAGAGGCAGACGTGTGCGGGCGACGATCAGCTCATTGAGTGCCTGCATCCGGCTGCTATAGTCAGTAAAAGACATCGCTGGCACCATGCGCATACGGAGAGAACCCTGGCGCATGGGTCGGCTCCAGCGCGCGATATGGGTGGCGCTTGAAAGCTCATAGGAGACGACGTATCCATTTTTCCGCGCTCCCCAGGCATTGTACATCGCGAAGAGCCGTGCCTCTTCCCATCTCACCATTCCCTTCTGGCTGCCAAAAAATGTGCTCACACCCTGTTCCGTCACCTCAATTTTCTGGTTCCCTAAAGGAGTGAGGAAGATCACAAGGAAGAGGACCGCTGAGAAAACAACTGAAAGCGTGAACATTCCAAGAAAAGCGTAGAGACGATCTGCCGAAACGAAGAGGAGCATATCAGTGAGCCAGGCAGTATACGCAGCGAACACAAGGGAAAACCCCAGCATAATGCCGAAAAACACTACCATCCCCACCTTGCCGGCGCGTAACGTGATCGTGAAAGGCAACTGCAAGGCCAGCGGATTCGCGATGGGTTGCTCAGCAGCAAACGTGGAAGGATCTCTTCCAGCAGCAGCCATACGGCGTTGCTCGATGCGTTTCCAGTAGCGGTACTGCAAGAAAGTTGTGACGAAAGAGAGAGAACACATCAGAAATATAAAAAGGTACCAGGAACCATGTGAGAGCGATTGCGAAGCTTCGACAGATGAAGGGCGCGAGATGACAATGAGAAAGCCAGCAAAGATAAAGAGAGCCAGGAACAATCCAAGTAGAATATACCAGCTAATAAGAAGCGTCTTTAAGCCTGGCAGAAGCGGGTTCGCACGAATTATGTAAGGATTGACTGGGACCATGATTTCCTCCTTGAATGCAGAATCCACGCGACGCACGGTATTGGGATGGATGCCCACGGCTTTGGCCAGATCGGATGTCAGTAGATACTTCATGCTGGCTACCCTCCTGGCATCCATTCCTGCAGCATTTAGCGTCCAATGTCCTTGCGTGCAAAGCGCACAGAGGCCAGCGCCAGCGCCACGATGCTCACAGCCAGCAGGCCCAGCATATCCAGCAGGGGCAGACCATGCACCAGTGGCGTCCCATAGTAGTAGAAGGCCGAGAGCCGCAACGTTGCATCTGGCCAGTTCAGCTCCGGGCCAATAAACGTGATGAAGAACCAGATCAGCAGCAAAAAGCTCAGCAGGCCGGTATCTACAGCCGAGCGCAGCCAGCCTGCGAGCAGGTAGCCGATGGCCGCGACCAGCAGTCCCAGAGGAATCATGCTCAGTATGGCCGCGGCCAGATTGCCCTCATCAAGCTTCAAGCCTGTCGCGGCCGAGGCCCCCGCCGCCGCGGCCAGTGTCAGCACACCGATGATGACGGTTGCCGTGGTGAGGGCCGCAAAGCGTCCCAACAGCACCCGCACGCGAGATTGTGGCGTGGACAGCAGCAGTTCCAGCCGTCCGCCTTCTTCATCGGCGGACCAGCGGTTGGCCTGGGTGACGGCAAAGGCCATCAACAGCAGCGGCAGGAAGATGAAGAGCGCGCTCAGAATGGTGGCATTCGTGGTGACATCGCCCCCTCCGACCCTGGTGAGCAGCCCCTTCAGGAACGGTGAGCTTTCGTAAATGGTGGCCAGCCTGGCCTCCGTTTGCTGGACGACGACGACTATCCAGCCAGCAAACCCCGCGATGCCTAGCGTCCACCAGAACGCGGGAACCGCAATCATTCCCAGACTGCGCGTATACACCGAGCGCAGCGACCAGGCATTAACCGGCAATGCGCGCTCCGGCCGGGCCGCCCGCTGCGGCAAGCGCAACCACCTGGGGAGTACCACCGTCCCAGCGACATCGCGCCGCCCAAAGAGCCAGACAGATGCTCCGCTCAAGAGGAGGCACAGCGCCAGCAGGACCAGCAGAGCGCCAATGTTGAGGCCATAGCCTGGCACTAAGGGTTTGTTCAGGTTGTAGTAGTAGACCGGGGACATGCGCCCGGCCCACTCGGCATTGGGGATGACCCGGTGGGCCATATCCAGCACGATGAACACCAGGAGCAATCCTGCCGTCCACCCTGCCGCCGTTCCGCGCTCCTGGGTGAACTGGGAGAGCAACAACGCGATGCTCCCAAAGACGCCAGCGAGCAGCGCAAGATTGAGGCCAAAGAGCAGCGCAGCGCCCAGACCGAAGCTCGCGCTCACGCTCTTGCCACCGGCAAACGTCAGCAGCCCGATGAGCAGGCCCATCACCAACAACGCCGTCCACATAGCGGCAAGCTTCTCCAACGCCACGCGCCCCCGCTCGCGCGGCAACGAGAGCAGCATATCCAGGGAGCCACGTTCCTCTTCGCCGCGTAGCATGCGGCTGGCCGCCATGATTGGCCAGATCGTGATCAGCAAAATCAGGAAGCCAATTTTAAAGATCGCGTAGCCGCCGGGGGTATCCACCGCTATTGGCTCAGCCAGCCAGGCGAAGGTACCAGCCAGGCTGACGAGCGAGGCGCGCGCCTGCGGCGTGGTCACCAGCGAGGGGAAGCTGGCCAGGATCGTCACCATGAGCAGTCCCATGCCTATACCCCAGCCTGCAATAGCAACGCGGAAATCGCGCAGGGTTTTGAGGTAGACGCTCTTAAACCACATGTTCGGCCTCCTTAGCGACCTGGCCGTCGCCCTCGTAGTAGCGCAGGAAGATGTCCTCCAGGCTCGGCTCATGACTGCTCAGGGAGACGACGGGATACTGCGCGGCGGCCTTGATCACCGCATCCGCGCCACCCTGCATCCCCAGGCGTAGCGTCTGCCCATCGGCCAGGGTCTCTACCTGTGCCACCCCATCCAGCGCCTTAAAGGCCTCGGCAGGGACAGCAGTGGCGAACGTGATCGTGATGTCGTAGCGCTTGATGTCCTTCACTTCAGCGATGCCGCCGACGCGCACCAGTTGTCCCGCGCGGATGATGCCCACGCGGGTGCAGGTCTGTTCGACCTCGCTCAAGATATGCGAGGACAGAAAGACGGTGCGTCCCTCAGCGCGCACTTCTTTGACCATGCGCTCGAACTCTTGCTGGTTGAGCGGGTCCAGGCCACTGGTCGGCTCATCCAGGATCAGCAGGCGCGGGCGGTGCATAAAGGCTTGAATCAGCACCACCTTGCGCTTATTGCCACTGGAATACTGGCGGAACTTGCGGCTGGGGTCCAGGTCCAGACGCGCGATCAGGCTTTTGAGATAGGCTTGATCGACGCCTCCGCGCAGGTGCCCGAAGTATTCCAGGATCTGCCCGCCAGTCAGGCCAGGGTCCAACGAAGGTTCGCCCGGCACATAGCCGAGCAGCCGCTTGATCTCCACCGAGTGTTGCCAGCAGTCCAGCCCGGCGATGCGCGCGGTGCCTGCGTCGGCGCGCAGCAGCGCCATCAGCAGGCGAATGGTGGTGGTTTTGCCTGCGCCGTTGGGACCAAGGAAGCCAAACACCTCGCCCTCCTCCACACTGAAGGAGACGGAGGTAATGCCACGCGTGCTGCCGTAGCTCTTGGAGAGACTCTCTACTTCGATGATTGCTGTCATGTCGCTGTGCTCCTCTTTTTAAGAGACTTACTCAGGTTCCTTCATCTTCTCCAGCATCTCGGTGAAGGATTGCTTGCCCGCCTCGCTCTGATGCGGGAGTTGCTCCGGCTCCAGCCAGCGCCGGAGCAGATCACTAAGCGCCTCGGTCAGTTGCTCCATAGAGAGCATATGTTCCTGTCTGAGGAGATCAGGCGCCTGGATGATGCCAATCTTCAGCGCGCTCAGCAGAAACGTAATGGCTTCAACAGGCAGGTCGCTACGAACCAATCCTGCCTGTTGAAGCTGGGCAATATAGACATCAGCGGTCCCCATGAGCTGGGTAAGCATGTCCTGGCTAGAAGATCCGAGAAAGCCATTGAAGATGTCTGACTTGCCTCTGATCATGGCCGCCATGAGTGGATTGGACAGGGCCGCCAGCATAGAGTGGGTGGTCAGGCGATGCAGGTACCCGCCCTCTGGATCGGCGGCAATCCGCCGCTTGACATCTTCGCCGAAGCGGTGTTGCTCGCGCCAGATGGCCGCGCGGAACAGGTCGTTTTTGTCCTTCCAGTGCAGATAGATGGTGCCTTTGCCGACGCCCGCCTCGCGGGCCACGTCATCAATCGTGGTCTTGCGATAGCCCCAGCGCACCAGCAATGTGCTAGCGGCGTCCAGGATGCGTTCCTCGCGAAGCTGGCGTTCGTCAGTCTCTTTCTGGTGCTCAGGGGGCTGGCCGGGCTGCGAGTTGCGAGTTGCCATGCGTGTTCTTTGCTCTCCTTGTACGTTGTGACTGAATGACCAGGTGACCAGGTTAACTTTGTCAGTCATATTGTAGCCAATAACAGGCAAGATGTCAAGGCTCAGTGTCACACACTGAGGGAGGGCCAGGATCTCTGCGAAAATCGATCAGAAAGCCCTCTGTTCTATGCATGGAAAGCTAGCGTTCTCTCTCAATTTTCCATTCGCGCACAACACTGCGCTTCGCGTATAGCAGGGGCATATAGGGAGAGGTCCAGCCCCCGATGGCCTGCACCTGGTCGAGGGAGAGGCCGTGTTCCAAAGCATCAAAGGTGAAGAAGTGTCGCAAGTCGTGCGGGGAGAGGCGCCGTTCCTGGAAGCCGAGCAGCTCGCCGATGACGCCCACGCGCTTGTTGATGGCACGGGTAGTGATGCGCTGGTCCGAGTAGCCCTCGAAGAGAGGTCCGCTGCTCCTGCCCAGTTGGTCCAGGTAGACCTGGGCGGCGGCTTCGGTATGGTCCTGGAGCCGGTGAACGTTGTGTGTGTGCGTCTTCTCGCTGTAGATCGAGAGCCGGTGGCGGCCCAGGTCGATGCTTTCTACATCGAGGGCCACCAGTTCGCTGCAGCGCAGGGCATGCTCGATAAACAGGCAAAACATGAGGGAGTCGCGCGCCGCCAGCAGTTGATCGTGATCGCGGGGGATGCGCTGTGGCGGCGGTGAGGGCATGGTGGTGCGTTTGAGCTTTTCGGCCTGCTGACTGGTGATAGGCGTAAAGGCGGCTTTCTTACGCCCGATGCGTGTGGGGATGCCCTGGCGCGTGCGCTCCTGGTCCAGGTTGCGCGCGATCTTGCCGGTGTAGCCCTTGACGTTGAGGATGGCGGAGAGTTCTAGGCCATCAAGGATACCTGCGCCTTGAGGAGGCGGACCGGCCAGTTTGCAGTACTGGTGGATGGTGGCCACGCGCGCTTTGATGGTGCCTATGGCTTCTCCCTTCTCTTCCAACCAGCGCCGGAACGCGGCGAGCATGCCGTAGGTCATGCCGCGCCAGGCCGTGGGGTCGCTGCTGAGCGCTTCGGCAGGGCGCTGGACGCCGAAGGAGGCGAGAAAGGCACTGAAGGCGTGCAAGTCATAGTCATGGCGCAGCAGGGTATTTGGCCGGCATGAGGAGCGGTAGGTGGCGAAGACATCGTGGCCGAAAGCGCGATTGGCGGCACGACTAGCGGAGGAGAGGGCATCATCGTAGTGATCAGGCATGAAGGCAAATTGGGCCATGTCTGAGGCTGGAAGAGAAATAGGGAGAGCACGTTCCTGCTCGTTGTCGTTCACGGGAGGGTCTCACTTTCTGGCACTGTAGTGGCGCGATATGTTGAGTTTGGAAACTCAACAATTTCTTGCGTAGTACGGATGCTTTTTACATCTTTTCCTAAGTACTCATATGGTAGAGAAATCAGAACTTAGAATAGTATATATGGAGAGCCAGCCGATGTCAAGACCTTTGTAGGGGTAGCGCTACGCTGGCTCTCACCAGGGGCAGATGTAACGTGAATATTTCGTCTGCACTGGTTGTGACTTTCGTTTGCACTGTGTGAGGATTTTGTTTGCACTGGTGGGTGACTTTCGTCTGCACTCATTTAGCGAAGAGCATTACTCGCCCAGCCGAGGGTAAGGGAACCAGTAGGGGCGATAGGTCCCATCTTTGTGGCACAATTCTTCGGCAACTGCTTGGCAAAGTATTTCTTGCTTCCAGTAGACCCAGACCAGTGCCTCACTTACGGGAGATGGACGAATCGTGACCGTTTCAGAGGGCCAGTAACGGAGCAAATCATGCTCCTTTTTCCCGGTAATGCCAGCCTCGCCACTCTACTGTTCCATCGCCTCCAACGGAGGTCTCATATGCTGGGAGCACTTCTCGCAAGCTGGGAACGAACCAGGCAGGATCGTCTTCCCCACGCCACCGTCTTCCGAGTCGATGAGCGGCCTGTTGCTTTGTAAGTAATGGAGCATACCCAAAGGTATACTCACAGGCTCGGTCAATAATGCGTATATATTGAGAGGCATCGAGCGTACGATTTTCAAGGGCATCTTCCCATTGCTGCAAAAAAGCGCATGCTTGTGGCTGTACTTCCTCTACTTCGATTTGCCAAGCTTTCCCTGCTCTAATCAGTTCCGGTGGCAATGCATGTTGCACAGCAATACGAGCTGGTGGATGAAGATGCCATCGATCCTGGCTTGAAAAGACCAGTGCGTCATAGAGTGTGAAAAGCACATCTGCCCCCTCCGGAGGAGCTGATGTGCTTCGGAAAGCGAGCACTTTTCCGCACACTTCATCAGTCACGAAAATGAGAAATGGGGACTGTATCCCTTGCATATGGCGGACCTGTATTGAGCTTTGCTGCCAACTGATCCGCCAAGCCGTTGTTTGTCTCTGGATAGCATCTTCTGATATCATAGATGCGCGATGACGCCAGAAGGAGTAGCAGACACCAGCGACGACATCAAAAGGTAACGTTGGCATGTTTACGCTTTGGGCCATGCGATGCAGAATTTCTGAGATCGTCGAAACGCGCCGGAGGAGTGGTGAGAGGTAGAGTGCTTCAATCACGTCTGCGATGGGTCGAGTAACAGTGGCGAAAAAGGAGGTCAAGATGGCTTCTTGTTGTGAAGGTGATTCATCGGGTTCTATTGCCTCTGACATCCGCTCCAAAATCAAGAGCCACATATCCATCTTTTTGAGCCAGGGAAGTGTCTGATAGATGTCGGGTGCATATTCTGCTAATTCCAGCAGATCCTTGAGGAGGTGCGGAATTTTGTGAAGTGGATCTTCGGAGAGCCAGGCTGGAGCATCTCCTTGAAGAAATGGATTCACTTTCATAGATGAGGTGGCTTCTGTTCCGAGGTGGTTTCGTAGGAGCCTCTCGGCTGCTCTGGAGCAGAGGGAGGCATTTTTCGTGGGAGTGGCATTTGGGGGATGAGCGTTAAACGAAGGGTCTCTGTCAAAATCTCCGGCGTAATGCGTTCAACATGGCGTGCGCGGGCAATTTGGCTGGCATATTGCAGCACCACACGTAATTTCCGAAAAGAGGGACAGGCACGTTGCCAGAGGGCTGCTCCCATCTCGCGATCAGCAGGACTGTCAGCATGATAGTCCCATAAAGGGAGAGTCAACGCAGGCAAAACTGTCGTGACCACTTCCTCCTGAGTGAGAGGAAGAAATTCCATATGCAATCCAACACGACTGACAAACTTCTCGTGGCGATTGATCACACGCATAATCCGTGGGAGGCCCACCACCACAATCGGGCAACCTGTGCGATCAAACACATGACGCAGGAATTCAAAACTTTCGACATTGAGCCAGTCTCCCTCATCGACCAGAATCAGGTCGAGATCATTGCGTCGGATCGCCTCGGCAGAGACGGCCTCTAGATCATACACATTGTGTCCTGCCTGTTCTCCATTGAGCGTCCCAACGAGCATTTTTGCCAAGGCTTTTGCCGTTGAACGTGGACGGACTTTGATGCTGATACAGGCCGGGAAGCCGCTGTAGGCTCGTGGTACCAGAGATTGCAGATAGGTTTGAATGGCAATGGTTTTTCCCACTCCAGCATCCCCAGTAATGACGCCCATGGTGGCATAGCCCGTCTCTTCACGCGATTGCATGATGAACTGCATGTATGCATGAAACCGTTGGACACTGGTAGTCATAATGGGAGCCTGGCCAGGAGGCAGGCGATTTTCAAAATCGAGATCGTCAGCATATTCAGGAATCATGTGATGGGTCCTTTCTTGTGCGCTCTGCAACGAGAAAATCGAAGAGATCAGGGGGACGAGTGGTTGGCACTGGAGCGATAGGGAACTCAGGGCTTGGGGCAGTTCGCCGTCTGGGACGACGCTGTTCCGATGACACAGAAGGGGCTTCTTTTTCTATCGCTTGCACCACCTCTCGTGCTTTCGTGATGCGGCGGCGAGCTGTTTGCCGTTGCTGGCGCTGGGCATCACTCACTACCGCACGAGGAAGTGCTTGCCCCCTGGCAGAATCGAGGGCAAAAGCGGTACATCGCCACTGATCCTCAAAATAGACCTCAAGCTCGTCGGGGGCCATATAAGAAGGAACTGCGCGAACGAGAACGTCTTCGCCAACAAGTGTTGCCAGATCGGCGTGCCAATAGACGCGACTCATATACTTGATGCCTTCTTTCAGTACTCGTCGTTGAGCTGCTTCCTTGAGCAACACGTCCAGTAAACGCTCATTGACAGGAATCTGGGTAGCATGTTCTTGCCAGAACTGGATCGGTGTTTGCCCCGTCACACTGTGGACTTCCTGATGATAGCGCTCGATAAATGCACGGAAGCGTTGATCCAGTTCTGAGAGTGAGAGTTCTGCTTTGGCCTGTGGATTCCGTTCGACAACGTTGGCTCCGACGTAGCCTGGCAGCGTAGACCAGAGGCGTGTGTCTAAGGTCTCATGAAATCGTTCGACAATGCCTCGCAGTTCAGGATAATGGGGAGGTCCGGGCAACAGTGTGCTTCCTAAGCCTGCTGCAAGTTGCAGCACGTGCTCAGCAATCAAATCTTTGCCATTATCCACCCAAATTTCGTCAGGAACGCCGCCGAATGGCTTGTCCTGGGTCGTAAGTATACCAGCACGAATCGCAGCAGCGACCTGAAACCGATCAGGAGGATCATAACTGAAGAGTCCAGCCATGACAAGGCGGGAAGCGCTATCAATCACCAGCGTCAAGTATGGACGCACTTCGCCCGATTTTGTCCGGTGAGAAGGGACTCGGAGATCCCGGATCAGGACATGGAGGGGTGCTTTATGATCGATCTGCCAGACAACATGGTGGGGATCATGCACGATAGGATAGGTCAGACGGTAGCGATTACGAAACTCCTCTTCACGCCCATCAGCCAACAAGCGTACTGGGGCCGGAATCTGGGTGCAGATGGAGCGCACTTGCCAAAGACCTGGCGCTCTTTCTCCTCTCGCGGCTGCATGCTGACATGCCAGTTCATGAATAAAACGAACGCTGCTATCACGGTGCGTCAGACGCAGTCCTTCTATGACCTGAACCATCTCCGTGCTCAGCAGATGCGGGGTTCCTGTATCTGTGCGTCGCCGGGGAGCGAGCCCAGCCAATCCCTCATGCCGAAAGCGGGTATGATAGTCACGTAAAGTACGCAACGAGACGTCTACTGCTTCGGCTCGTTCCTGCAAGAGCGCATTGGAGACATGCTCTTGCTCGGCGAGGGCTCCCAGCAACGCATGACGACGGAATACTTCATCGCGCTGTGACGGTGAAAGAGCCCCGAGATCAGGCACTATTCGTGGACGGACAGGGCGCTTGAGAGGAGCAAGGCCCATTATGCCCCCGATACGGTAGCGACCAAGCCATCGCGATGTCTGCTGCATCGTCCATCCCTGTCTGGCGGCAAGCCTGCAAAGAGCTTCTTGCGAAAGGGTTTCAGCGTCTGCGAGTTCTCCTAAAGCGGCATAACGCTGTTGGATAAGCGCCCAGATGGCTTCGGGAAGTGGCTCCCAATGAGGCCGCAGCGCGGTCATACCGCCGTGAAGGTAGAGAGCATGCCATTGGCGGAGAACGGCCACGGGAAGTCCAACCTGATGGGCTCGCATGCGCAGCTTGGCTGAGTCTCCCTCCTCGATGGTGGTTCCAAGCAACTTGAACCGGCGGTACGCCTCGATCTCCTGAAGGTCTGCAAGATTCATAGGAGCTATCTGGGGTTTTTTGCATAACCCCCCGAAACGGTGCACTCGGCTTCAATCAGGCATCTCCTTCATCCACATCGATACGATGGGGTGATGCGCTAAGGCTTCGACGATCTCCTCCATATTGATAGACTCTGACGCTTTTGTAAACTCATACCGACCATAGAAATTAATATGTTGCCAGGCCACCGGGGAGATGTGGGCGATGTGCGCCATGTCTTGGGTAGCCTCTTGGCGTGCCCACAACTGCGACAAGATGGTCATATTGTAGTAGATGATGCAGTTGGTGACCAATCGGCTACACTCATGCCACAAATGTTGGTCATCTTCTGACTTGAAGCGCAATTTACCAAAATTGGCGTAGGAAACAGCGCGACGAAGCTGATGGTAGCTTTCGCCCCGGTTGAGCGCAGTCTGGACGTTCTTGCGCAAAAGTGGCGAGTCTACAAAATCGAGCAAATAGAGGCTGCTCATGATATTGTCGTATTCCCACAAAGCTTGGCGCGTCTTGTTTTTTCGAGCATAGGAGTTGAGTTTGTGGACGATGATACTCTGCGTCGTGGTTTTTAATGCCAATGAGACGAAAATTCGCTGCAGGTTCTCCCATTCTTCCACGATCAAATCGGTATTGAGTTTGCGTACTGGTTTCAAGAGGACGTCGCCATACTGATTGGGGTGCATGAAGCCATAGAGCGACGTGCGAAGTTTCTCCTGGATGCCTTTATAGCGCGGCGCGAACTGATAGCCGAAGAGATGGAGCAAAGCAAAATTCACCTGGTTTGTTCCGTGCGTGTCAGTGGAATGCACCTGCGGGTGAATGTCCGTGGTATTGTTGAAGAGCAAATCGAAGACAAATTGGCTCTCATGATCGTGGGCACCGATCATATCGGCATTCACCGGGACGTGATTGGCAACCAGGGTATAGGCCACCACCCCCTTTTTGAGGCCAAAATATTTCGGTGAATAGCGGGCATTGAATGTGGGAAGCGCTGTTTCAAACTTTTGCCCATCGCTACTGGAGTGGACCATGTTGGCAATATCATAATGCCGAAAAATCGTCAGAGCAGCGATGGCATTACTGATGCAATCATTGGCCGCTTTCAGGGTTTCGAGGCGCAGAAAGTTTTCCGAGGTGCTTGCCAGTGTGGCGAAGGTGATATCCGAAATTTCACCCATGCGTCCAAGATCCATGTTGGTTGCCCAGGCAACAAGACAGGCGCTCATAATACTATCATCGGCTGCCTGTTTGCTGTACCGTCCCAGAACATGCTCGAAGCACGTCATGAAGTGGCAGTGGTGATTCACAAAGTGGAGCACACGACTGATGTTCACCTGAGGCAACGTCTCAAAGATCGGATGGTTGATTGGCGCGGCGCTCGTTGGATACTGAAGCGTCCAACTCTTTCGTTTCCCCGTGGTCGTGATGTGAAAGTGGCTATTTTCCCCGGCACTGATGCGCTGATTGACCGTGCTGATACGCTCTTCCAATTGGCATTTCAGCTCGGCAAGATGGTCTTGAATGGGCTGTGCCAGGAGTGCTAAACCCGTCTGCGCAAGTAAAACATCTTTGTTAGCCCACTGGTGATCATCCAATAAATCATCCTCGAAACTGCGAAAGTGGACACTGTCGCGGCAAAAGAGATCGCCTGCTTCAAGTCGATGGCGCAACAGACGATAGACCAGAAATTCATAGCGGTCAGGGATGATGTGCTTCTGATCGGTTTCATTCCGCTGGTAGAGGTAGCGCTTATCTCGGACGGGAAAGAAGTCGGTGGGAAAATCCCCCGACTCGATCTGGCGAAGTGAGTGGCCTTTCAAAAAGGCCGCCTTGAGAAATTGGATGGCTTCCTGGATGGGCGTGTTGACTCGGGTGGCAGAGAGATCGATGGCGAGCAAGAGAGGACGGAGATGTTGCTTGAAGCGCCGGGCCATGGAGTCAATATGCTCCCATTCAAAGGCCATTTCATCGCAGCTCGCCTCATTGATAATATAATCAGCAACGCGTGTTAAGCGTTGCCGATCAAGAAGAGCAAAGGCTTTTTCTTGCACGGTACAAAATGGCGTGCTGCGTTCATACTCGGCGGTAAAAAGCTTGAGCACCTCCCCAGCTTTGGGCAGATCTTGATTACTGGTCCCACGATACTCATACACCATTCTTTTGGCGGTGGCTTTCGCTTCGTCTGAGTACTGCTTCACTAGATGAATGAAACAGGTGAGCAGATTGTCGTTGAAACGCTGATAGCGATGTACTACAAAGTGTAACAGGGAGATGTAGATAATCCAGGTGTCGAGTTGCTTGAGCCGAAACACCGAATAGTATGAGACTAGTGAGGAATAATACGTGATACCTTCACGCGAAATATCCAGTTTTGGCACAATCCGTCTGGCCACTGTATAGAGTTGGGCGAGGTGCTCACCACGGATCATTTCGCGACGCATTTCGCCTAAGCTGAAGTCCTTTGGCTGTCGTTTCACCAGGGTGATCATATAGAGATCGTCGGTTTCAGTCAACAGAGAGTCAAGCACCACACACTCTTCAGAAGACAAAAGCGTATGGAGCATGGTCGCCAATCGCTTCACTTCTGCCGTCAATGCCTTCCCGACGAATTCTTCTTGCAGGAGCGTATAGCCGGGCTTCACAAGGCGATGTTCGGTGAGGTAGTGCAGGAGTTCACGTAAGACATAGATTGGCTTGCTACTGATTCGTGCCGCTTGTTGGGCACGAAGAAACAGGTCATGGCGATCTGTAGGCGTGCAAAGGCGATAGCCGAACAGTTCCAAAATGCGTTGCCGCTGTTTGAGGATTGTGCGTTTATTGAGCATCCGCAGTTCTGGCCGTGGCGTATCGGGAAAATAATGTTCAAGCAGGTAGGTGATATCCTCGACCACATCGTCAAAGGCAAAGGTGAAGAACATCTGTTTGACTTTGAAATAGCCCAGTTGAAGGAGAAAATAGAGCTGAATAGGGATATGTGTAAAAGATGCGAGGAGGTCTTTCTCCGGCTGGGTCAGTGTAAACACATCAGTGCGCTCGTCTCCGATCAAGCAAGGTCTGCCATAGAGGGCTTCGATTTCCTCATCGTCGAGAATATGCAGTCGCTTCGGTGGTGTCGTGACATCCGGCCTAGTCATACATCCTCCTCCTCAGGATAACAGCAGGGTGTCAAAATGTCTACTTTTTGACACCGAAGGTGTTGGAAGGTTTTGAGCAGCACCAAAAAGGCGACCAGCGCCGGTTTGCCTGTGGTGTGTTGTTGGGCCAGGAGACACTCATCAAGGGTCGGCGTATACAACTCATGCTCCCTCGGTGTGTGCTTCCTCTGCCGATAGGCGATCTCGTCTCTTCGTGGCACGATGGTTCCTTTCTACCCCTGACGACGTTCCCAGGCACGCGCTTTGCGTTTGGCCGCTTCACGGTTATCGGCAATATAGCGCTCCAAGCTACGTAAAGAAGTATGCCCACTAAAGCGCTTGAGATCGACTTCGGTGTAATCGTGGGCCGCTCGCATGCTAATCGCGGTATGGCGTAGTTGGTGCAGATCCCAGCTGGGCGTATACTGTTTCCAGAGGGTGTCAGCCTGACGGTAGGAGAGGCGCGCATACCCATCCGCAGTCAGATCAGCACGCCGAGGCAAGCGAGCTTTGCGGTGGGTGACGAAGAGTGGCCCTGAAGT
>JALYTT010000589.1 GCA_030854145.1 Chloroflexota bacterium | reverse complement strand
CCCTAGAACAACCAGGACGGCGAGGCAAGCCACGCGCTACGGGTTGTGTGGCAGTAAACGATCAACTACTTCGAGGAGTTGACGTGGCTTGAATGGTTTGGTCAGGTATTCTGTGCAGCCGATCTGCATGGCGGCCTCGTTCTCGTCGTGCAGGGCGTAGGCGGTGACGGCGATGATCGGGATGGTCTCCATGCCGGGGCGGGCGCGAATCAACTGCGTCGTGCGATAGCCGTCGAGGACGGGCATCGAGAGATCGGTGAGGATCAGATCGACCTGCTCGCGATCAAGAAGATCAAGCGCCTCGCGCCCATTGGAGGCGGAGAGGCAACGGTAGCCGCGTGTTGAGAGCACGCGCTCAATCAAGATGCGGTTTGAGACCTCATTCTCGATCACAAGGATGGTTGGGGGGGATATACCCGGTGTATTCATAAACCGCCTTCTATCTGGTCTAGCTACGTTTACTACTCAAGATCGCACTTGAGAGGCGACGGGCACAATGGGCAAGGTGAACGAGAAAATAGATCCCTGCCCCGGCACGCTCTCTACCGTCACTTCTCCTCCCTGGAGTTCGATCAAGCGCCTGGCAATGGTCAGGCCCAGCCCGGTGCCGCCGAAGCGGCGCGTTGTGCTGCCGTCGGCCTGGCGGAATGCCTCAAAAATGTATTCCAGAGCCGCTGGTGAGATGCCAACCCCTGTATCGTGTACGGCGACACGCAGCAGGTCATAGTGCTCCAACAGGTTGCAGCGAATCGTGACCCCGCCTTTTTCAGTGAACTTGAGGGCATTGGAGACCATATTGATAACGATCTGGCGAATACGATGGCTATCCGCCAGCACCATAGGCACAGTCCCTCCAGTTTCCAGGGTGAGGTGCAAGTTTTTAGTGTTCGCCATTGGTTTGAGTTGATTGACTACCTCGGCCAGGCATGGCTCCAATGCGAGCGGCTCGATCTTGATCTCCATGCGGTCGGCCTCGATCTTTGAGAGGTTCAACATGTCGTCTACCAGGTGCGAGAGGTCTTCGGCGCGTCGCACCATGAACTGGATATGCTCTTCCTGTTCCGGCGTCAGCTCTCCATCCACAAAACCCTCCAGGATCAACGATCCGTAGCTGATGATGCTGTGTAACGGTGTCCGCAATTCATGCGTCACGGTGGCCAGGAATTGGGATTTCAATTGATTGACACGTTCAAGTGCCGCGTTCTTTTCTTTCACCTCACTGAAGAGCAGTGCGTCCTGGATCGCCATGGCAGCCTGGATCGCCGCTGTGCTCAGCAGGAAGGTATCCTGCTGCGTCATCAGGCGCGGCCGGTCGGAGTAGAGCATGAAGGCCCCGATGGCCTGATCTTGCAGGAGCAGGGGAACCGCGATGGCGGAACGATGGCCGGCCTCTAATGCCATGCGTGTCCAATTTTCGTGCCGGTCCTGGTGAATAGCGCTGATGTCTTCGCCGTAGGCAATTTTCTGCTTCTGCATCGCCATACGGGCCAGCAGCATATCCAGGTCATGGAACGCCTGTTGCGGGATGCGCGACTGTTGTGCGCCAGAGGGCCGGCCCGACGCTTTGAGCTTCGGTGCGCGAATGGCACCGGGGCGTTTCGTGCCAGACGTATTCGCGCGCACATTGGGGATGGCGGCTAATTTGGTCGTCGCCATCATGGCGACATCCCCACCTGGGTCGATGTGTGTAATGGTTGTCCCGCGCTGCATTGCCTGCGTAGAGGCCGTCGTTTGCGCCTCTGCCGGCAGGTCGGTCCATTGCGCCAACGCCCACGGTGTGAGCATATCGCGCCCATAGAGCAGCAACGAGACCTGTTTTACATCCATAATATTGCCCAGGCGCGACACAATCTCCACCAGCAGTTGTTCCAGGTTAAGGGAGGAGATCAGCGCATCGCTCATGCTCAGCAGGTCGCTCAACTGTTTGGCCAGCGCCTGGCTCTCGATTTCCTGCCTGTGCAATGTGCCGGCCAGCCGATTGAATGCCTGTGCCAGCGCACCCAGTTCGTTGCTGGCGATCGGCAATGAGCTGGGCGCGGGATCGAGAGGCACAAGAGCGGTTACTTGCGCCTGGAGTTGGTTGAACGGGCGAATGAAAAATATGCGTGCCACGAGAGCGTAGGCCGTGATGGCCAGCGCGAGGAGAAAGCCACCCAGGCCCATCAGAGCTAGCGCGGCGCGTTGGGCGTGCGCATTGATGCTGTAGAGCGGTTCGACATCGACGAGCACCAGTGGCGGTGTGCCTGCCGGCTGGCCCACCAGTGAGACGGCGCTTGACTGCGTGAGGTAGTGTTGCGCGCCATCGATGAAACCGGTAGCGCCAGGAGTGCAGGGCGCTGTGGCCGCGATTGGCTTATCCGGCGAGAGCGCTCTAATGGTGCTGCCCAGGACCTGTGAGGAGTAACACAGGGCCAGGCCTGTATCCATCCCCGCCTGGTTCATTAAACGCTGGGCAAAGGCGTCGTCGATAAGCTCGGCTGCTACCAGGATGCCAGTGACAGTATTGGCCTGGTTCCAGATGGGAACGGCGGTATTCAAGACCCAGCGGATACCACTAGAGGATGGAGCGCTGTCGATAACCGTTATGTGCCGGATGGCCGTGGCCGCGCTTCCTTGCAGGCTCTGATCGATCAGGGGCTGCATATCGGGAGCGCGTATGGTATTACCAGCCGGTGCCTCTCCCAGTTGCAGGAGCGGCTGGCGATTGAGCGAAATGACATCAAGCTCCGCCAGGTGATAGCGGGTGAGGGTGGGAACTAGCAGTGCCGTCAGGTGGTCAGAGGCGGCGGGGGCGAGCGGCTGCGCGATGATCGGGGCGAGACCGCTATCGCTGGCGACGGTGGTTAACTCCTGTGTAAGCGTGGTATTGTGGGCCTGGTACGCCAGCTTGATAGATGTAAGGTGTGTGGAAGCGTCTCTCTTGGCATCATGCTCAGAAAGATATTTTAGCAGGGCCAGCGAAAAGGCCGAGAATAGCAGCATGCACAGGACAAGCGTGACTGCTGCTCCAACTATTAATTTTCCTCCCAGTGACCGCACAGTGAGCCGCATGGAAAACCTTTTAGCGAGATAAAAGTAAGGGGAGGACGGGGTGCCAGCTCGTCCTCCCCCTACCACGCGTATGCACAGAGCACCGCGAAGCTCCGGGAGGTGCGCGTGCGAACCCCATGGGGAAAAGGTTGCACGATCTCAGATGTACGCTACAAGCTGCTCGTCGAGGTGGATCTGCTTGCTCACGGACATCCCGCCTTCCATCCCAGGCCTATGTATTATAACGTATAAGAGGGCTAATAGTTATCACTTTTTGGCAGCAATTTTGTTACATGCCAAAAATTCGTTCACGATGGGCGTTATCCCCATTGCCTTTACCATAGGCCCGTTGGTTCACCCAGGCGCTCAACATACCCGGTTCTCAGCAAGCATGCGATAGTATATGCCACATCTAGCTCGCTGCGATGCACTAGACGCGCCACATCGCTGATAGTACGCTTCCCATCTAGCAACAGGAATATTACGCGATCCCGCCGCTCCATGCGCCTGATGACCTCTGGCTCGATCGCGCTGTCACGCGCGCGAAATAGCATACGCGCACCCTGGTGAGCCACTCTGTTTACCGGGGCTTTCTCTTCTGTCGTGACCAGGGCCCGGGATTGTTTTCCCAGAGGAAGCTGTCTTACGCTTGCTTGCTGCATACTCAGATATTTTCTAAAGATAGTCTGTGCTATTGACATGCTTATTCCTTCCGAACACGTACACCCCAGCTCCCCCAAAAAACCATCTCCGCCCAACCATCATACATTGTACTGCTTTTGTAAAAGATATACCACTAAAATGTGCTCTTTTCTTGTGAAATTGCTGTAAACATCTGTATTTCTATATGTATCGAAATGTATTGAAACGAAGATAAAGCAAAAGAAGACAAAGCAGAGGGCGGGCACTGAAAGAAC
>JALYTT010000130.1 GCA_030854145.1 Chloroflexota bacterium | reverse complement strand
GGCATCCCTTGGGGTGCCTGTGGGGCCTCCTCCCAGCCACCCGGATGCGGCAAGCCGAATCCCTACGCGGGAAGAGGCATCGCCCTGATATCTGTGCAATGAACCTTGACAGAGCACTACGAAGGACGGAGAACTTTGGCGAAGGCCTGACTTTTGGAAACACCCTCTTGACATTTATGATAAGTGTGCTTATAATAATAGTAAGTACGCTTACTATAAGCGTGCATATAAAGAGGAGAAATGAAGATTTATGTGGACCATTTCCGCAACTGCACACACCAGTGCTCCGGCTTCGCGCGTTTGGGCAATCTATTGTGATGTCGCCAATTGGCCTCGCTGGGATCATGGTATGGCCCGGTATCAGCCTGCTGGCCCCTTTGCTACAGGCACTTCCGGCACATTGCAAGCAGTAGGGGGACCAGAGCTGCCTTTTACAATCATGCTTGTTGAGGAGGGGCGCAGCTTTGTTGATCGTACACCTATTGGACCAGAAAATGCTATCATCGGTCGCCATGAGTTGACCCCTCTTCCTGAAGGCACTCAGATTACTCACACCGTCGAAATCGACGGCCCAAATGCTGAACACCTTGCTCAAGAGATCGGCTTTGCGCAAGAAGAATTATACGATACGGTCTCCAACCTGGCTCGCTATGCTGAGGAGGACCGTCATGACTGACACCTATCTCTGGATAGGCGTCGTGTCACATGAGTATGGGCAAAGGGGAGTTGAGCTGGGCCTTGCTCAGCTCAATCATGGGCAGCGTGCCGTCCTGGCTTGTATGCAGCGAGGTTACCGATGACGCTCTCGCGTTTCGAGCGGGCGGATGATAGCCCAGGCTTTTTGCTCTGGCAACTGACCCACCTGTGGCAGCAACGCATCCGTTCAGCTCTTGCTCCCTTGAGCATTACCCATGTGCAGTTTGTGCTGCTGACAAGTATTGCCTGGCTGACGGCCTCTGAGATGCTGGTGAGCCAGGTGATCTTGTCTCGCCATGCCCACACAGACATTATGATGACTTCCGAGGTGGTGCGCACCCTTGAAGAGAAAGGCCTGGTCACACGAGCGATTCACCCTCTCGATCCACGTGCCAGGGTGGTGTCCTTGACGGCAGAAGGACAGCATGTCGCGCAGCGAGCCGTGGCGCTGGTTGAGGCGGTAGATGAGCAGTTCTTCAAGGACCTTGGTGAGCAAGCTCCGACCTTTGTGCAGTCAATGCAGCATCTGATCAAAGTGAATGCTCAAGGGCCGACCTCTTCTGATAAGGGATGAAAAGACGGCGCTGGTCGCGTCCCGATCTGCGTAGGGTCGATGGCTTGCCTCGCCCGCGTCTCTGGCTCCCAGTAGCTCCTTGCAAATCTGATGGTATAGCCATATACTCATTTATGGCTAGCAGCCCGTCATCATCATGGAAGAAATAAAGCTGTGGCCCTCCTGTGAGGGGCCATGCGACTCCCCGCACAGGAGAGTCACATGGCCCCTATCATATAATGAGGGATAATGACATTCTGCTAGTATATGGTCTTACCGGGAGTATATGTGAGTCGTACAGAGAAACCATCCCCAGAATCTAATAGTGAGTTGCCCACGACAGTGCCTCTATCTACCGGGAACATAGAACCGCCCGGCGCGCATGATCCGTATCAAGCCTTGCGCTTTCGTAACTTCCAGCTCTTGTTCGCCGGCACATTCGCCGCGGCCATTGGGGAGCAGATGCTCAATGTGGCCATTGGTTGGGAACTCTACGAACGCACCGGCTCCGCGCTTGTTCTTGGCGGTGTCGGGCTGGTGCTGGTGATACCCGTCATCCTGTTCTCGCTGCCGGCCGGGCATATGGCCGATCAGTTCAATCGCAAGCATATCGTCATCATCACCCAGATTCTTCTGACGCTAGGTTCGCTTGGCCTAGCCGGACTCTCGTACTCGCGCGGCTCGCTGGTGCTGATCTACGGTTGCCTGCTGCTGATTGGCGCTGCGGTCGCGTTCGGCAACCCGGCTACCTGGGCGCTGCTGCCCCAGACGGTGCCTGTGCGGGCGTATGAGAGCGCGGCCACCTGGAGCAGTAGTTCCTGGCAACTGGCCTCAGTGGTGGGGCCGGCAGTTGGCGGCTTCGTCATCGCGCTGCTGCATGGAGCTATGCTGGTCTACGTGTTGAACGCCGCCGCCTCGCTGGTCTTCGTGGCCCTGCTTTTCTTGATGCGTGAGGATCGGCGCGGGAGCAGCTCCGGTGAGCGCATGACCCTGCATTCGCTGGCCGAGGGTCTGCGCTTCCTGCGCAGTACGCAGATCATCCTGGCTGCGATTACCCTTGACATGTTCGCTGTCCTGCTGGGTGGGGCGACCACGCTCTTGCCGATCTTCGCTAAAGATATCCTGCACGTTGGCCCGGTCGGCCTGGGCTGGTTGCGCGCGGCGCCCTCGGTTGGTGCCTTATGCACCGCCCTTGTGCTCGCGCACCGCCCGCCGTTTAAAAAAGCCGGCCGAACGCTGCTGTGGGCTGTAGCAGGCTTCGGCCTCGCGACCTGTGTCTTCGGCCTGTCGCGTTCGTTCTGGCTCTCGCTGATAATGCTCTTTGCCCTGGGCGCGTTCGACAATATCAGCGTCGTCATTCGTAGCACACTCTTGCTGATGCGCACACCGGATGCCATGCGCGGGCGCATCTCCTCGGTCAATTCGCTCTTTATCGCCGCCTCCAACGAGCTGGGCGGCTTTGAATCGGGCCTGGTTGCCCAGTTGCTTGGCCCCGTTGTCGCTGTGATCGGCGGCGGCGTGGGCACGGTCCTCGTAGTGCTGGTCGTCGCGCTACTCTGGCCCCAGATGCGCCGCCTTGGCTCGTTGAGCGAGACACCTTCATCGTAGTGCTTCGTCATCCAATCACCGGGCCTCTATGTAGTGGCATCCCTTGCGGGCAATGCCATGCAAATAAGAGAAATGCTAGACAAAAGACAGGAAAGCTGTCCCAAAACAGACAGCTCGCCCCTCTTTATTAGTGCTGATCACAGGTGGTGGTCATCATGACACCATTTCTACCTTGGAGAAGGAATTTATGGCAAAGATAAATAAGGCCCCGCTGTATGTGCGTGCAGCCAATGTTATGACAACAACCTTGCTGCGCGCCGGCGTCAAGCTCGTAGGAACTGGGAAGTATCCCATGTACCTGGTCACCGTGCGTGGGCGCAAAAGCGGGCAGCCGCGTACTATCCCGCTAGCGATTATTGAGCGCAATGGGAAACGCTATGTGGGCTCCGTGTATGGCATAGTGGATTGGGTGCGCAATTTGCGAGCAGCGGGAGAAGCCATCCTCACCCGTGGGCGTCGTTCTGAAACGGTCAACGTAAGAGAACTGCCTCAAGGCGAGGCGGCCCTCGTTCTGCGAGAAGATGTCAAGGGCGGTAACCCCTTCGCTCACGCCTATGGCGTCACCGCGGACTCTTCACTTGAGGAGTTTGAGCGTGCGGTGCTCAGCCATCCGCTGTTTGTGTTGGAAAAGAAATAGCGCGGGCACTCGCCCTGGCAGATATGCCAGACCCCTGCGTTTTGCCAGGGCGTCCTCCTGGAAGAGAGGACCTTCTCTCGGAGTGTAGACTAGTAGTGTAGAAGAGAAGAAAGGAGGGAAGCCGGGTGGAATCCTTTGAAAGCTACCGGCCCTACCTCTTTGCCATCGCCTATCGGATGCTCGGCAGTGCGATGGATGCTGAGGATATGGTCCAGGAAACCTACCTGCGTTACCAGGCTACGAAGGCTGAGACCATTCAATCACTCAAAGCGTATCTCAGCACGATCCTCATACGCTTATGCATGGATCAACTCCATTTAGCGCGTAGGAAGCGAGAACAGTACGTGGGTCCCTGGTTACCAGAGCCGATCCTCACAGAAGAGACTTCAGATACAGCCAGTCCCGAAAAACGTGTCGAGACAGAGGAGTCGATCTCCCTGGCCTTCCTGGTGCTGCTGGAGCAACTCCAACCGTTCGAGCGCGCGGTCTTCCTGCTGCGTGAAGTCTTCGAGTACGAGTTTGCCGAGATTGCTGCCATGCTTGAGAAGAGTGAAGCTGCCTGTCGCCGCTCATTCAGCCGGGCGAAGAAACACCTGGTCGAGCGACGGCCACGTTTCCCACCAGTGCCCGAAACGCACCAGCACCTGCTCACCAGCTTCCTGACGGCAGTGCAGAGCGGAGAAATGACGACCCTGACGAATCTGCTCTCCGAAAATGTGATGATGTGGACGGATGCAGGTGGGAGAACCAGAACTGCTGCACTGCACCCGCTTCGTGGGCGTGATGCGGTGGCACGTATGAGCCTGGGAACGAAGCGTTTCTGGCCGGAGAACGCTCGTTTCGATCTCAGGGAGGTCAACGGTCAAGCCGCCCTGATTGGTCGCGTTGACGGTCGAGCCTTCTCCGTTCTGGCTCTGGATGTGGAGCAGGGGCAGATTCAGGCCATTCGCATCATTGCCAACCCGGAAAAACTCACACGGGTCTGAAGAGCAGCAGGGTGTTACGAGAAAGCCGACTGCTCACAGAATTGTCAAAATTCTGCTCATGAAATGAAATTCCAGAGTTTAGGCCCACGTGATACATCACGCAGCTACGAAGGATGAACACCCTCCGCCTGAACCGGAACATCGGCATCGAATAACTGGCGCAGGTAGTCATTGAGGAAGACACCTTGCGGATCGAGGGAGGCACGCACGCGCCGGAAGTCCTGCCAGCGCGGGTAGAGCGCGGCCAGGTGCCCGGCGTTGCGCGTGTGCATCTTGCCCCAGTGCGGGCGACCCTGGTAGCGCTCGAAGATCTTCTCAATGTGGCGGAAGTACGGTTTGTACTGCATGCCCTTGTACATATGCACCGCGATATAGCTGGAGTCGCGCTGGTAGGCCGGGCTGAGCCAGATGTCGTCGGCGCGCACAAAGCGGCACTCGACCGGGAAGTGAACGGCGAAGTGTTGCTCGTTGATGCAGACATTGATCTCGTTGAGCACGGTAGCCGCGTGTTCCGTCGGGACGTTGTACTCCATCTCCTGGAAGCGCACCATGCGCGGCGTGGCGAAGACATGATGGCTGTAGTCCACCTCGTCAACACTGGCAATGCCCAGTGCCGAGATGTTGCTGATGCTCCGCGCCAGCGGTGGCAGCAGGCGGCTGCACTCCGAGAGCACCCAGAAGAGGCCGTTCTCCAACACGACCTTGTTGAAGTTCCCCCACAGGCTCCCCGCGTTGGGCTCGCTCTCGGTCTCGTTGAGGAACTTGGTCTGCACCCACTTTGTATAGGGGAACCAGAAGAACTCGAAGTGGCTGTTCTCCTGCTTGTAGCGCTCCAGGTTGTTCAGGCAATCGACCAGGCCCTCGCGGTGGGCTTTGAAGTGCAGGCGCTTGGAGGGTACCACGCGCAGAGTGACCCTGGCGATGACGCCGAGCGTTCCCAGCGAGACCTGGGCCGCCTTGAAGATATCCGGTTCGTGTTCTGACGAGCATTCCAGGATGTTGCCCGACGCAGTGACCAGCGTAAGCGCCTCCACCTGCGTAGACAGCGTGCCGAAGTGAATGCCGGTGCCATGCGTTCCTGTGCTGATAGCTCCGGAAATACTCTGCACATCGATGTCGCCGAGGTTCTCCTGCGCCAGGCCGTTCTTCAGCAGCGTATCGCCCAGCAGATTGAGCTTTGTGCCTCCCAGCACCGTCACCGTCCCGCGCTCCTTGTCGATGCCCTCGATGCCCTGGAGGTTGTCCAGCGATAGCAGCAGATCATCGGTCTGCACCAGCGGTGTGAACGAGTGACCCGTGCCAGCGACCCGCACATGCCGGCCCGCGCGCGCGCTGCTCGCAACGATGCGTGCCAGTTCATCGATACTCCCCGGCCTGTCAATCTCCCGCGGCCTGCACTCAACCGAGCCTGACCAGTTGTGCCAGCGCGCGCTCTTCTTTGCGATCTCCATATGCTAGCTCCTCGAACGCAATGTAGTTTGCCTCGTCCATGCAGGTTAGATGAAACACTGGCCAGCGCCGCGATAGGTCGGCATCTCGCCCACAATAGCGCCATCTGAGACAAGCAGCAGATGGGGGAACCGTTCGCAGAGTTCCCCGGCCTTGGCGTGGCGCATAAATATGGGGTCACCGAGCGCAAGTTGTACCGGCCCTATATACTTGATGGGCGTCTGTACCTCGCCCGCGCCTTCGAGGGGGATGAGGCGCGCGCCACCGGGCAGGTATGGTCGCGGTAGCTTATCGGGACCCGCCGCGCCGGAGGCTATGTAGCCGCCACCCAGGCAGGTGTAGATGGATGCGCGCGGTCGGCGCACGATCTCGATGGCGTAGCCGGCGGCTGGCTGGTAGCGGAAGTCGCGATAGCTATCGAAGAGCGTCGGCGAGTAGAAGCCCGACCCCACGGTGATCTCGGTGATGCCAGGCTCCACGCGTGTCGTCGCCATACTGCCGGTACCGCCGCCATTGACGAAGCGCAGTTCCGGCCCATACTCGCGTACAAGCTCAACCAGTGCCGCGCGCCGCGTCGCCACCTCGCGCACCGAGCGCCGCTTGAGCCGTTGCACCAGGGCGTTCTTCAGCGCCTTCCCTGCCACCTGGTCGCCTACCCCGGCGATCTGCGCCTCGTAGCCCATGATGCCATCAAGCCACACATGTTGCGAGGCCATGATGCGCTCGATCACCGGTCGCGCCTGCTCCGCGCTGCTCACAGGTGAGCGCCACACTCCGAAGTGCAGTCCGGGGAACTGCGACGACATATCGATATCGAGACACAGCGGCAGCCGCACTCCCTCGCGCTCCGCCACCGCCTCCACCTGCGCCACATGCTCAAGGCTATCGACCATCAGCGTTATATGAGTGCCCGCCGCCGTAGCCCGCGCCACAGCCGCGATATCATCCGCGTGCCAGGTTGGATAGCCGATCAGCAGATCATCAAGCCCCTGTGAGGCCAGGTACACAGCCTCACGAGCCGAGTAGGACATGACGCCCTGGAAGCACGCGTCGGTCGCCAGAATGCGCTTGATGACCCCCACGCAGCGCAACGATTTCGAGGCCAGGCGCACGCGCTTCCCGCCTGCCCGGCCGCGTATCTCCAGGATGTTCTGGTACAGTAAATCAAGATCAAGGAAGGCGAATGGCATCGTGTGCCCCCTGAACACCTCCCGGTAGTAGTCATAATCACGCACGTGCGCTGGTACCTGCGTAGGGGCGACGGCCTGCCTCTCCTGTTCCTGGCTCAGCATGGGTGTTCCTTCCCTCTCTCCCCCGCGCACTGCAACGAGCGCGAAGGTCTGTATGGCTCTATTCTGACAAATTCGCTGAAGGCGATGGCATCATTCTTTGTAGGTGGAGGACTGAGCATATTAACCACGGTTCCTCTGCAAGCTATTTTAACACTCTTCGTAGTCCCTTTGCTATCCTGCAATGGTCACATCAGGGTGATGTAAAAATCGTGCTCACCTGAGGTCACGTTGAATTTGACACAGCCGGGAGAAAGAGGTAATGTGCTACCAGAGTATACCGGAACTGGAGAAATGCTTGTATGTCATGGACACCGCTGGCGGAGCGTTTCGCCGCTCTGCCGTTGATCCTTTCGGGTCCCTTGCTGCGGCGGGTTGAGCCAACCGCTGTCACGGTCTGGCTCGCTTTGAAGGAGCCGTGTGTGGTGACGCTGCGCGTCTATGCCAAAAATGAGGCGGGCGATCTCATTATGCATTGTGAAGGCACGCGACAAAGCGCGCGGCTTGGAGATCATCTGCATATCCTTGCCGTGACTGCGCATACGGGAACTGGGGCGCCGTTGAACTGGGGAAAGCTCTATTACTACGATCTGTTCTTTCAAAGGCAGGATCGCACAGCTTCTGCCGACGCACGAGATGCCGAAACGGTGGCGCATCTGGCCACACCTGGCATTCTCAGCGCCGGTCCTGCTCAGGATGATCCACTCCAGCGGCTGGTCTACCCTGGTCATCCCCTGCCGAACTTCGTCCTGCCGCCTGAAGATCTCAATCAGCTCAGGGTAGTGCATGGCTCCTGTCGCAAGGCGCATGGGAGTGGCCGCGAGATGCTCTCCGCGCTGGATACGCTCCTCGCCTCGGCCATTCAGCAGGAGAGGGATCGCCCCCAGCAGCTTTTTCTCACTGGAGACCAAATCTATGCCGATGATGTGGCGGCTCCGCTGCTGTTCGCGCTGATCGATACGGGCCATTTCCTCTTCACGGGCAATGAGGAAGAAGTCCTGACGGGAGTGGGCGTTCCCGCGCGCACAGTGGGGCCGGGCGCACGTGGCACCCTTATACAATCGCGCGCCATGTTTACCACCACGATGCCACACAATCACTTACTGGCACTGAGCGAGTATAGCGCCATGTACCTGTTCGCCTGGTCCGATGTGCTGTGGCCCGGTGATCTCCCCGATGCCCAGGAGATGTGGGCGGCCTATCCACAGGCGCGTCCCGGCGGTAATGAGAGCGAAAAGCAGGAGGCCATGTACATTGTTCAGGTAGAACAGTTGAACATATTTCGTGCGGCTTTGCCCCAGGTCCGGCGCGCCCTGGCTCATATCTCCACCTATACTATCTGCGATGACCACGATGTCACCGACGACTGGTTTCTTGATGGAGCCTGGTGCCAGCAGGTGCTGGCCAGCGCATTGGGACGGCAGATTGTGCGCAACGGCCTGCTGGCCTATGCCCTGTTTCAAGGCTGGGGCAATACGCCGCAGCAGTTTGAGGAGGCCAATGGCGCGGCGTTGCTCAATGCTGTCGATACGTGGCGTGGCGATGCCGCGGATGCCAGAGTCGAAACGCTTGAGGAGCTGCTTGGCTTGCCGGTAGCTTTTAGCGGCAGTGGTACTCTGACACATTCAGCGCGGGCGCTGCACTGGTATCATACCTACGAGGGGCCGCGCTACCAGGTGATCCTGATGGATACACGCACGCAGCGTTTCTACCGCTCGCCCCACGACTTTCCGGGGTTGCTATCCTCCGATGCCGTCCATGCACAGATAGTCCCCGCCGCTCGCCGGAATGCCGAGGTGACGATCATTATCTCGGCCACCCCTGTGCTTGGCATGGACTTCATCGAATCCATTCAGGTCTGGAGCCACACGTTCGTCAAGGAGAATTATGCCTACGACTGCGAGGCCTGGGCCCTGGAGTGGCAGACATTCCAGCACTTCCTCAAGGCCGTGAGCGCTTTGAAGCGTGTGGTCTTCCTCTCGGGAGATGTGCATTATGCCTTCGGCTCTAGTATGGAGTACTGGGATCAGCAGACGCAGGCCAGCGCCAAATTCGTGGACTATACCTCCAGTTCCTTATCTAATGAAGGAGCCGGCGCCCATATTGCTATGCTCGCCATTGGCTACCCACACCTGCAACATCTCCTGCGGCGGCAGGGTACGCCGACCATGGACTTTTTCGCCTGGGATATCGTCCCCGGCGACCGGCGGGTGTTCAACTCTGTGCGCGCGCTCATCTGGCGACGCATCTACCTGTTCTGGCGGGCCATTCCCAGGCTGCTGGCCCTGCGCCGCTCTCCGTATGAGATCGTCCTGCCGGTGCATGGCTGGGCCCAGGGCGCTTTTCGGCGCTTTCCGCCTGATCGCATCTACCGCCTGCGCTACCTCCCCAACACCCTCGCGCTTGTCGCCCAGCGCAGGAGAGATCGCCTGCGCGCGCGCGGCACCTCCTGGACGCTCAGGGTACTGCGCCTGGCTCTGGGGGGCATCACCTTCCTGGAGACCAGCGTCAAGAGAGGCGCACGGCATCTATTGTGGAGAGGTAGGCGGGATGAGCAGGCAGCAGGGATGCTCGCCCCGCCTGGACGCAGGTTTGTCTATGAGACGGCACAGGGGACGAATCGCCTCGGACGCCAGCTCGCGAAACCCAGGAACAAGCTGGTGGCTGGTCTGCAGCGACGCGCCGCCTGGCTGAGCCACCAGAAAGCCGGGCAACTGATCATCGGCTATAACAACCTGGGCGAGATTCACTTCACATGGACCGCAGAGAAACACCTGGTGATGCAGCGTCTCTGGTACCATCCCGACGCCGCTACACCGCGCTTACTGAAGACCGACTACCAGGAGACGCTGGACCTGCCACCACCCAATGCCGCCCCTCCCCTGCCGTAAGCAGCGTTGCCTGGTCTTTTACATGTAAGATCTGACGGCGAGGCGGAAACCCGCACGTTCAGCGAACGCGATGCAGGGGCCAGAGGAGAACATCTTGTCGTTTCGCATAGTGAAGCAGCGGTGGTGTGTCGGGCAGCGTGATACCGTGACCCAGGGCCATAGTATTGCGCTGAAGTTCGCTCTCAGCGATTTGTAGCGGCCAGCATTTGTGGTGGATATCGAGCCGGTACAGGCGCCGCTGTTTTGCGAGGGCGTAGAGGCAATAGCGCTCCGTGAGCCAGTACTCCAGAGTACCCTTGCCAGCGCACACTACCGGGGCGATAGGTTCGTAGGTGGCCGCAAACTCGCCAGGTCTGGCTCCAGGGTGTGTACGCTGGCTATGGTAATGGATAGTATCGCCCTCCTCCTGGCACTGTATCTGCGCGCGATAGTAAGGCAGGTGAAAAAAGGTGCGCGCAAGCGCGACAGCCAGCGCGTTAGCGGCATCCAGGCTGAAGAAGTAGACACCGGGGATGCCGTTCACCACGACATAGGTGCGTACATTGATCTCAAGGAACTGAGACAGTCCAGGAATCAAGGGCGACCAGCGGGGACGCGCATTGCTAACGCGAAAAGGCACGACGCCGACCCAGGACTGCTCCTCGAACGTGTCAAGTGCAAGGGACTCTGGCACAAGTGCGCGCAGCTCGCCTGGAGCAATGGGCCAGTGGGCGAAGAGCAGCTCGTGCCAGCTTTGTGTCGTCACCCAGGGTCCTTCAGGCAACGGATATGGTCGATGCTCAACGTCTCGCAAAATTGACGCCGTATTCATTCCGCGCTCCTCAATGCTGTGTGTGAAGAAAAGTCTGAAGCCATAGCGCTCTCTCGCTAGCTACAGTTCCTCTGTAAGCTATTATAGTATTCTTCACAGCTTTTTTGCTATCTTAGCAAAGATCGTATCAGGCTTTTCGTCCAGGCATTGCTCCCCACCAGGGACAAGTCTCGTGTGGCCAGGTTTGAGGAGGTCAGGCGTTTGCTGCAAAACCCATAGAGTTTGTTGGGCCAGGATACTCTTTCTGCTGAACAATGAGGTATAATGGTGCAGAGACGGTCACAGCCAGCAGAGAGGCCAGTGGTCCAGGTGGGTCTGGAATGCCTTGTGTCTCCTGTGGCAGGAGGTACTGCATGCATGAACTGCCGACAGGAACGGTCACCCTGCTCTTCACCGATATCGAAGGTTCCACCCGCCTGCTTCAGCAACTAGGCCACCGCTATGATGGCATCCTCACCGAGTGCCGTCAACTCCTGCGTGCAGCCTTTCACCAGTGGAACGGGTATGAGGTGGACACCCAGGGAGATGCCTTCTTCGTGGCCTTTGCGCGCGCCACCGATGCGGTGTCAGCGGCAGCGGAGATGCAACGTGCTCTTGCTGCCCATCCCTGGCCCGATGCTGCAACAGTGCATGTACGCATAGGTCTGCATACGGGCGAACCCCAGCGTTCTGCTGAAGGCTATGTGGGCCTGGACGTGCATCGGGCAGCACGCATCATGAGCGCTGGTCACGGAGGACAGGTGCTGCTTTCCCAGACGACTCGCGACCTGGTAGAACATGACCTCCCAGCCGGAGTGAGCCTGCGAGACCTGGGAGCGCATCGTCTCAAGGACCTCCAGCATCCCAGCCCCCTTTTTCAGCTCGTCATTTCCGGCTTCCCTGCCGATTTTCCGCCCCTCAAGACCCTTGACATTCACCACAACGCCCTGCCTATCCAGCTCACCTCACTTATTGGACGCGAGCAGGAGGTGGCGGAGATCAGTGCCCTACTTATCCGACCAGAGATGCGCCTGGTGAGCCTGGTGGGTTCAGGCGGGATTGGCAAGACCCGTCTCGCCATCGCTGTCACCACTCAGATGCGCTCGTTCTTCGTTGGTGGCATCTGCTTCGTTGGGCTGGCAGCTCTGAACGACCCGGAGCTGGTCGTACCCAGCATTGCCTGGGAGTTGGGACTCAAGGAAAGTGGCACACATCCTCCCCTTCAGCAGGTGCAGGCCTTTGTGGGCCAGCAACCCTTCCTGCTCGTGCTTGATAACTTCGAGCAGATCGTGGCCGCTGCTCTCCAAATCGAAGAGCTTCTGGCTGGCTGTCCCTGTTTGAAGATCCTCGTGACGAGTCGAGCAGTGCTCCATCTCTCCGTCGAGCAGGTCGTTCCCGTGGCTCCCCTTTCACTGCCCAGTCTCTCCACCTCTAACAACGAGGACATCGCTCAATCGGCAGCGGTGACCCTCTTTGTGCAACGGGCATGCAACAGCCTCCCCAGCTTTCAATTGACTTCTAGCAATGCACGAGCCATTGCGGAGGTATGTGTGCGGCTGGATGGCTTGCCCCTGGCCATTGAACTGGCGGCCGCTCGTGTGAAACTGCTGCCGCCCCAGGTCCTCCTGGCACGCCTGTCGCAGTGCTTGCAACTGCTTACTGGTGGTCCACGCAGTTCGCCTGTTCGCCAGCAGACGCTGCGGGGTACCATCCAATGGAGCTATGATCTCTTAGGACCAGAAGAGCAAGCACTTTTTCACGTGCTCTCCGTCTTTGAGGGCGGCTGGACGCTGGAGGCTGCCGAGGCACTTTGTCAGGAAATATGCCAGGCTGACCTGGATGTCTTGAACACCCTCTCGGCACTCATTGATAACAGCCTCATCCAATCGAGCGAGCAGGAAGCCGAGGAGCCACGCTTCCTGATGCTGCAAATCATGCGCGAGTTTGGGCTGGAGAGGCTGACTGCGAGCGGAGAACTGGAAACGACCCGAGTGGCGCATGCCCACTACTTCCTGGCGCTGGCCGAACAGGCCGAGCCTGAACTTGACGGTCCCAACCAGGCAATGTGGGTAGCTCGACTGGAGCACGAGCACGACAATCTGCGCGAAGCACTGGAGTGGGCGCTGGAGAAGGTGAGAGACGAAAAGGCGGTAGAGAGCAGGGAGATCGGCATGCGCTTGAGCGCCGCACTCAAGGAATTCTGGATGATCCTTGGGCACTATCGTGAGGCTCGTACGTTTCTAGAGCGCGCTCTCGCTTTGAGCGAAGGGACCCGCACTTCCTTGCGTGCCAGGGTCTTACGAGCTATTGCATCTGTTGCGGATTGTCAGGGCGACATTGATCGGATAGAGGTGGTGGCCCAGCAAAGCCTGACCCTCTCCCGAGAACTGGAGGACACCTGCGGCATTGCTGAGTCCCTCGGCTTACTGGCAGCTGCCGCCTGGTTGAGGGGAAAGATCGTCGAAGCCGTCTCCCTTCATGAAGAGCAGGTGAGACTCCTGCGGCAAGTGGGCGAGCCTGGGGAACTTGCTGATGCCCTCTTCCATCTGGCAGAGCACGTCAGCTCACTTGGGGAGTACGCCCGGGGACAGGCGCTCTTCGAGGAGGCGCTCCAGCTCTTTCGGCAAGCAGGCAATGATCTCTGGGTCGGTTGCACACTCGTCCACTCGGCCTCCTGGCTCTGGTTTACTCTGGGCGATCTGGTGACCATGCGCCACCGGTTCCAGGAGGGACAGGCACTCATCACCAGGGTGGGCGACCGAGCCTGGAGTGCTGAATGCTTATGGATTGCCGCACTGCTGGCCCTCTCTGAGGGAGAGCCAGTCAGAGCATTCAGTCTGGCTCAAGAGAGCCTGAGCATCTATCGGGAGATGGGAGATCCCTGGTATAGTGCCTGGTTGCTGCACCTTTTAGGAAGGATTGAGACACAGCGGGGAGCGATATCCACAGCGTGTCTATGGTATCAGCAGAGTCTGGCGCTCAACCAGCAAGTAGGAGAGAAGTGGATGACACCCTTCAATCTGGAGGGACTGGCCAGTGTGGTCGTCACCCAGGGAGCGCTTCGATGGGCAGCACAGTTGTGGGGAGCGGCAGAATCCCTGCGCGAAGCAATAGACGTTCCCCGGCTGCCTGTTGATCGTGTCGGCTATGAGCAAGCAGTAGCCGCTGCACGGGTGCAACTAGGAGAAGGCGCCTTCGCTGCTGCGTGGCAAGAGGGTTGGACGATGAAACTGGAGCAGGTTATCGACGATGCACTCAAGAGGGGAGTAACCTTTTCCAGTTGAAAACGAGCCTGCTGAACCATAACCAGGCTATGGTCGGCTTCCAGGGCGCCGTTGGCC
>JALYTT010000129.1 GCA_030854145.1 Chloroflexota bacterium | reverse complement strand
CGCCCCATGCAATGGCCCCCGCGAGGGGGCCATGTTCACCATATTGCGCATATTTCGTATGTGCTACATTTGACAAGCGTGAAAAGACTCTGTACTCTATTGGTAGTGTCATGGGAAAGGGGGTACCAGGATGGTCCAGGCCGACCCATTGCTCCGTATGGAGCATATCTCTAAAACCTTCCCTGGCGTCGTGGCCCTGGTTGACGCGCACCTCAGCGTCAATCGCGGGGAGGTCCATGCCCTTGTGGGCCAGAACGGCGCGGGCAAATCGACGTTGATCAAAGTCCTCACCGGCGCCTATAGCCATGAGAGTGGCAGTATTATTTTCGATGGCCGCCCGGTGAACTTCCATTCTCCCCAGCAGGCCCAGCACAATGGCATCAGCACCATCTACCAGGAAATCAACCTTGTGCCCTTCCGCTCGGTGGCGGAGAACGTGTTTATGGGCAAAGAGCCGCGCCGCTGGGGCTTCATCAACTGGCGCCAGATGCACAGCGAGACCGTCAGGCTCCTCAAGCGCCTCTCTATCTCCATCGATGTGACGCAGCCGCTGATGAGCTACAATGTCGCCATCCAGCAGATGGTGGCCATCGCCCGCGCTATCTCCTTCGAGAGCAAACTGGTGATCATGGACGAGCCGACCTCTTCCCTCAATGAGCGCGAGGTGGAGACGCTGTTTGACATCATTCGCCAGTTGAAGGCGGAAGGCGTCTCGGTGATCTTTGTGGGCCACCGGCTGGATGAATTGTACGCCATCTGTGATCGCGTGACGATCATGCGCGATGGTCGCGCCGTTGAGGTGCGCGAGATGCGTGGCCTCTCGAAAGTTGAACTGGTAGCGAAGATGCTGGGCAAGGACCTGAGCGATGTGCGCCAGCATGGGCAGACCGGCTTCAAGGCAGGGCAGCACCACGTGGAGCAGAATGTCGTAGTAGAGGCGCGCGATCTACATCGTGGCCGTGTCCTCCAGGGTGCTAGCATCGCTGTCCATGCCGGCGAGATCGTGGGCCTGGCCGGCCTGTTGGGTTCAGGCCGCAGCGAGGTGGCGCGCACGATCTTTGGCGCCGACCCGATCGAGGAGGGCGAGGTGGATGTCGATGGCAAGAGCGCGCACTTTCACTCTCCCAGCGATGCTATCCGTGCAGGCATCGGCTTCTGCCCGGAAGACCGCAAGATGGATGGCATTATTCCGTATCTGTCGGTGCGCGAAAACCTGACCCTGGCGGCCCTGCCCACGCTTTCACGCCAGGGCATCGTCTCCCGCAAGAAGCAGCAGGCCATCGTTGACCAGTACATTAGCCGGCTGGGTATCAAAACCTCAGGCCCGGACCAACTCATCCGCGAACTCTCCGGTGGCAATCAACAAAAGGTCTTGCTGGCGCGCTGGCTCTGTCTCAATCCCAGACTGTTGATCCTGGATGAGCCGACGCGCGGGATCGATGTTGGTACCAAGGCCGAGATCCAGGCCCTGATCGAAGGTTTAGTGGAGAAAGGACTGGGCGTTCTGATGATCTCCTCGGAACTGGAAGAACTCATTGAGGGCAGCGACCGTATCGTGGTGCTGCGCGAGGGCCAGACGGTGGCTGCGCTGCAACGCGAAGAGATCAGCCAGGATGCCGTGATGGCCGCGATGGCGCAAGGGCAGGACCCTGACCCTCTGGAGACACATACACAAGAAGAGGTACAGCATGGCGAAGCTTGATGAAGCCACAACTCCGGCGCCACCCCTACTTCCCGCCCAGCGCCGTTCCCTCGTGCCGGAACGCTGGCGGCGCCTGAGTCAAAACTATGGCGCGCTGACAATGTGCGTCCTGCTCTTTCTGCTGAATGCCCTGTTCACGCCGCACTTCATCTCATTCCAGACCCTGGGTCTCAACCTGGAACAGATGGCGACCACCGCGATTGTGGCGGTCGGCATGACACTGGTGATCGGCACAGGAGGCATCGACCTGTCTGTAGGTTCGGTGATGGCCATCGCCGGCACGCTGGCCCCCATCATCTTCCTGCGCATGAGCAACCCGATCGTAGGCAATACCCTGGCTATCGTGGTCCCGATACTGATTGGGGGCCTGTGCGGCCTGTTCAATGGCTGGCTCGTGACGGGATTTCGTATTCAGCCCATCATTGCCACGCTGATCTTATTTATCGCCGGGCGCGGGATCGCGCAGGTCATGACGAACGGCGCCGGCCAGGCCTTCGAAAACCCCGGCTTTCAGTTTCTCGGCCAGGGGAATATCCTGGGCCTGCCATTCCCGGCCTACTTGATGATTATCATCGTGGTATTTTTCGCGTTGGTGGTGCGCCATACCGCCTTTGGGCGCTACATCCTGGCGACGGGCGGCAACGAATCGGCGGCGCGCCTGGCGGGGGTCCCGGTGGTGCGCACGAAGCTGGCGGTGTATGTGATCACCGGCCTGCTGGCGGGCCTGGCGGGCCTGATTATTGTGGCGCTCAACGCGGAGGCGGATGCCAGTTCTATCGGCCTGAATTTTGAGCTGAACGCTATCGCCGCCGTGGCTATTGGTGGTACCCCGCTCATCGGAGGCCAGGCCAGGGTTGTAGGCACGCTCATCGGCGCGTTAATCACGCAGCTCATCTATACCGCGCTGGTGGGCAATAACGTCCCCGATGCCGTGGCACTGATAGTGAATGCCGCGATTATTCTGGGTTCTGTCTATCTCCAGCGCCAGCGCAAGTCCTGAGCGCGTGCATGGCATGACCATGGTAGATAAGCGAAATGGAGTCGTTATGGCACAGATGGTGACAACGAAAGCTGGCCGTGGCGCCACACTGGGCAAGGTGTGGGTGCGCAGCAGGGGTTTCTTACGGCAGCAGGGCGCATTGATCGCGTTGATCATCCTCGTCCTCTTTGCCTCGTTCCGCTATGATAATTTTCTCTCAACGTATAACATCTTTACGTTTCTCTCGTACAATACGATCTTTGGCCTGATCGCCCTGGGCATGACCTTTGTGATTATGACCGGCGGTATCGATCTCTCGGTTGGCTCGGTAGCCGCGCTGGCCAGTGTCGTAGCCGCGCGTGTCAGTCCCTATGGCCTGTTTCCCTCGCTAGGCGCGGTCGTCGTGCTGGGAGGCGTGATTGGTCTCTTTAATGGCCTGGCTATTGCATGGCTGCGTATCCCGCCCTTTATCGCCACGCTGGCCATGCTGTTGGCGGCGCGCGGCCTGGCGCTCGTGGCGGCCCAGGAGGCCACCGTCAGCGTGAACTCCCACACGGACTTCACCTCTATTTATACCGGCAACTGGTTTGGCCTGCCCATCCCGCTCTACATGCTTGTCGCGGCCTACCTGATCGGCTCGCTGGTGCTCAACTTCACACGCTTTGGCCGTCATGTGCTGGCCATTGGTGGCAACGAAGAGGCCACCCGCCTGCTGGGCCTGCCCGTGGAGCGCATTACGGTGCTGGTGTATGTCATCAGCGGCGTGCTGGCGGGGCTGGCAGGACTGCTGCTGGCGGCGCAAACCTTCACCGGCAACCCCAACGAGAGCGTGGGCTGGGAGCTGTCGGCCATCGCATCTGTCGTCGTTGGCGGCACGTTGTTGATGGGCGGCATGGGCACGGTCAGAGGCACGCTGGTGGGCGTGCTGCTGTTGGGCCTGATCTTTAACGTCTTGAACTTCGAGAACGGCTACGGCTTTATTAGCCTGAGTTCATACTGGGAGACGGTGATTCGCGGCGCCTTCCTGTTCGTGGTGGTGATCTTGCAGAGCCGCCTGAGCCGGCAGACACGCGAAAGAGCGGCGCCGATCAAAAAGCAGAGCGCAGAGTCGATAGAACCTCCCTCTTGAAAAAGTATATAAAATGCTATATATTTAGACATATGAAATTCTATAGAAACGAGGTTGCTGATGGCAGAGCATACCATATCCATTTCAGAGGCTCAGAGTAAGATCACCCGCCTGCCTGAGCAGTTTGACGAAGACCCGGAGGCTGTGACTGTTACCAGGCATGGCAAGCCTGTGATGGCGATCCTGCCATTCACTACCTATACATCGCTTCTTGAGGCGGTTGAAGCCCTTCAGGAGACGTTAGATGTGTTGCGTGATGAAGAATTGATGGTGGTCTTCCGTGAAAGCGTCAAGGACCTGGCTGAAGGGCGAGTTGAGCCTCTAGATGATGCGCTCAAGGAGCTGGGGTGGGGATGAAGCGTTGGAGCGTGGAGATTACGTCGCGCGCGAAAAAGCAATTGGGCGAGATTACAGATGGATGGGTGCGAGAAGGATTGAGAGCCTATTTCCGGCGTCTGGAACATGATCCGGAGCTACAGGGAAAGCCCCTGCTCAACGAGCTTACAGGCTATCGAAGCGTGCGTGCTTTAGGACAGCGCTATCGTATTATCTATAAGATAGAAGCCGAGCGAGTCGTGGTTGTGATCGTGGCAGTGGGCATCCGCAAAGCCGGCGATAAAAAGGATATTTACCGGCTGGCACAACGGCTGGCCCGTCTGGGTGTCCTGGATATATAGAGGCAGGCATAACGATTCAAGAGGCCCTTCCTCAGAAATGTATTGAGGAAGGGCTATGATTCTTAGTTCACCTTACCACTTTGCGCCCGCCACTTGCCTGGTGGTGGCGTTGAGGCGATTGAAGAGGTTGGTCGTGGCGATCATGAGGATGATGGCCGCGAGTCCCTGCTCGTCGTAGTGTCGAGCGGCCTCGTCCCAGATCTCGTCTGGCACCGCGTCCGCCCGATCGGCTAAACGGGTGGCAGCCTCGGTGAGCGCGAGGGCGGCACGTTCGGCGTCGGTGAAGTAGGGTGCCTCCCGCCAGGCTACTACTGCGAAGAGTCGCTCGTCTGTTTCGCCTGCCTTCTGGGCGCTGCGGGCGCCCGAGTCAACGCAGGCGCTGCAACCATTGATCTGGCTCGCGCGCAGGTGGACAAGCTCAAGCACAGTCTCCGGCACGCCCCCCTTTCTCGTGGCCTTGAGCAAGGTTTGTATGGCATTCATGGCGTCAGGAAGGATCATTGCTGGATTGCTCATTCGTGCTTGCATCATTGTTCTCCTTCAGGTGTCTTTGCTGAAAAGAATCACCAGCTTCATCTAAACATGTCCAACTGGGATGCTGAATATCCCGGTTTCGAGCGAGACTGCGCCGCCCACTTGCGTTCCACGGGAACCACTCTCCTGTCACATTGAGTGGATTTCCCTCGTCACTCCTCTGACGAAACAAAACGCGGGAATGTGACCGCTGGATGAACACGAATGGCTGGTTGTCACAGCGGTTGAGTCTCGCTCGTCACTGCAATGACGGAACATGATGAAGGAATGTGACTGATGGATAAACACGACTGGCTAGCGGAACGATTTGAGGCCGAGCGTCCCCACCTGCGAGGGGTAGCCTACCGGATGCTTGGTGACCTGAGCGAGGCGGAGGACGCCGTGCAGGAGTCCTGGCTCCATCTCAGCCGCTCCGACACCAGCGGCGTTGAGAACCTGGGCGGATGGCTGACGACAGTGACCGCGCGGGTGTGCCTCGATATGCTGCGCTCGCGTAAATCGCGACGCGAGGAGTCCCTGGATGCGTCCGTGCCTGAGCCAATCACGAGCCGTGAGGACGGGGTCGACCCTGAGTACGAAGCGCTCCTGGCCGACTCAGTCGGTCTCGCGTTGCTCGTAGTCCTCGACACCTTAAATCCCGCCGAGCGCCTCTCGTTCGTACTGCACGACATATTCGCCATGCCCTTCGACGAGATTGCTCCCATCGTGGAGCGCTCCCCGACGGCGGCAAGGCAGCTCGCGAGCCGCGCACGCCGCCGGGTGCGGGGAGTAGCAACGGTTTCCGACGCCGATTTCACCTACCAGCGCGAAGTTGTCGACGCCTTCCTCACTGCGTCGCGCGCTGGTAACTTCGATGCGCTTCTCGCGGTGCTCGACCCGGATGTTGTGTTCCGACACGACAGTACATCCGTGCCTGTGGGTGCGTCAAGGGAGGTCCGTGGCGCGCTGGCCGTGGCCAGGCAATTCTCAGGGCGTGCCCAGGGAGCACGGTCTGCTCTCGTGAACGGATCTGTAGGCATCGTCGTAGCCCATCATGGTCGGCTGTTCCTCGTCCTCAATCTCACGGTCACACGTGGCAAGATCGTCGAGATCGATGTGGTCGCCGATCCCGCGCGCCTCCGCCAGTTGCGCCTTTCAGTCCTGGGCGACTGACGAGCCAACCTCTGTTGCGGCTCGGGTCTGTTGACTATCTCATATACCGCATCAAACAGTAGGCTTCATATAGGAGTCATCCCGTTCTCAAAATTCGGGATGACTCCTGTGGCTATGAGCCAAATTCAATGACACCGCGAATGTTGCGGCCCGCGATCAGGTCATCGTAGGCCTCGTTCACCTGGTCGAGCGTGTAGGTGCGTGTAATCAGCTCATCCAGTTTGATCTTGCCCGCCTGGTAGAGGGCCAGCATGTTCGGGATGTCAATGCGTGGCTGGCTGTCTCCAAACATCGTACCCATCAGGGTCTTCTGGTAGAGCACCAGCATCAGCGGCGAGATAGGAATGGCCTGGGCCGTGAACGGCGAGAGGCCGGCCACGACGATGGTTCCGTTCTTGGCGGTGGCGTTGAAGGCCTGCGCGATGGTCTCAGGTGTGGCGATGGCCTCAAAAGCATAATCGACGCCCACGCCCCAGGTCAGTTCAGCGGAGACGGTGACCGGATCTTCGCGACTGGAGTTGATGGTGTGCGTGGCACCGAATTCTTTGGCCTTCTCCAGCTTGAAGTCGTTGGTATCTACGGCGATAATCATGCGCGCGCCCGCCAGGGCCGCACCCTGGACCATGTTCGAGCCGATGCCGCCGCAGCCTATCACCATCACTGTGCTCCCCGCCACCACCTTGGCGCGATGGATCACGGAGCCGATGCCGGTGGGCACGCCGCAACTGACCAGCACCGCCTTGTTCAGCGGATAGTGCGGCATGATCTTGACCAGCGACATCTCGGACACCACGGTGTACTCGCTGAAACTGCCGATCAGGCAGAATTGCCCAATGTCGCTCCCGGAGCTGTGCATGCGGAAGGTGCCGTCGAGCAGCGGCCCATTGAGCGTGTTGGCACCCTTGTCGCACAGGTTGGTGTGCCCCGATGTGCAGGAGGGGCAGACGCCGCACGAGGGGATGAAGCTCATGATCACATGATCACCAGGCTGGCAGCTTGTGACGTTGGGGCCGATCGCCTCAACAACGCCGGCCCCCTCGTGGCCAAGCGCCATAGGCAGGTAGCTGGGCAGGTCGCCATGGATGATGTGATAGTCGGAGTGGCAGATGCCGGCGGCCACCATGCGCACCAGCACTTCGCGTTCCTTAGGAGCATCAAGCTCGATCTCTTCAATGCGGATAGGCTCACCGGGTGCGTACAGGACAGCAGTTCGTGTCTTCATCGCTGAGTGTCCCTTCTGATGTTGCTTGACTCCAGGCAGCAGAGCCGGGAGCCTTTCAAAATACGACTAAGCTAAACCAGGTACTGCGTCGTGATAAATCACCTTGTTAGTATAGTATATAAAATACACAAGGTACAGGTTTTTGCTAGCCTTTTGTCTACGGCGGCCGGAAATCGAAACGCTAGCGCACTTCTTGCGCTGTCCCGCTATCCCAGATGATCGCCAGGTTGTCGATGGCGATCTCCCAGAACAACTCACGGTCGTAGAGGCGCGCCACGATCCGCGCCAGGCTCTCGCGCTGAAGATCATGTTCGGCAAGTGTGACATGAGGCACCCAGGCCTCGGGTGCGTAGAACGGCGAGATGCCGGCGCCGGCGGGAGAGACCGTGTCGCAGACGGTCTGATGAAATTGAGACAGGGCCAATGTTCTAAGAACAGGGATATAGAGCACAGGGTGCATTCCAGTGAACAGAGCCAGGCCCCCGGCCGCAACGCGAAATGGGGCCGTGCGCCGCGCAAGCTCTTCGGTATGCACGACAAGTTGTTGCTCGTCATATTGCCGGGCGACCTGGTAAGAATAATGAGGATACGGAAGGATGACGGAGAGCCTGCGCACTCCAAAGTCCCGCTCCAGCTCGGTCCACAACTCTTTGGTTGCCCGCGTGTGTTCTTCGTCCAGCAGAGATACCACTGCATGCATCTTCGGGTAATAGCCTTTTGCTCAGAAGAGCTAACCGATCTTCAGGACTGTCTTGAGCGTATGGCTCTCACTACGAAGAAAGCGGCCAGCGCAACAAGTGCAGGCCAGGCTGGGATATTGAGGATGGTCCGTCCATCCTTCGCTTTGATCATAAGCAAAGAGAAAGAATTTAATTTGCTGAAGAAATCCTGCTTCTCGCTTCGCACAGCGCCAAGGATTAAAATAGTCGTCTGATCTTTGGTCGGATTTTTCTGTACCATGGGCCTCTCCTTTTTTGTTTTGCATGCTTATCCCCTGTTATGAAGTTCCGCTGAGAAAATTATAATTTGCCTGTCAAGATCGTCAGATCCCCGCCAAAGCTGATGTTTTGTTGCCAACCGACACCCTCACATGCTACAATCGTGCCATATAAATGTCGTCCTGTTGAATGTTTCGTGTAGGGGCGCCGCCTCGGCTCCTCTTGTCTGCCGCCAAAGCTTGCGACCGCTGGAATACCATGATATTAAAGCACCGCTATCGTTAACACTCGCCATCCTCGGCATGCAACCGGTATACCGCTGTATGCGCGTCCTCCTGCCAACGCTGGTCGCCACAGGCCTGTGTAGTTTATCGTGCGCGCGCACCTCCTCTCTGAGCGTAGCTAGTATCATGCATATGACGATCCATTATGTACTTTACGCTTCTTGAGAGGAAATACCTTCGTTATGTCAACATCTTTACGACCGGAGAAAGGACTCTGGCGCCATCCCAACTTCTTGAAGCTGTGGGCTGGCTCGACCGTCTCCCTGTTCGGCTCGCAGATAACCTTCCTGGCGCTGCCCTTTACCGCCGTGCTTGTGCTGCACGCGACGGTGGCGCAGATGAGCCTGCTGGTGCTCGCCGAATTCTTGCCGTCCCTGTTGATCGGGCTTTTCGTCGGTGTCGTTGTGGACCGCCTGCGCCGCCGGCCTATGCTCATCGGCGCAGACATCGGGCGCGCGCTGCTGCTTGGCTCCATACCCGCTGTGGCTCTGCTCGGCTGGCTGCGCTTCGAGTACCTGTACGCGGTGGCCTTCCTGGTTGGCGTCCTGACGCTGTTCTTCGATACAGCCTACGGCGCCTTCCTGCCCACCATCGTAGACCGTGAGCAGGTGGTCGATGGTAACAGCAAGCTCGAAGTAAGCAGCCTGGTGGCGCAGATCGCCGGCCCGGCCCTGGGCGGCTGGCTCATTCAGGCGCTGACCGCGCCCGTGGCCATCATCTTCGATGCGCTCTCGTTTCTGGTCTCCGCGTTCTCCATGTCCACTATGCGTGTCCAGGAAGCGCGTCCTGTCCAGAAAGAGCGGAGCAGCCTCTGGCACGAACTCGCCGAAGGGGTACGCGCCGTGGCCGGCAGCCCGGTGCTGCGAGCCATCGCCGCCTCTGCCGGCACGCTCAACTTCTTCGGCGGCATCACCGATGTGGTGCGCGTGCTGTATATTGTGCGTGTGCTTGGCCTGGGTCCGGCCTTCTTCGGCATCATGTTCAGCATCGCCAGTGTGAGCGCGCTGCTGGGAGCTGTCTGCAACAGGTGGCTAACGCGCAAATTGGGTATGGGGCCGACGATCCTGCTCTCCGGGTTCACTCTGGCGCTCGGCTGGGTGCTGATCCCGCTGGCGAGCGGGCCGCCCGTACTGACCATCGCCACGATCGTGGTGGGCGCGCTGCTGTTCGGCATCTCAAACACCATCTTCAACCTGAATGAGCTAAGCCTGCGCCAGCAGATCACTCCGGACCGGCTGCTGGGCCGCGTCGGGTCCTGCATGACCTTCATCGGTGTGGGCACGCTCCCCCTGGGCGCGCTCATCGGCGGCGTGCTGGGAGAGACCATCGGCCTGCGGGCCACCTTCCTCGCCGGCTGCGGCGGCATGTTCTTCGCCTTCCTATGGATGCTGCTCTCGCCCGTGCGTACTATGCACAGTGTGACCGACAAGGAGAAGGTAAATCCATAAAGAGGGAAGGGAGGGACGGAATAAGAGCGCGCTCTTATTCCGTCCCTCCCTTCCCTCTTTACTTGGGAGTGTGAGCATCCCCTGTCCCGCCCTCGCCGGGTAGATAGTTCAACACCTGGTAGTACACGGTACCCAATACACTGTGCGCTTGTAACAATGCAAGGCATTACAATGAGGCTATGACCGCCCCTGGTCCTGAAACTGATTAAAAGTCAGTTGTTGCAACTTCCGGGCTGTTGCCGCCCTGGTGTTCGCCACTATTTATATCCCGGCTACCAACTCGCACTCTTGTTTTCGTGTACGGGCGCCGCTGGCCTGCGCCCAGCTAGCCTACTCGATCAAATCGACATTCCAGTTCGTGGCCTGGATGGCGGTATCGAGTTCGCGGCGCTGGCGCGCGATCTCGTCCAACTGGCGACGGAGGGCTGCCACATCGACTGTGGCGATCTTGCGAATCTCCGAGCGCCCGTAGCGCTCGATACGGTTGGCCGCGATGTTCGCCAGATCACTAACGATGCTGTAACGCATGTCGAGCACATCACGTCGCGCCAGCGCATCAGTGAGAGTCGTGCCGTCGGGCAGTTGCGTCTGGAGATTGGTCCGATTGACGCGCGCGATCATGGTGCCCAACTGGCTCAGCATTTGCTCCAATTCGGCCAGCAACTCGACAGGATTCTCAGGCGGCTGCTCGTCCTCCTGAACCAGCGCGCTCTGCTGGAGCCGCACCCGCATCTGCGCCAGCCGCTTCTGAATATCTGCGCGCAATACAAGCGCCTCTGCAAGCTTCATAGGTCACCTCCATTCATCAGTTTTTTGGCTTGACAATAGCCGTACAATCAACGTCTAGTTTGCTATTTGTCAAGCAAACATAGTGTACCCTATAGCTGAGCGCCTGTCAAGGGGGAATCTCCACAGGTCCTTGCCTCTTGCCAGAATGCTAGCGGCAGAGTAGGATGCTTTGTGGATAATTGGAACACTATACACGTAAGGAGCAACGACTTGAGCGCGACGCGTGATCCAGAGCAGGAACCATCGCCGGCTGGCGAGATGCCCGAAGAGTTCCGGCTCTTCAGGGAAGCTATCCATACTAGACCAGACTCACTGGCTTCTGATTCTCCGCTGGATACTCACATTGCCACGTGGGAACATATCCTCTCGGCCTGGGACCGCTATTTGCGTGATTCGTCCTATCGTCCCCAGGCCTTAGAGATGCGCTTGCCTGCTTTGCTCAACGGGGGGCGCCTGTACTTCCTGCGTTTTCGACAGACGCAGCGCGTGGAAGACCTGGAGCGGGCCTTGCAATTGTGCCAGGAAGCCCACCAGCAACTGCCTCAGGGCGCTCCAGAACTGCCTGCCATTGAGAACAACCTGCTCTATATGCTCAACTCCCTCATTGAGTTGCAGGGACAGCGCTACAATCAGTCGCACGATGTGCAAGATGTCCAGCGCAGCAATCAGCTCTGCGAGCAGGCGCTGAGCCTGACCGCCCACGATCCTACCCATCGCCCGCGCTATCTCTATTATCTGAGCCAGGGCTACAAAGAACTCTATCGCCTGACAGGGGAACGCGAGCCGCTTGAACAGGCTCTCGTGCATCTTTCAGAAGCCGCTGAGATCTGCTCACCTGACTCCCCGTACCTGTTCCCTAGCCTGGAACTGCTGGGCTATATATTGCGGGAGCGCTTTAAATATACGGAAGATCTGGCAGACCTGCGGGGAGCCAGCGAGACCTGGCGGCGAGCCGTTCGGACTCTATCACCTGCCGCGCCTGAAATGCCTCTACTTTTGAACAATGTCGGCGATAGCATGGTCGCGTATTACCAGCGCACTCAGGAGCGCGCTGACCTTGAGACGTTCATCCAATTTTGCGAGGAGGCAGTAAACAATAGTTCTCAAGAGGCCCCAGGCCTCGTCGATCTGCTCAACTTTTATAGCTATGGCTTAAGCCAGCGCTACGAGTATACCCATGAGAGCGCGGACCTGGAGCAGGCCATCCAATGTATGGAGCGGGCCGTCGCGCTGCCTGATGCCAGTCCTGAACAGCGCTCTTCCAGCCTGAACAACCTGGGGAGTATGCTGCATACGCGCTACACCAGCTCCGGTGACTCCGCCGACATCGATCGTGCGATAGCGATCTATGAGGAGGCCATCGCCCTGCCTCTAGCCGATCCATCCGCAAAGATTCCAACCTACTTCAACCTGGCTACTACGCTGGTAGATCGCTACGGAGGGACGAAGGAGCCTGTTTACCTCACCAGGGCCATCGACGCCTGTCAGGATGCCCTGGGCCTGAACCCTCCCGACCCGCGCAGTGCTTCTCGCTGCGCAAAGCTGCTCAGCGGCTTGCTGCGAGAGCGCTATACCTATACGCAGGACGAGAACGACCTCAAACGCGCCGTCGTCTTCGAGAAGGAATGGAGTGTGTAGCATGCACGTCCGTCAGGCCGAAGCCGGCGATATCGATTACATTGTGGACCTCTCGCGATGCGTGCAGGAGAAGCTTAGCGCGTCGGGCAGCTTGCAGGAGATCGGCCCCATCCCACGCGATACAGTCGCGGCCCATGTAAGCGCGGGTACCGCGCATATCCTGGAAGCAGCGCCGCGCCGCCTGGGCAGCGTCTTCGTCGCGCCTGACACTCTGACGAGTTCGCCGCGCCTGGCGCGCTGGCAGCTCACCGATCCTCACCTGGCGTACTGGTACCTGGAAAAGCTGATGATCGATCCTGCTGAGCAGGGCCATGGCCTTGGCTACACGTTCCTTGACGGAATCAGAGCTTACGTCGCATCCCACAAGCAGCTATCTTGCATTGTCCTCGATTGCTGGGCCGGGAACGACAACCTGCGCGCCTTCTACACGCGGGCCGGCTTCGCTCTACACGGCGTCTTCCGCGCGCCTGGCGGCTTTGATGTCGCCGTTTTTACCTACCGGCAAGAGTGATATCAGCGCGTCAGGTACCCGGCATCCACTGGTAGCGCGCAGCCCGTCATGTGGCGTGCCTCATCCGATGCCAGCCACAGCACGGCGGCGCTGACCGCTTCGGGCGGGAGCAGATCGCGGTCGGGGAAGAGGTTCATCTGATTCATCAGCTCCAGCATATGCTCGTAGGTGGCCTGGGGACCGGGGCCGCCCGCGAATACATCGTAGAGCGCCTGGTTGCGGCACATGGTGGTATCGATGCTCGTGGGGCAGACGGCGTTGACGTTGATGTTGTAGGGGGCCAGTTCGATGGCCAGCGTCTTGACGAGGCCCAACACGCCGTGCTTGGCGGCGACATAGTGCGCCAGGTTCGCCATGCCCTTGCTGCCGGCCGTTGAGGCGATGCAGATGATCTTGCCACTGCGTTGTGCCAGCATTTGCGGGATACAGACCTTGCAGGTGATCCACACACCCTTTAGATCAACATTGACGGTCTCGTCCCATTGCTCTTCGCTCATCTCCCAACTTGTGGCGAACGAGTAGAGACCAGCATTGGCGACCACGATATCGATGGGGCCAAATTCGTGCTGTGCCCGCGCCGCCAGTTCCTGCATCCCAGCCAGGTCTGTCACATCCGTGCGCGCGGCAATCACCGGGCGACCTATGCGCTCAATCTCCTGGACCAGCGTCGCCAGTTCCTCCGGTTGAGCCAGCGGGTAGGGTACGCTGCGGTACTGCCGGCAGGCGTCGCATACCACCAGCCGCGCTCCCTCATGCGCGAAGGCTAGTGCGTGCGCGCGACCCATGCCTCGCGCCGCGCCGGTAATCAATATTACCCGGTCCTGAAAACGCGCGCTAGTAGACTCCGCAGATACCATCGATGCTAAAGTCTTCGATGATCAACTCTTCCTCAAATTCTTCTTCGAGCAGCGCACCCTCCATAGCTGGCATCTGCGCATCAAGCTCGCCTGCTATCGGCGCCAGTTCTTCCGCCTGTAACAAAGGTTGCTCACTAATAGTAACCGGAGCTTCATTGGTTGTGTATAGCATATCTGCCATTGACTATTCCCCTCGCTTCTGTACTGGCTTGGTTACGATGTCTGTGGTTCAAGCATACCACCAGATGGTGTCATCTACAAGGGGAGTGACTCTGAAAATGCGGTCCCATCCCGCGTAGATACCGTCTGCGTTGTCAAGTGTTTTGGCTCGATCTTTTCATCGAGCCGGAAAATTGGTTAAAGAGAGTGGCGGTGTTTTGAGCACAACCGGTCCCTGCTCGGCCGGAACCCGGCTGAG
>JALYTT010000588.1 GCA_030854145.1 Chloroflexota bacterium | reverse complement strand
ATATGGGATGGCGTGCGGGCTTGTAAACGGCGCCCCTACGAATGTTATGCGACACCGGTAGGGGAATGTTATATGCGAGATCTTAGCGATCTAGAGCGGCCGTTTGGCTGGTACGAGGCTGGCTTGCCGGCAGGGGAGCGCAAGAAGCGCGGTCATTTCTCGACACCACCCGGACTGGTTGAGCAGATACTGCATGCCTGCGGCTATACTCCCGCTGCCGACCTCAGCAGGCTGCGCGTGCTTGATCCAGCCTGCGGAAGCGGCAATTTCCTGGCCGGGGCTGCGCGCAGCCTGGCGGCCTTCGGTGTGCGGGCGGGTCTCTCTCAAAGAACATCGGCAACGCTCGTCAGCCGTAACCTCTGGGGCTGCGACCCCGACCCTATCGCCTGCTTCCTGGCGGAGATGCAGGTCCGTACCGTGCTGGCAGAGCAGGGGATGGCGCGCAAACATCTGTCCAGGGGCCTGCATATTCATCAGGCCGATGGTCTCGCGCTCCCGTGGACGCCTTGTGTTGACCTGTTGCTTGCCAATCCTCCCTACCTGGCCGCCAAGAACAGCGATCTCAGTGGCTATCAATCGGTGCGGCGCAGCGGGCAGGCCGACAGCTACCTGCTCTTTCTCAGGCTGGCATTCCAGGCGGTGCGCCCCGGTGGCTGGATCGGCCTGGTGCTGCCCGACCCGGTGCTGGCGCGCGCCAATGCCGCCAGGGAACGCGCTCGCCTGCTGGAGGAGTACACCCTGCACCATCTCTGGCACCTGGCCGGCGTCTTCACGGCTCAAGTGGGAGCCGTCGTGATTGTCGCGCAGAAGTCTCCACCACAACGCTTGCACCAGATCACCTGGATCAGGGACCGCTGGCGCGCGCGCGAAGGCACACCTCGCCTCATTCTACAGACAAACAAAGAGCAGCACAGGCAGCAGGCAACATCCGGCACCTCTCCCGCGCATGGCACTATCCCCCAGGCGCTCTTTAGCCGCCAACCAGCATCTGAATTCTGCTACCTGCTCAGCCAGCCGGCGGGCAGGACCATCGAACAATTGCACCTGCACCTGCACAGCCAGTCAGAAACGGAGCGCCGCCTGGCGCCGCTGCGCGATTTTGTGACTATCCGCAGAGGCGAAGAGCTTGGTAGAGGCAGCCCCCATCTCAGGCAACACCAGGGACCTACGGCATCCGAGCAGCACGCGCAGCCGGGTGTAGGCGACTGGCATCCGGTGCTGCGCGGCGGCGTAGATATACGCCCATACAGAGAGCCGGAGACGCAGTGGCGCATTGCACACACAGCCATCACCAAACCGTTAGAGCGCTACCTGGCGCCCAAGCTGCTGGTCGTGAAGAGCACCAACCGTTTGCAGGCCGCGCTGGATCTGAAAGGACACGCGGTCTTGCAGACCCTGTACCTGCTACATTCGCGCACGCAAGACCAGGACGACCTGTATTTCTTCCTGGCTCTGCTCAACTCGCGCTTGCTGCAAGAGTACGTGGCTCTGCTGCATACCGCCTACAAGTGGGTACAGCCTCAAATTGAGCAGCACGTCCTGGCCTCGCTCCCGGTTCCTCTGGTAGAGCCGGAGCAACGCCAGGCGGTTATCGAAGGCGCGAAGGACCTGGTCCGCGCTTGCAGCGAGGGAAACCCCGTTGTAGAATGGAATCAAGAGATAACCAGCATGTATGAAGAGCAGGAGCGCGCGGTCAGCGCGCTCTATGCTGCGGTGCTGCCTGATGAATGTTTTTTAAGATACGATATATACGACAAAGGAGTCTATTATGGCTGACACACGCCCGATTCGCGTACTGGTCGCCAAGCCGGGTCTGGATGGGCATGATCGCGGCGCGAAAGTCATCGCCCGCGCGCTACGCGATGCCGGCATGGAAGTGATCTACACAGGCATCCGGCAGACCCCCGAGATGATCGTCGAGGCCGCTATACAGGAAGATGTCGATGCCATCTTGATGAGCATTCTCTCAGGCGCGCACATGGCCCTGTTCCCCAAGGTAATGGACCTCTTGCAGCAAAACGGCGTGGACGACGTGCTGGTCGCCGCCGGCGGTATTCTGCCCGACGAGGATATGCCCGCCATCAAAGCCATCGGCATCAAAGGCTGCTTCGGTCCCGGCACCTCGACCGATGAGATCATCAAGTTCGTGCGCGAGAATGTGCAGGTCGACCGCCTGGCGGTAGAGGTATAAGGATCTTGCAGAACATTATAGAACGTCTCCTGAGCGGTGATCGCCGCGCCCTGGCGCGCATGGTCACCCTGATCGAAAACGAAGTGCCGCAGGCGCGAAGCTACCTGGCCGAGCTGCACCAGCACACCGGTGGCGCGCAAATTGTGGGCGTCACGGGCGCGCCGGGGGCCGGCAAAAGCACGCTGGTCACACATCTTGTGCGCGAACTGCGGCGGCGCGAGCGCAAAGTCGGCGTCGTGGCCGTCGATCCCACCAGCCCCTTTAGCGGCGGCGCCATCCTGGGCGACCGCATTCGCATGATGGAGCTATCCGGCGACCCCAATGTCTTCATCCGCAGCATGGCAAGTCGCGGCAACCTGGGAGGCCTCTCCGCCTCCACGCGCGATGTTGTGCGCGCCATGGACGCCGCCGGCTACGATCCCATCATCATCGAGACCGTCGGCACCGGCCAGGCCGAGGTCGAGGTCATGCGCGCCGCGCACAGCGTGTTGGTAGTCTGCGCGCCCGGCATGGGTGACGACATCCAGGCCATCAAGGCCGGCATCCTGGAGATCGCCGACATCTTTGTGGTCAGCAAAGCCGATAAACCCGCCGCCAGCCAGACGGTAGCCGAACTCGCCATGCAGCTCAGCCTCGACCCCCATCGGCGCAAGTCCGCCTGGCGCATCCCCATCATCAAGACCAGCGCCCTCAAGGACGAAGGCATCACCGATGTCGTGGACGCCCTGGAGCGCCACCGCGCCTACCTGAGCGAGAGTGGCACGCTGGCAACCCGCGCGCAACGCCAGGTGCGTAGCGAGGTACAGGCCCTGGTGCAACACGCCGTCGCCACCGCCCTCCAGGCTCATGTGAGCGAAGAGGAATGGCAGCAGTTCATCGAAGATATCACATCTCGCGAGCGCGACCCGTACTCGGTGGCGCAGGAGCTGGAGGCGCGGATTGGGGTGAAGGGATAATGCCTCTCATAGAATAGGTAACACCGTTCCCCGTAGGGATTCTGTCAAGGGTCATTGCATGGGTATCAGGGCGCTTCCCCATCTCGCGTAGGGATTCGGCTTGCCGCATCCGGGGACGGCCTCGCAAGCGAGGGCGGGAGCCACACGGATGCGGCAAGCCGAATCCCTACGCGTGAGAGAGGCGACCGTCCCTTGTGGGCGTCCTGTTCCAACCGGGCACATGAGGGTGATCAGAGCACTATGGTGAACGAAGCCAAACATGGTTAAATGAATAAGTTACAAATCAACACAGATTGCCTCGCTCCAACGCAGAACAAGTATCCCTAAAATCTATATTGACCTGCTTTGTGTAAATTGCTATAATCAAGCTTGCTGCGTCCCTTTATACCGTAACCGCCTGAAATTTTCATAGTCTCAATTCGCTAATCTTATCAATGATTCCACGCGGATGGGGTAGGTAAAATCGTTGGAAACAAAGTAGGGGAAGGAAACATGATCGGTGAAACCTGGAAAGACCCTATCGACATAACAAAAGAACAATGGATGGAAAAAAACGTATGGTGAAGTTGGAAAGGATATCATTCACGTACACCACCTGAAACCTCTTTCTGAGATCGGTGAAACGTATCGGGTTGATCCCATAAAGGATTTGCGTCCGGTTTGCCCTAACTGTCATACCATCATTCATAGCCAGTATCCCCCATATTCAATAGATGAAGTCAGGGCAATGGTTAGAAACAACAGGGCTGAGTAAGCCTGGATATTTCCCCTTAATATCCTTATGACGTTAACGACACGCTTATCGCACGAAGCGAGCAGGCC
>JALYTT010000587.1 GCA_030854145.1 Chloroflexota bacterium | reverse complement strand
CCAGATCGTTGGTCAGCGCGGGCGAGGCAAGCCATCGTCCCTACGGATGCGCCCAGCAAGCGCTCTTTTCGGCTTCCGTTCACGCCTATGAGGCAAGCCATCGCCCCTACGCGGATTGGGACACGCCAGCGAGCTATGGATTGACAGCCTTTCCAGTCGCGTGCTACTCTTTAAGAGGAGCTAGAACACACTATAAACACCTTGTCGGGTAGTACACGGATCGGTCATCGCTGGAATGCGAGCGCCTTTCGCGGGGTATTCCGTAGCTGCCTGGATCGATGGAGTATCGGATGTACAGCGCTTCCCCTGTCTATTGTGATAGATGCGGCAAAGCCAACCGCGCGCAGGCGCAGTTTTGCTATGGCTGCGGTCAGCCGCTGCCTGTTGTCCCAACGTCAGCGCCAGCCGGGGGGGAGAATACCGTCAGCGCGACCACGGGTCAGTTTGATGTCAACCACCTGTTGAAGCAGCGTTACCGCATCACCGGTCAGTTGGGCAGCGGCGGCATGGGTGCGGTCTACAAGGCTGAGGATACCCAGTTTGGCGACCGGTTGGTGGCAGTGAAGGAGATGAGCCAGAGCGGGCTGGACCCCGAAGAGGTAGTGGAGGCCACCGAGGGGTTTAAGCAAGAGGCACTGCTTCTGGCCGGCCTGATGCACCCGAACCTGCCGCGCATCTACGATCACTTTACCGATGAGGGGCAGTGGTACCTCGTGATGGATTTTATCCAGGGCGAGACGCTGGAGAGCCATCTGAGCAACGCTATCGCGGGACAGGCGGGCGGGGCCTCACATACTGAGACGGGGATGCCGGGCCTCCCATTACAGGAGGTCCTGGATATCGGCATCCAGCTTGCTTCGGTGCTCAGCTACCTGCACACGCGCCAGCCGCCCATCATCTTCCGCGACCTCAAGCCGGACAACGTGATGCTGACGCCAGAGAGCCACATCTACCTGATCGACTTTGGCATCGCGCGTCACTTCAAGCCGGGGCAGACTAAGGATACCAAAGCCTTTGTTTCATGGGGCTATGCCGCGCCTGAACAATACGGGAAGGCGCAGACCACGCCGCGCTCCGATATCTACAGCATGGGAGCCACGCTCCATCACCTGCTTTCGGGGAATAATCCCACGCATACGCCGTTCCGTTTCGCCCCTTTGCGCATACACACTCGGCCGGTGGTCTTCGAGTTGGAGAAACTCATCATGCAGATGGTGAGCATTGATGAGAACCAGCGGCTGGCCAGCATGACAGAGGTGAAACAGGAGCTACAACGTATCAGCGCGCTGCTCAGCACAGAGCAATTGAGCGCCTCAAGGCTGGAAATGGCCACCACGCCACAAGAACTCCCTAAAGTGACGATCCCGGAAGTACGGTCCGAAGCGGCAAGCCACAGACCATCTCTGGGCACGAGGCTCTACACCTACCAGGGTCATTCCGAGCGCGTGTTCGCGCTGGATTGGTCGCGCGACGGCAAACGCATCGCCTCTGGGGGATACGATCACACCGTCCAGATCTGGGAGGCCGCGAACGGACGCGAGATCTTCGCCTATCGCGGCCACTCCGACCCGGTACGCTGCGCGACCTGGGCGCCCGATGGCAAGTCTATCGCCTCCGCCGGCAACGATCACACCGTCCAGGTCTGGTCGGCGGCGACCGGGCGCAAGATCTTCACCTATCGCGGTCACAGCGACTGGGCGCTGGCGGCTACATGGTCACCGGATAGCAAGCGCATCGCCTCCGCCGGATTGGGCAAGACGGTGCTGGTCTGGGAGGCCACGACCGGCAGGCGCATCAGCGCCTACCGGGGACACGCGAGTTACGTGAACGATGTTGCCTGGTCCCCCGATGGCACGCGCATCGCCTCCGCCAGCATCGACAAGACCGTGCGCCTGCAAGATACCACGACCTGGCAGACGGCCTTCACCTACCACGGCCACTCCGGCAGCGTCACCGCCGTTGCCTGGTCCCCCGATGGCAAACGCATCGCCTCCGCCAGCGAGGACAAGACGGTCCAGGTGTGGGACGCGACGACAGGCGATCACATCTTCACCTATAATAATCACGTAGATGAGGTGACGACCGTCGCCTGGTCCCCCGATGGCACGCGTGTGGCCTCCGGGGGTGAGGATAAGACGGTCCATCTCTGGGATGCCACCACAGGTGACCCCATCTTCACCTACCACGAGCACCCCGAAGACGTAAACGTCGTCACCTGGTCCCCCGATGGCACGCGCATCGCCTCCGGGGGCGACGATGGTGGGGTGCATGTGTGGCAGGCACTTTAAAGCCGGACTCCTCCTCCTATTTTAGGCATTGATCCCGGCCGCTCTCATCCCCGAAACAATGACCATCCTTCGTGAGAATGATGACCTTTGTGATGCTGGAGAACTGTTTCAAAGTGGCATTGACCTCAGAGGACACGCGGGCATCCGTGCCTATGCCAGGCGAGGAGAGCGACCGGCAGAATTTCACTGTCGCGGTACTACCGCTAATGTTAAGCATGAAATCGGGTCCTCCTGTTGGATGGGATCCTGAGCAGCTCGAAGGGCCACTGAGGCGGCTATTCAACTCCGAGAAGTACCCGGCAGTGCGCTCCTCCGGCGTGGGTCCAGCGATTAAAAGCTGAATGGCGAAGGTACCCACGCTGCGTGTCGGCGAGATGCGATCGACAGGGAAGGTCGCGGCGGAATTCGAGAGCGAATCCGGGAACCTGGAGAAGTACACCTTTACCTGGTAACCGTTGGAGGTCGCTGTTGCCGCCACCAGCGGTGCGGTCGAGGCGTCCTGTGAGTTCGCAGATGCAGGTGGGATTGCCGGCGGCGTTGGGGTGCTAACCGTGCTTTGACCGCATCCGGCGAGGAGCAGTGCCATAAGCGTCAGGGATAATATAGAACAGGAGACCAGACGGCGAATAGACACTATAGGGGACATAATGCTTTTCAATGTATTACACAACATGACTTTTTCCTCCTCCAAATGACCATGTACGCGCAGTCAATCTGTGCATTTACGTGTCATAAGAAGGATAACGCAACCTGCATCCACAACGTCACGCAGCAAATGTGAGCTAGCTCACAGAACATGGTATGCTAGAATGGATGATGTAATAAGAGAACGCTTTCATGTATGCAAGGGAGACCTGTCTATGCCTCGTATTCCACCTGTGGACGCGATAGAGATGCCGCTAGAAGGCGTCGCCGCATCATTTAGCACTATGGGAACACTCTTCTGCACTATGGCGCTACGGCCCGAACTGGCGCGGCACAGCAAGGACTTACTGGAAGCCACAATGCGCACAGGGAGCGTTGAACCGGCGCTGAAAGAGCTGCTGGCGGTACGCGTCTCCCAGGTCAATCATTGCCACTACTGAATGGCGGCGCATACTGCCCTGGCAGGGCAGCTAGGAGTCAGCGAAGATCTGCTGGACGCCCTGTACCACATCGACCGCTACCAGCACCTCTTCAGCGAGCGCCAACTGGTAGCCCTGCGCTTCGCAGAGATCATGACCACGGATGCTCGTGAGATAGATGAGGCGCTCTGGGATGAGCTGCAAGCGCATTTCGACGATGGGGAGATTGTCGAGCTAGCAACCGTGATCGGCCTATTCAATTTCTTCAATCGCTTCGCGGACGCCCTGCAACTGGAGAAACCATAATGTATCGCCAACCACTTCCGCGTCCTGACCCGCGTAGGGGCGATGGCTTCGGCTCCTCTTGCCCGCCGACAATGCCCATGCGTTGATACAAAATCGGGGGGAGCGTGTGGTTGGAACAGGGCACAGGCCAGCGGCGCCCCTCCACGAAAGAAGGGGACATATCGGTGAGCGAACAGGATGGATGCCTGCACACAAGAGATCAGCATGTCGTGTACAGGCGCCGCTGGCCTGCGCCCTGTTCCAACACGACATCTCTTCCTCTATTGAGTATCAACCAATGTGGCGTGCCTCGCCCCTACGGATCGGATCACGGCACGC
>JALYTT010000586.1 GCA_030854145.1 Chloroflexota bacterium | reverse complement strand
ACAAATGGACTGTTATATGCTAAGATATTATTAACCTTAAGGGTTAAAATTATGTTGAGGGGCTTGGCCAGGTGGATATTCTCTTTCAGGATCAGAAGCTGGCAAAGATGTGTAACAATGAGTCTCTACTAATAAGAAAATACGGACCAGTATGGGCCAGATTAATTAGAAGGCGTCTTGACGAATTTAGAGCAGCGGAAAATCTCGAAGTATTGCGTTTTTTACCACAACTGAGATGTCATGAATTGAAAGGGAATAGAAAAGGAACAATGGCTGTGGACCTGAATCATCCCTATCGGCTCATCTTTGGGCCAGCCAATGACCCAATACCAAGAAAGCTTGACAGTGGTCTCGATTGGAAAAGAGTCACAGCAATTAGTATCCTTAGCGTGGAGGATTATCATGATTAGTAGTCCGCAAAATGAATATTACCCCGATTCTGTCTCTGCTCCTGGAGAAACTCTTTCAGAAACGTTGAGTTCTTTAGGGATGTCTCAAACAGAACTTGCTCGGCGCATGGGTCGTCCAGTTAAAACAATTAACGAGATAATACAGGGTAAAGCGGCTATTACGGCTGAAACAGCTTTACAACTAGAGCAAGTTTTGCGTATCCCAGCATCATTCTGGCTAAAGCGAGAGCAACAGTATCAAGAATCCCTGGCTCGTCTAGCTGAAAGGCAACGCTTCACTTTCTGGACTGAATGGCTAAAAACGTTCCCGGTTCGAGAAATGATACGCCGAGGCTGGCTTCCATCGTGCAATGATAAAACCCAGCAAGTTTTTGAAGTCTTGAAATTTTTTGGCGTAGCCTCGCCAGAAGCCTGGGAAGAAGTTTGGGAGCGTCAAGTTATTAAATATCGGAAATCTACTACTATTGGTAATTTAGGAGCGGTAACAACCTGGCTACGTCAAGGTGAAATACAAGCACAAGAGGTTGAAACCAAACCCTATAGTGCAGATGCATTCCGGAATGCCTTAAATTACATTCGTCCTCTAACGGTCAAACCAGTTAAAATTTTTCAGGAAGAGTTGGTGCGTTTATGTGCAGAAGCTGGCGTTGCGGTAGTTTTTGTACCGGAATTACCAGGAACTGGTATTTGTGGTGCTACACGGTGGCTTATGCCCACAAAGGCCCTGGTACAACTTAGTCTGCATTATAAAACCGACGACCAGCTCTGGTTTACGTTCTTCCATGAGGCAGGCCACATCTTACTTCATGGAAAACGGCAGGTTTTTTTAGATTCAGAAATAGATCCCCAAAGTGGTGAAGAAGCCGAAAATCAAGCAAATATAAGCTTAACAGGTAAATTGTCCGATTTTTAAGATAATGCTCATCTACCTTAATAGCATGGTATATAATCAGCCAGAGGAAAACCCCAAAAAAGAAGGCCAGCCCGGCTGACCTTCTTCGTGATCTGAACGCTTCATGCTACCTGCTGGTAGAATTTAGTAGCGTTCGCTCCGATCGCTCGTGTTTGAGTACCGATCTCTTCCCTGGAAGTTTCGGTTGCCTGCCGCCTGGCGCTCGCGCGCCTCGCTGACTGTCAGCGTCCGATTTCCAAGAAGGGTGCCGTTCAGGCGCTCAATGGCGTATTGTGCGTCCTGGTTGGTACTCATTTCGACAAAGCCAAAACCTTTGCTGCGCCCGGTCTCACGATCCGTGATGACTGTGGCCTCAGCGACCTGTCCTACCTGTGTAAAAAGGTCGATAAGATCCTGCTCGGTCGTCTGATAGGGGAGACCCCCTACATATAGTCTCATGTGTATCTACTCCTGTGTGAACATCTCTCTATCCATTGCGCTCGGAGAAACCATTTCCCACAGTAGCGATCCAATTTCTTTGTGATGTCTCATACATATATACAAACACGCCTGATAGGTAAAGTATTCCCACAATTTCACATAGCAGGTAACTTCAGAGAAACTCGCTCTCGTTCTCCGCTTCATGAGGCGCTCAGGTGTGTCTGCGATCACTTCTTGCGAGCCGTGATCAGCGTCGCGCCCGGCGTCAGCAGGCGATGGCGGCGCACCTGGCGCAGGCCTGCGTCCCCCAGCCAGCCTTTCACTGTTGGGAAGGGGTAGCAGGTGCCGCCGACCGTAGTCATGGTCAGGGCCATGAATTGGACGAGCAGGGAGGCCAGGCGTGAGCCGTGCGTCTGATCGGTCACCTGGTCGAGGAAGACGAGGAGGCCGCCCGGCTTGAGGGTCTGCGCGACCTTCTCCAGCAGCGCGGCGTTGATCTCAGGTGGCAGCAGGTGGGCGATGTGAAAATAGAGGGCCACATCGAATGAGCCTGGCAGGTCGGCGGCGAAATCATCGGCTACGATGTTCGCGCAGATGAAGCTCAGACGATCCTCCATGCCCGTTTGCTTCGCCGTGCGCTCACCGGCTTCTATGCCTGGCTGGATATCGATGATCGTTGCGTGCAGGCCGCGATGCTTGCGGCAGAACAGCACGCTGTAGGCGGCGTGCGAGCCGCCTACATCGAGGAGCCGGGTGGTGGCCTTTGGGAGGCGTACCCGTGTGACGACCTCGCCTCCCAGCGTCATGGCCAGGGCCGCCAACCCCGCGTAGTGCCGGGCCAGGGCCGCCTGTACCTCCGGCTGCGTGGCATCATCTTCGTAGGGCATACGCATCACCTGGCGGTTCTCGCGCACGATCTCCGGCAGGTGATCCCAGATAGCCACGATATCGGGGCTGTGGACGATGTACGGCGCGACATTCAGGCGCGAGGCGCTCGTCAGCCAGCGCCGGGCCATAGGGCTGTTGTGATAGCGCCCATGGCGATAACGCAGGTAGCGTGCCGAGACAAGGATCTGTAGCAGCAACTGTAAGCCCTGGGGATGGCTCCGCAAGCGCTCGGCCAGCGCGTCCAATGTCAGCGGCCGCTCGCTCAGCGCATCGAAGACGCCCAGTTCGCAGGCGTAGACCAGCACTTTGGCGATACCGGGTGCCAGCGGTGTATCAAACAGCGGGACCGGCAAGAGGTTGAGGCGCGCCAGCAGACTTTCGGGCAACGTCAGGTGTAGCGGCATTAAGCTATAGCTCCTAGTAACCAGCCCCCGGCCAGTACAATGCACGCAACCGTCACCAGGTAAAAGAATGTTTTGCGTGCCTGTCCAGGCCGGTGCGCACGAAAAAAGCAGACCAACACTGTTCCCACCAGGCAGGTAAAGGCCATAGCGACCCCCACGATCCATGGCCTGGCTGGAACGAGACCTGTTATAGTTAATACGCCGATAAGCAGGGCCGCGAGTACAAGCAGAAGTGGGCAGGCAAACAATGTGCGTCGTATTCCAAGGACCACTGCCAGCGTACGCGCGCCGTGAGCGGCGTCTTCCTCAATGTCCGGCAGCGAATTCGCCAGGTTCAGCGCCACACCGAGCAGCGCGCCCACCGGTACTAGCCAGGCGAGCAGCGGCAGTGTGCGGCCAACGCCAGTGAAGGCGTACAGGGGAATGAGTGGCATGGCCAGCGCGAAAACGATGCCACTCAGGGGGGTTGATTTCAAGCCCAGGTTATATGCCTGTCCAAGCACGAGATAGGCCAGCGAGATCAGCAGCGCCGGCATATTCAGCGGCATCAGTAGCAGGAGCATCATGACAATCATCAGCAGGCCCGTCATTAGTGCCTCGGTAGGACGAATCAGCCCGCGTGGAATAGGTTTCTGCGGCTTGCTGATGGCATCCAGGCCGCGATCGCAGTAGTCGTTAAGCATAGCGATAGAGAGCTGCATGGCGGCATGCGCCGCGATCACCAGCGCGACCACATCCCACCTGAAGCGTGTCCAGGCGGCCAGTAGCGCGAAGACCGTTACAGCGATCACGTGGAACAGGACAGGAAGCGGGTGACTGATGAGGAAGACGCCGAGGACTATCTCGGCGGGACGACGCTTTCTGACGATCTGCATGTCCTGAATCCTCATCCTCTCCCAAACAGGCTACCTCTGGTCCGTAGCGCGTGGCTTGCCTCGCCGTTCGGT
>JALYTT010000128.1 GCA_030854145.1 Chloroflexota bacterium | reverse complement strand
TTCACTGTGTTACTGTGCATGGGGAGAATGCTCCTTTGTGTTTTTCATTCCTTGGAACATTACTCCATCAGGCGATTCTCTGCAAGAGAGAGTCGCCTGGGCTTACTTTAGTCTAAACAAGAAAAGAGATGAGGCCTGATCATAAATCATCAGGCCTTATTTAGATGGCTTGCCACACTTCTATATGAGTATGTAGGAGAGATTGCATACACAGCCTGAAGTGTGATACAGTGCCTGCGAGGTTACGCCCCCACCCGCCTCGCAGGCACTGTATCACACTTCGGGCTGATCTATAAAGAAGAAACTCTACAATATATACGAAAGCGATATGCATATTTTATGGAATGGAAGGGCCTATCTAGAGGTATCAGGATTCTGAGCGTCGCCCTGGTCATTATGCTGCTGTTCTGCGAGACCGCCTGGCTGGTCTTCGTGGCGCCGACCGATGTCTCACGCTACCAATGCTATGCGCTGACCTTCTGGCTCGGCAGCCACGCGACCGCCCTGGTGCCCCAGGCTCAATGTGCGTTCCTGCATATCGCCTCAGCACAGCCGGCGTTTCATATGCTGCCTATCGAATATCCTCCGCTGACGATCCTGCTGTTCTCCCTGGCTCTGGCTGCGCCCCTGCCTTACTATCAACTGGCGTTCGCGCTGCTGATGGTACTCACAGTGATGCTGGTCTACTGGCTGCTGCTGCGCTCCGGGCCGCCTGGCTCGGCGCTATTGTTCGCGCTCTATCTCGTTCTCGGTGCCTGTGCCATAGTCCAGGTACGCTTTGACATACTCCCAGCGGCGCTTACGCTGCTATGCGCGATAGCGGTCAAACGCAACCGCTGGACAACCGCCTATGTCGCGCTGGCATTTGGCGTGTTGTTAAAACTCTATCCCATCCTGCTGCTGCCCGCGTTGTTCATCGCGGAGCAGCAGACACAGGGGGGCCTCTTCCTTCCCACAGAGCCACTATCTCTAAGAGCTGTTCCGGGGCAGATATGGCAGACCTTGCGGGGAGCGCTGCACTGGCAATGGAAACACGCGCTCACGTTTTTATGCATCCTGCTCGTTGTCACAGGAGGCTTTGCGCTGCTCAACTTTCAGGGAGCCATCCTCAGCCCTTTGAGCTACTTCGCGCAGCGGCCCGCGCAGATTGAGTCGATAGATAGCAGCGTACTCTGGCTGGCAAAGCAGTTCGGGGCTTCATGGCAGGTTGTCAATAGTTATGGCTCACTAAACGTGCTCAGTAACGCCACGGGAGCGGTTTCGCTCGTGGGAACATGCGCTCTGGTACTGGGCACCATCCTGGCGCTCTGGCTCCAATGGCGCAGGCGCATAGATTTTGTCCAGACCTGCATCGCCCTCCTGCTGATCCTCATCGCGACAGGCAAGGTCTTCAGCCCGCAATACCTGATCTGGCTTATCCCGCTGCTGGCTTATGCCGGCGCCAATAATACCTTCTGGCTGTGGTCATGGGGCGCGATTTCGCTGCTGACCACCTTTATCTACATCTTTTTTTACTCGCATATTACCAGTCCAGACATTGCTCCCCAGGTTGTACAATCGCTTCCTGGCTTCTTCGAGACGATATGCGTGCGCAATGCATTGCTGGTGTTCACCGCGCTGGCGTATCTCTGCAACTGGTTTCAAGCGCGCGAACACTGGCGAACGCCCCCTCCCGCGTAGGGACCGGGGCGCAGGCCAGCGGCGCCCCTACACGAAATGCCGCATCCGTGTGGGCCCTCGCTTGCGCGGCCTGGGAGGAGGCCCCACAGGCATGCCTCACACGGATGCGGCAAGCCGGATCCCTACGCGAGAGGGACGCGGTTTACGGGACCAGCGGATGGCGAAGCGTTAGCTGGTACTGCGGGTTGTAGGTCTTATCACAATGGCTACATGAAACAGATTGGGAGTAGCGGCGTGTACGCGGGTACTCTTTGCCGCAATGGGTACACTCATACAGGTAGCGAATCGGGCGGCGCTCACGGCGAAGATCCTCGCGGCGCGCGCTCTCTTCACGGAGCAGGCGGCGGAGATCCTCCACATGATAGCCTGTAATGGCGGCTTCGTCGACGGCGATAGAGTCGTACCCGTGGTGGCGATGACGACGCGGTGTGCCATTCACGCGGTCGGCAAGGTGAATCAGCTCATGGGCTACCGTGACCTCGATAGATTGGGACTGCATATCCGGTTCGATAAAGATCAGGTGGCGGTGGCTGGGCAGATAAAGCTGGAGCGCATCTCCCAGGCCTGGCAGGGGTTGCGATGACCCTGTGTTACGAGAGTTGGCGCGGCCGGCCTTCTGTCCCTGAGCGCTTTTGCTCGCGCCTGCGTGGTACGGCGTGTGCAGGTAGCAATAGCAGCCCAGAACCATGAAGTTGAGGCGCTTTCCCGTCCAGGTCATGTATTCTTTGCGTTCCTGTGTAATAGCCAGGCGGCTCAATTCCTGCGCGGGGAGGCCTAACTTTTGCCAGTAGTGCGTCAGCCAGCGCGGCACCGGGGCGCAAGCATGCACAATTGGGCCGGCCTGCCTGGGCGGTGGGGCAGGCGCCAGGGATCTATGGGCGGCAGACATAACCGCGTTCTTGCTCCTAGCTAGCATGGATAGCGATCTATATGTTTGAGGCACAAGATGTACCTCACTCGCATCAGCAGTATATCAGGCGCGGACGGTCTATGCAAGTGTGCATCCGCTTGACACGTCTTCATCCTGCGCGTAGGGGCGATGGCTTCGGCTCCCCTTGCCCGCCGACAATGCCTCGCCCGTGCTGGCCTGCAACGATCTCTGCTCTATTCGCTTGACACGCCTTCCCTCGTAGACGTAAGATGGTGAGCAGTACAACTAAGCGTCTCAGTAGCTTCCATCTCCAGAAGGAGCAGTCTGTATGGCATTCCAGATCTGCATCAAGACAGACAAATCTTTACGGCAGCTTGCCTCAGAGATATGCAGCCTCTTTTCGCTTCCTCCCTACAAAGAAAACACCTTCGCGGGCGCATCCTACTACCAGTTTGAAATGCTGGGCATGCTGGTGCTGCTGCACCATGCAGACGAAGAGGACCGCGACCCCGAGGTGCTGCATTACCCATACAGTTTTGACCTGCAATTGGCCTTTCTTGAGCACAAACTGGATACAGATGATATAGAATATCGACTCCAACCGTATTACGCCCAACTGCTCAGCTTTCATCTTGGACTGGATACGACCTATCACGAGAAACAGAAAGTTGGCCGGGGCTGGCAGATACGTTACCGCTTCTATCAGAAAAATCCTCGTTGGAACGGCTCGGCACTCTTCGGCGAACCAGGCTGGGAGCCAGGAGTGATTGAAGCACAGCCGGGCAAATGGCGTAGCATGCATCCTGTATTTTAATGCTGAACTGAAGGAATAGGAGAAAATGATGAGTATTCTACACGCCGAACTGGATGAAGAACTGCCCCCGCTGATCAAGCCACCGATTGCGCAAGAGCAACTGCGCCAGTATGCCGACGCCTCAGGTGACTACAATCCCATTCACCTGGATGAAGAGGCGGCGCGGCGCGTGGGGCTGGATGGCGTCATCGCGCATGGCATGCTCAGCATGGCCTTTCTTGGCCAATTCATCGAGCAGCAGATAACCAACACGCCCGATGCTCTGCTCGCCCAGCTCAAAGTGCGCTTCGTCAGCATGGTGCGCCTGGGCGACACCATCACCTGTCGTGGCACCGTCAAGTCACGCACTCAGGGCCAGGACGGTCGTGAGACCGTGACCGTCGATTGCTGGGCACAGAACCAGAATAGTGAGAAGGTCACCCTTGGCGAAGCGATCGTCATCATTCCAGCCACACACTAATTACGACTAGAGGAGATTGCGCGCATGGCAGAAGCCAAACATCTGACGAACCTTCAGGACCTCCAGTTCATGTATGATCTATCTATCTACAACTGCCTCCGTTTTGGTACCTACAAGGCGCTGATCTATGAAGAGCCACAGCATATGCGTGAGTATACCAACGTGGAGCTTGGTAGAGAGGCGACGCAACTGGCGGCCGGCTTGCAGGCGCTGGGTATCCAGAAGGGGGATCGCGTCATCATGATGATGCCGAACTGCCCCGAAGTGATTATCGCCTACCAGGGGATCGCACGCGCGGGCGCGGTAGTTATTCCGGTGCTGCCGCTGCTGAAAGCCACCGAGGTCCATTACATCGCCGAGGACTCAGGCGCCAAGGCTGTAATTACCAGTTCACTTCTGCTGCCACTGCTGAGCGAGGCCCTGACTAACGTACCCACCGCGCAGCATATCATCTCCACCGGGGACGTGGGGCCGGGTATGACAGATAGCAATGCACCATCCCAGATCCATGCCTACAGCGGCGTGATCGCGCGCGGCGCGGCGCAGGCGGACGCGTATCTCTCCGACCTGGAAGGCGTCACACTCTCCCCTGACGATACGGCGGTCATCCTCTATACCTCCGGTACCACAGGTCGGCCGAAGGGCGTGGTGTTGACGCACCGCAACGTCGTCTCCAACGCGATCGGTGGGCGCGGTGTGGGCGTACAGGAGACTGAGACACGCAGCGAAGAGGTGCATCTGGCGATCCTGCCGCTGGCGCACGCCTACGGTCTCCTCGCATCAGGCGTCAGCTACCTGAGCGGGGCGCTGAGCATCATGCTGCCGCGCTTCGATACTACCGCCGTCTTCTCAACCATCGCGAAGTATCATGTCACAGGCTTCGCCGGTGTGCCCGCGATGTTTGTCGCGCTACTCTACTCCCCCGATGCTGACAACTACGACACGAGCAGCCTGGAATACTGTGTCAGCGGCTCAGCGCCCCTGCCCCTGGCCATCCTGGAGGGCTTTGAGCAAAAATTCGGCTGCGCCATCCTGGAGGGCTACGGTCTCTCGGAGGCGAGCGCCGCGCTCACCGGCCACTCGCTGGAGATCCCGCGCAAGCCTGGCTCGGTGGGCAAGGCGCTGGATAACGTTGAGTTGCGCATCGTCGACGAGAATGACCAGGACGTGCCGGTGGGCGAGATCGGCGAGGTCATCGCGCGCGGCCCCAACATCATGCAGAGCTACTACAAGATGCCGCAGGAGACCCAGGCAGCCCTGCGCAATGGCTGGCTTCACACCGGCGATATGGGTCGCCTGGACGCAGACGACTACCTGTATATCGTCGAACGGAAGAAGGATTTGATCATTCGCGGCGGCTTCAACATCTATCCCCGCGACGTTGAAGAGGTACTCAACAGGCACCCGGCGGTGGCCGAGTCGGCGGTGATAGGGGTACCCTCGGAACGAATGGGAGAGGAGGTCAAGGCATTCGTGGTGGCGCGGGCCCCTGTCGATGCCGAGACCCTCATGACCTATTGTCGCGAAACGCTGGCGAACTACAAGACGCCCAGCGCTATCGAGTTCGTCGATGCCCTGCCGCGCAACATGGTAGGCAAGATCGACAAGAAGGAGCTAAGAAAACGCTATGTCCATTAATACACCGCTAGAAAACGCCTCGCTGACGCAGTTGCAGCAAACGCCCATCGAGAATGTGCTCAACATCATCGATGAGGGCCTGGTTCACCTGCCGACCTATCGCGAACTCTACTACCGCTGGGAGCGCCAGCAATGGCAGTCGCAGGAGATCGACTTCAGCGTCGACCGCCAGCAATGGGCGGGCATGTCACACGAAGAGCGCGAAGAGCGCATATACGGGCTGGCGGCCTTCTTCCGGGGCGAGGCCTGCGTTACCGATACCCTGGCCCCCTACGTCTACGCCATGCCCGACGAGGAGATGCGGCTCTTCCTCACCACCCAGGTGGTAGACGAGGCGCGGCACACAGTCTTCTTTGCGCGCTTCTTCAAAGAGGTGCTCGATATGGACAGCGGCACCCTGGAAGCCACATTCACAAAGATCGAACCTTACGTGAACGAGAGCCTGCAACACATCCTGATCCAGTCTCTTGCAGAGGTCGCGGAACGCATCCGGCAGGAACCAGGCAACCTGGACCACCTGATCGAAGGCGTCACGCTGTATCACGTCATCGTCGAGGGTACACTGGCCCTGGCGGGGCAACGCTCGATCCTGGACTTCTACCGCCAGTACAACCTCTTCCCCGGCTTCCGGGGAGGCTTCACAGCGGTGGCCCGCGACGAGTCCCGCCACGTGATCTTCGGCGTCAAGTTCCTGCGCGACATGATCCTGCGCGACGGCTCCAAAGCCCATATCGTCTATGACACCATCAACAAGTATCTCGCACCTGCGCTACGCGGCATCACCCCGCCTGACGAGCAGGTGCCGCAGATCATGGCTATGCAGGGCGACCCCTGGATGACGCCGCGCTACGGCATAGAGTCGCTGCGCAAAAAGCTGAAGGTCATCGGGCTGAGCATGAACCTGCCGGAGATTCCCGCTACGCCTGTGTATAGCTAAGCAACAGCGGTCACGCATAGAGAAAGAGCGAAGAGGGTGCGGGTGCTTTGCCGCACCCTCTTCGCTCTTTCCCTATGCGTTTTGCTTCTTTATGATCGGGATATAGATCTTGACTTTCTCTCCTCTGTTGCTGCATGGATACAGCTCAAAATCCGCTTTCCCTTCAGCAAACTCATAGCCTGAGTTGGGGAACCAGGTCTCATGGATATATTTCCAGGTCCCTTGAATAGCTGGCGCGATATTCTCTTCCCCATCATTGGCTGGAGTTGTGAAGATCGCATAGACAGCCTCTGGTATTTCTGCCGTGAACAGATCTGCTGGAACACCGTTGAAATCGCTGACCTCAACGGCAATGACGTACGAAAAATCTCCATTCGCAGGGTCAGTTGGGAAACACATGCCCAGTTCAGCCTCGCTCACCCTATCGAGTTGATTGTGCAACGTGTCAAAACGCTCCGCAGTCATACTGCCCCAGAATGCCGGTACCTCTTGATTGTTCACATTATCACGTATCGTCGTCTTTAGTTCATAACCCGCAACTTTGAATGCTGGTTTGGTCACAATTTGTGGTTCCATCACAATTGCTCCTCTCAAATGGTACTGAGCCAACAGGAACAGATCAACCTTGGTGGGGACCTGCCCCGAACCATGCAGACGGTACCTTTCTGGCGAACACCCGTAAGTCTTGCGAAACGCTTTGCCAAACCCATTGTGGGTCTCAAAACCGTATTCCAGGGCAATATCAATGATCCGTTTCCCCTGAGCAAGCTCTACGACAGCGTACGCCAATCGTCTGCATCTAATATACTCCATGACGGTTTTGCCAACATACGCATGAAACACACGCGAGTAATGATAGGGAGAGAAACCAGCAATCCTTGCCAATGCTTCCGCTGTCAGATCTTCTGTCAGATGATCTTCAATATAATCAATACTCGCCTGGATACATGCGCGATAGTTCATAGCATGCCCCTTTCCGATCGGTGATGAGCAGTATACCAGGAACAGCTTGATGAGACTGGTCCATTCTTGCTCTCTTTAGGAGTATGCATCTTCGGCCTCGTGCATCACTGGGTAAAGGCATCCGAGAAACGCACTCCCGCTTCGATCCTTTGCTGCTCCTCTAGACTTACGGTTCTGACAGATATGAAGGCTACTCCACAGTCTGGCTTTTCGTACTTCCAACGCGTGTTACAATATCCGTAAAGTTGCTACGAACAACCGCCCTCTATGAGCATTGATAAAGGAGTTACGTATGGTTACTGCCCTGGTTCTGATCAACGTCCAGCGCGGGCAGGTGAACGAGACGGCCCAGAGCCTGCTGGAGATCGCGGGCGTGGCGGAGGTCTACTCGGTGACCGGCGAGTACGACCTGGTGGCCCTGCTGCGGCTCCCGCAGTACGAAGACCTGGCCGGCATCGTCACCAACTCGCTGGTGACACTGCCCGCGATTACCGCGACGCATACCTTGATGGCCTTTCAGTGTTACTCGCGAGCTGATCTGCAACAGGCGTGGGATATTGGGATAGAGTAAAAAAAGAGCGAAAGAGATAGATCACGCATGTTCGCAACGTCATCTGATGGACTGCGCATTGCCTATGATAGGCAGGGCAATGGGCCTGCGTTGCTACTTTTGCAAGGTTTTGCAGCAACGCGTCAAATCTGGCATGAGCTGGGCTATGTTGAGCATCTGAGCCAGGAATTCACTGTTGTCACAATGGACCGCCGTGGGATTGGCGAAAGCGCTATGCCTACCAATCCTGCGGCCTACCATGTCGAACGGATTCTCGGCGACATAGAAGTGGTCTTGCAAGCCTGCGAGGTTGAACGCTATGCCGTCTGGGGACACTCGTTTGGCGGCTCGACAGCGTTGCAACTGGCCACACGCTCATCGCAGGTCGAACGCGCGATCATTGCTGGAAGTTTCTTTGGACATGTGTATCCGCAAGAACGGATCGATGAAATTGTAAATTGGTTGGAAAGTTATCTGGAAGCCAAAGCACAAGGCGCATTGGCAGAGTTGGGTGTCGATGCCGAGGAAGACGCCCACCTGAGTCAGATAAATATACCAGCACAGATTGCCTGCTGGCGCGCTCTGGTGAACTGGCCCATCGTTCATCCTCAGGATGTGCGCTGCCCAGCGCTGGTCTATGCTGGCTCAGCGGACGAGCGCGTAGCGACTCCCCTGGAAAAACGCCGCCAGGAGATCGAACAGGCTGGCATTCAACTACGCTTCTTCGAGAATCTTGATCACGAGCAGGAAATTATCGAGCGCAAGATAGTCCTGGAACCTGTCCTGGCATTCTTGCGCGGCTAAAGAGGAATGCGCATCCCACTGGTAAAGAGGGTGCGGAACAAGGAGGCATATTTTGAGCATCACGCATGGCGGCCAACTGGTGGCCAGAATCCTGAAACGCGAGGGGGTCGAGATAGTCTTTACCCTCAGTGGTGGGCATATCGCGGCGATCTATGATGGATGCATGCGCGAGGGCATCCGCGTGGTCGATACGCGCCATGAGCAGGCGGCGGTCCACGCGGCCGAGGGCTGGGCGAAATGCACGCGCACCCCCGGCGTGGCCCTGCTGACCGCCGGCCCCGGCGTGACTGATGGCATCACAGGTGTGGCCAACGCCTACCTGGCGGGCAGTCCGGTGCTGGTCATCGGCGGTGCGGCACCGCTGGGCCTGTGGGATCGCGGCGCGCTGCAAGAGATGAACCAGGTCGACCTGCTGCGCCCCATCACCAAGTGGACGCGCACCGTCCACGAGACCGCGCGTATCTCCGAGTACGTCTCAACTGCCTTCCGCCAGATGCTGAACGGCAAGCCCGGCCCGGTCTTCCTGGAGATCCCGATGGACGTGCTCAATAGCCTCGCCGACACCGATAACGCCTTTGATCCGGGCGAACCTGAATACTACCGTCCGGGCGGCCGCAGCCAGCCTACACCTGATCTCATTGAGAAGGCCACCGCGCTGCTCGCGCAGTCTGAGCGGCCCGTGATCATGGCCGGCAGCGCCGTCTGGTGGTGTGACGCCGCCGAGCCGCTGCGCCTGCTGGCTGAGCGCATCCAGGCCCCGGTCTTCCTCAACGGTGCCGGGCGCGGTTGCCTGCCGCCGACCCATCCCCTCTTCTTTACCTCAGCTCGCCGCAAAGCGCTCGAAGGGGCCGATACCATCCTGGCCGTGGGTACGCGCCTGGACTTCCGACTCAATCACGGTCAGCCCCCGCTCATTCCGGCGGAGGCGAAGATGATCTGGTTCGATCTCGCGGGCGAAGATGTCGGTGTCAACCGGGGCGCGGCGGTCGGCCTGGTCGGTGATGTAGGGATCAGCATGCAACAGGTGGCCGAGGCAGCGGCGCGCAAGTCCAGCGACAGCGAGTGGGTGAGCTACATTCGCGGCGAGGAACGCAAGGCCCAGGAGCGCGATGAGAAGCTCATGAATTCCGATAGCACACCGATCCACCCAATGCGCTTCTGCCGCGAGATACGCGACTTTATCGACGAGGACACCACGGTCGTAGGCGACGGCGGCGACATCGTGAGCTACGGCGCGCGCGTGATCAACGTCTCCCGGCCAGGCTACTGGCTGGATGCTGGTCCGATGGGCACGCTGGGCGCGGGCACGGGCTACGCCATGGCGGCGCAGATTGCGCGGCCAGGCACGAAGGTGCTGATCCTGCACGGCGATGGCGCCTTTGGTCTCAACGGTATGGAGTTTGAGAGCATGGTACGCCAGAAGTTGCCCATCGTCTCCATCATCGGCAACGACGGCGCCTGGGGCCAGATCAAACACCCGCAGAAGGCCATGATCGGACACGCCACCGCCGCCGAGCTATCCCCCGGCATCCGCTACGATAAGATGGTCGAGGCCCTGGGTGGCTACGGCGAACTGGTGGAAGATCCGCGCGAGATCCGCCCGGCCCTCGAACGCGCCTTCGCCTCCGGCCTGCCCGCCTGCATCAACGTGCTACTCGACCCCGATAAACCCTACAGCCGTTCTACCAACGTAGCAGTATAAGTAAGAGAAGCCGTGGCTGGGGATGAGGTGGCACCTCATCCTCAGCCACGGCCTTTTTTATTTGGATATACTCTCCGCGACCTTTTGTGCCGATCTCCTGCCAGCACGCCGTTTGAAAAAGTCTCCAGAGAGTAAATCGGATGCCCGATAGACGCTCATCCGGGAGCCGACAACAACAGCACGCACGCGACCTGCCCGACGGAGTCGTTTCAGATCATCTACATCGAAATCGGCCAGCACTAACTTTTTCGCTTTTAGAAAGGCAACGGCCTCTTGTGGACTCAGGAGCGCCTCTTCGGAGAACGCATTATCCATCTCCTCTTCTGCCATTACCAAGCGCTGCATCTCTTCTTCTGTCCAGAGCGGCAGATAACCCGGTTTCCAGTACATTTGGGCAAACTCGTATTTGTTATCAAGCACCGTTGGACTGACAAAGACGTTATGCCGTGTAAACGAGGCAAGGTTGGCTGCGATCACCTGGGCACGCGGCTCATCCTCCTGCTCGTAGAACCAGGGTTCTTCAAGCACATACTGCGGCGCTACGGTCCAGGAAGGCGGGAGCACATTCGTTCTCTCACACAGTTCCTCTACAACAGCAGCGCAGAACGCGGCCCATCTCTGTTCTTCTGGTGTGTGAGCCGGTGGGGGTGGCTCAGCTATCAGTTCAACCCGATGCTCAGGTGCATGGCCCCACCAATCATGTTCAAAGCAGCCCAGAGCATACCAGGGATCTTCGCCCTGATAGATCTGCGCCGCAGCGCCTTTGATGGGGTACCGTTCATAAGGAAGTGAAGAACTCATGTTTTTTTCTTTACTGCTTCTGCTCGTCTTTAAAACAACGTTCAATAGCTTTGGTGATGTCCTTCATTCGTCTCGCCTGCAGGGTCGTATGAACATAACGGTTGAGGTACGTCCATGCCTGGTCAGAGGTTTCGACTCCCAAACGCTGTGCCAGGGCTTTGATATCACGGTCATCCTGCCTGCGTGCCGAAAAAAGCTTTAAGGCCATGACATATTCCAGTTCCGGGATAAAGACCGTCAAGTTCCCAAAGGTTTTCCAGCGTCTGGGTGCCTGTGGTCGCCCAACCTGATCGATGATGATCGTTACCTCATCGTTGATCCAGGTCGGGGGAAGCTTGTATTCTTGGGTGACCAGAGCAATCGCCTGCTGCACAGTCCGATATATGTGGGGATCGCTCGTAGCAATGGTGACATCGATATCCTGGGTGGTTTTTCGATTCCCAATCTGCGTCACCATCAGCGCGCCGCCTAGTAACAGGACTGCTGCCTGGATCTGCATCTCGACAAGCTTTTGTCCCAGGTATCCTAGCGAACGCTCGATTTGTGCTCTGTCCATGAGGTGCTATCCTTCCCATGCGATCCCAAAGATCAGGCGCATTCCTGCCTTAATTCTATTCTCTGTCGGATGTATTGTCAAGGAGGGCAGGCCAGCACCTTCTAGTTAGCAACAGGGCAAAATATTGTCGCGATTGATCCTCTTTCCTCTCCATATCTGGAAAAAAGTCGTCTTTTGCTCTTGACTCTCATCTAACATGAGAGTGTATGCTCTCAGTGAAGGAAGACATAAGAGATGAGAGAACGGCCTCTATTCAGGATTGGCGAGTTTGCGCGGGTTGGTCAGGTGTCCGTTGCCACGCTTCGCCACTATGAGAAGTTCGGTTTGCTTACACCGCATACGCTAGATCCAGATAGCGGCTATCGCTACTACACGCTCGATCAGCTTGCGCGCTTACATCGGATCTTAGCTCTCAAGGAGCTGGGCTTCCCCTGGAACAGATTATTCGCCTGCTCGCAGAAGACCTCTCCCTGGACCAGCTACGTGGGATGCTCACACTCAAACAGGCACAAGTTCAGCATATGATCGACAGCGAGCAGGCGCGGCTTACACGTATTGCCGCCCGACTGCGCCAGATCGAACAGGAGGGCATCATGCCAGCATACGAAGTCCTATTGAAAGAGGTTGAGCCTCTGCTTGTGGCCTCTGTGCGCACGATCATTCCTATGGGGAACGATCTAGAACAACCTTATAGCACAATCATGGCTTACCTGGAGCAGCAACGCATCCAGCAGGCACACCCGGCCATGCGCCTGCTGTACTCCAGGTATGAGTGGCACGATACTGGCCTGGCGATAGATGTGGAGACAGCCGTTCCGTTGTCCACCGAGTTGCCGGGCAACGAGCAGATCAGCACCCGCACGTTACCCGGCGGATTGATGGCCTGCACCGTGTACATCGGCGCTGACCTGGTCATCGGTCAGGCATACGCGGCCCTGCATCGTTGGGGTTGGGTAGGCCGCCGACGAGGTATCAATTGCTTGACCCTTTTCCTTCGGCCCCCCACCGAACTGACCGTACAACTTTCACTGTAGTCAGCTCTCCAGTAATTCATGGATGATTGCTAGCACAGTTTCGGCGCTTCTCATCACGAGTACCTCTCTGTTCTTTTCAATCGAATTACCTGCCGCCCTTCGCCTTGTAAACGGCTTATTCCGTTCGCTGACTAGTATGGCGGCTCCGTTGCCATAGAGGTCGCCCTCCGTAGGCAATCCCGCATTCCGTCGATATGACACGTCCGAGCGCTCCTTAGATCGCCTACTCATCTCTTGACGTTCCCCCGTTGGGACTTCTTTCACGATACGAAGTTGCCTCTATCCCATCGTCCGATAGTGGCACATCGTGACATCGGTTTCATACGGTTTCCGATGAGCGCCTTCCTACACTAAGTTGAGATTAGGCTTCAGGCAGTTTAGCTTTGATCATAGAGCGCGGGTCTTGCGGTCCTTGTCCACCGTACCGTCTGTAGGTGCTCGCCGCGTTTCCAACATGCTGCTTTCCTCTTTGTGTTTCCACGCCAAGTAGGTTGGATGACCCTAGAACCTCCTCCGAGTTCTATCCCGTTGCACGGGAGATGTCATACCGCGTGATACGGCGCACTGAAAGATAATGGCTATCAGATCATTGGCCCGCCTCGCCAGGTTCACCTCCAGCGGGCCGAACACCTGGACCCGGACCAATACGTCACCGAAGTGCAATTCCCAGTTGAGAAGCAGGCCGCACGAGAATCGGTCAATGAGGAAAGGGAAGAACGATGAATAAAGCTACCGATGATGTAACGCAGTTTCACTCGGTTGACCACACGCCGAACCCTACATTCTTTACCCAATTTATGGATACGTCGCATGCGCAGCCAACCGCGCAGAGCTACAAACAGGCGATGATGGAGCAACTCGCGCTTCAGGAGGGAGCAACGATCCTGGATGTCGGCTGTGGAACCGGCCAGGATGCTCAGGAGCTGGCGCGAGCAGTAGGACCACGTGGGCGCGTAGTCGGCATCGATTCCAGCAAAACGATGCTTGAGGTCGCGCGCACCCGTGCGGCACACGCACAGGTCGCGGTAGAATTCGTGCTCGCCGATGCCACACACCTGCCTTTCGCGGACGCGAGCTTTGATGGCTGCCAGGCTTCACGCGTCTTCGGACATCTGCGCGAACCAGGACAGGCGCTGGCCGAGATGGTACGGGTAGCGCGGCCAGGGGCGCGGATAGTGGCCTCCGATGGTGATCTTGACCTGATTGTCGTCGAGATAGCCGACCGCGCTCTGGCCCGCAAGATGATTCACGCGATATGCGACCAGATGGTGCAGGGCTGGATGGGACGACAGATGCCCCGACTCTTCAAACAGGCAGGGCTGAGAGACATCAGGGCCGAGGGGCGCCTGATGCCGCTGGACTATGCCTTTTTCCAGGTGGCCTTTAGCGGAATTCTGCAAGGCGCTCAGGCGGCAGGCGCCGTCTCAGCGGAGGAACTCATGCACTTCTGGCATGCTCTGGAACAGGCGGAACAAGCACAGCTCTTTTTTGCCAGAGCAGGCGGCTTTGTAGTAAGTGGCCGGAAACCAGTGTAGCAGGCATACATGTAAGACTTGGACGAGCGGATATTGAGTGTGTCTGTAGGGCG
>JALYTT010000127.1 GCA_030854145.1 Chloroflexota bacterium | reverse complement strand
GAAGGCCGAGCAAAAGAGTTGGTTGAATTGATTGAATCATCGTGATGGATCTACCTGAAGAAAATGGTGGAGTGACAGTTACTCCTCAGTATATCACAACGGCATCATCGAAAGTGTGCATGAACCTGACAAATGGGTCCAGTATAGTGAGTCACGAGGATCTCTGCTACGCTTGTGGGCGCCCGTTCTGCGAGGCGCATCGCTCCGAGCAGCGCATGGCCCCGCAAGACAGCGAGGATCTGGTGATGCGCCTGTTGTGCCGGGACTGCATGGAGTTGTCCTATGGCGGGCTTGAGCAGGTACGCGCTTGGCGCCTGCGGTTGAACCGGGCACGGTAGGAGAAGAGGAAGAACACGAGGGACAGGGAATCGGCCTTGTCCCTCTCTGAGACAACGAAGAGTATTTCTATCCAAAGGAAGAGAAGGGAACGCAAGCATGAAGCGCGTGATTCAATGCACCTATTAGGCTTCTTGCCGAGAAGAAGCCGAGCATGTTGCTGATGAGCTACTACAACTGGAAGGATGCATGGATGCTCGTGCATACAGATGGTCAGCCACGGCCCATTTTGACGTGGCACAAGATCTCTCACAAGAAGCCCTTCCAGAAGGATGTCGTCTCGTTGCGGAATCAGTGGTCGCATTTCTCCAACGGACCAACACACCGACAAAAAAAACAATCAGGTTCTATGAAGATACACTAGAGAGCCGTCAATGAAGAAATACTTGCCACCAGCGCCGATCACACCAAAGCCGCTGCTGTTCAATCAGCCAGTCCTCGTGTCTGATAGAGATCTCGCCATTTACACGAGACAATCCACCAAGGAGCAAGTTATCAAGAACCGTGAGGCATACGACCAGCAAACCATCGGTCTGGTCAAGCAGGGCCTAGAACTTGGCTGGGCTAGAGACCGCATCGTCGTCTACATTGAGAACAAGCGTAAAGACGGGAGATGGGTCAACGCCAGTGGGAGACTGAGGATCGATCAGCGTCCAGGACTTCAGGCACTCAGTGAGCGCATTGAGAAGGATGAAGTAAAGACGGTCTTAGTGTGGGCAGTAGATCGGCTTTTCCGAGATGAAGATATGATCCAGCCTGCGGTCTTTGCGAAACTGTGCAAAGAGCACCATTGTTTGATCATCACGACGGACGATCTCTTTGATTTCAACAATCCCCGAAGAGATGATCGCAAGCGGTTCTTGGATGCCGCTCAGGCAGCAGCAGACTATGTGACGAAGCATGTGAAAGGGAGGATGCTGCCAGCACGTGCCCAGGTGTCACTCCGTGGTCTTGCCGATGGCCGCAGGATCTCCATGGGCTATATCGTGGCGGATCGGCAACGGTACCTCGTGGATGGCTCAGACAATCCCAACTACAAGCGGCTGGTGGCCTATGAGCCACATGCCTGCGTGGTTCGGTTTCTCTTCCGCCGCTACCGGGAACTGGGCGGCAATTTGTGGGCGCTCTATCGAGAGATCGATGCCTGGCCATGCGTATTCCCATTCTTTGAGGACGCGGAGCATGCCAAGTATGTGATGCTCACGAAAGGTGCCAAGGGCTACCAGATCACGAGAAACGGGCTGGCAACGCTCCTGACCAATCCCATCTATATTGGCTGGTGGTACTACAAGGGCCAGATTGTGTCGAAAAGCAACCACGACGCCATCGTTCCGGAGGACGACTTCTGGTATGCGTTCCATCGTCTGAGTCCCGTCACCATGGACGGGGAGATCAATCACAGACTGACGAGTCAGCCGGCCCGCTACACACGTGACGGGACTCCGCCACCTAAGGCACTGCTGGATGGGATCATTACCTCCGAGAAGCGGCCCGTCTATGTCCTGAGAACCGAGCCTCCAGAGTATGCGATCGTCGACCCGGGCAAGATGCACGGCCTCCGCTACAAGTTGTCAATAGCGGTCCCAGAGCTTGATGCCATTTTCGTGCAAAGGCTCCTGACTGTGCTTGAGGACACAGAGCATGGAGCAACCCTCCAAGAGCACTTCAAAGCAGTGCGCCGCATGCGCGTGGAGCAATTGGTCAGCGTGGATGCGCAGATCACGGAAGTGAAGCAGCAAATCGCCCAGTGGGAGCGAAGCAAGCGTATCGCGCAGGAAGAAGAATACGAAGACGGAGAGCGAGAGGCAGTCCGAAACCTGAAGAGCAAGACCGCAGTTCTACGAGAGTTGGAGGTCAAACAAGAACAGGGTGCCGTCGAGGACGCAGATCTCCTGGAACTCGTGGAGTTGTTATTCGGGGTCTCTGTGGGCTGGGACGATCTCACCTTCGAGAAGAAGCGGCGCTTCGTTCGCCTCAGTACGAAATCGATCACGATCAGTGAGGCATCCACCCATTTTCTCAAGCTGGCGATTGAGTGGACGGGACTATATGGCCGTAGTGATGTCGGATATATTTGGCGAAGGCGCGGCAACGGCGGGCTGTATAGAGAAGAGGAGAACGCAATCCTCAGGGAATTGTATCCGGTTGCTGATCGAGCAGTTCTTTTGGACCGCCTGCCGCATCGGAGTTGGAGCGGCATTCTGATTCAGGCACGACGTTTAGGGCTGTGTCGACATCGCTCGTGTGGGAATAGTTCCTCGCTTCATGCGGACCTGTCGCGCAACGACAACGAGGTTAGAGCGTTTCTTGGGGTGGAGTACAAGGACACCTGGCCTGACAAGCTCACCTGGTGGGTTTCACCGTCTGATAGCAATTCTGAAACTCCACTATAACTAGCCGGGCGGCATCAGCCGGCGAGGTGATCTTGTAGCGCTCGTCTGGTTGCAGCAATTGCATGCGCCGTCCGAGTTCCAGCGCGGCTTTTAGCTGGGCGGTTTTGGCCTCGCCCAGGCCATGCTCATTGCAGAGCGTGCTAAATTCAGCCGCCAGCAGGCCGCCCAGGCCGAAATATTTCGCCAGCAGCTTGCTGGCCAGCTCGATGACGTTATCGCGCTGGGTACCGGTGCGCAGGATAATCGCCAGCAGTTCCGCCGTCGAGAGTGCCTGGGGACCGTTGTGGCGCAGGCGCTCGCGTGGGCGTTCGTCGTTGGGCATATCGCGCACGGTGAGGTGATATTCAATCTGTGTGGGTAGCGCGTCGCCGCCGATTTTTTCGAGGGTCGTCATGGGTGTTCGCATCTCCTTCAACGTAGTACTCCACCGCCAATGTTCCCTCTGACAATACATCAATAGATCGAAAAATGCAATACTATAGGCGATGCGGTGAACCCACAAGTCCTAGGTGATTGTCCGTTCTGATACAGGATGATATAATGCCTCTACGTATGACCTCAGCAGTCGAGGAAGCGCCGCCAGGCAAGAGGCTATTGACAGATGGGCAAAAAACTCGCGATTCTGTTTCTCGCGCTAACGCTTTTAGCCGGGCTCGCGGCAGGGTATGTTGTGGGCGGCTTGCAGGCCTATGCGCGCTACGTGCAGAGCAGCCTGAGCAACCAGCAGCATTGCGGAGGGCAGGCCCCCGTGCGTATCTGCGTGAGTACCCCACCGGCACTCTTCAGCGCGTTCTACCCTGCATACGTGACGACCCAGACCCCCCTGGCGCACATCGATTACAGCAGCGGCAGTCCTCTGACGCTGGCAGTCAGCGTCGATATTGCCGGGTTTACACAGGTGCAGACACACACGGTCAATGCGACCTCCGATATGCAGTCCATCGCTACAACACCGCCAATGCTCATCTCAGCACTGCGCAAGCTCACTGCTGACTACAATACCTCGCTGCATGTGCGCGTCACCGATATGCAGGGGCGCTCCTATTACGTCAACGACAGCCCGCTGCTGCTCCACTCGCGCTGGCTCATGCAGTGGACGGCGGCGAATCGCTTGAAGATCGCCGCCTGGGTGACGCCTGACGACCCCTTGATCGCCGAACTGATCGCCAGGGCCAGGAGCCATCTACAGTTGCAGCCGCCGCCCGCACCCAATGCCATGATTGGGTATAGCAAGGCCAGCCATCAGCAGGTGGCGGACCAGGTTGACGCCATCTTTGATGCCCTGCGCATCGATTACAAAATACACTACGTGCAGGCCAGTGTTCCCTATAATGGACCAGGGGATAGCGGCGTAGCGACGCAGAATATCAAGCTGCCTGCCGAGGTGCTGCAACAGGGCAGTGGCATGTGCATCGAATTGACAGTCCTGCTGGCGGCGGCAGTAGAGAGTATCGGCCTGCACTCCGAAATCGTGATTATCCCCGGACACGCCTTCCTGGGGGTCGCGGTGACGCCTGATAGCCAGCGCTTTGAGTACTGGGACGCGGTAGAGGTGAATAACAATGTCGCTGGAGCCTCCGCCAATATTTCGACCGATGCCATCTACCAGCAGAATGTCAAACAGAGTACAATTGTCGACCGGGTGGTGATCAGCGATGCCCGCCGCGCGGGTATCAATGCCATGCTGTAATGCAAGGAGGAGCAGCCTACGAGCAGTGTAGATTTTTCGACATGGTTTAGCGCTGGTTGCTATGGAGGCCTGGCATGCTGTATGCTTGCCATCGCTATCGATGCGCTTTATACGACGTTCCGCCGGCGCGGCACGACCCGGCAGCTTGCCGGGGCTATAGTGCTCTGTGTTATCTCTGCGTTGCTCTTGCTGCCCGCACTTGTCTGGTACAATGTACGTTTTGCCGGGGGGCAGGCGAACATCAACGCGGTAGAGGTTGAGCTGCTGCTGGTCTACATAGCGCTCTGGGGCTGGGTGTTGCCCTTTGGTATCACTGTCGCCTATTGCCTGTTCACGCCGCCGCGCACCTCAACGGCCTCCACTCATCTCCCGCTCCAGAAGCGCACCACGCACGCCAATCCCGCTACCGCCTCATTCATGCCGCCCCGCCGCCAGCCTGGTGTGCCTGTGCCCTTCGTCTTCAATGACGATACCCCCTGGGGCTGGCTCGAACATCGCAACGGGCGCTTCCAGGGCCAGCGCCTGGCCTTGAAGCGGACCATCGTGACGATCGGACGGGGTGAGGAAAACGATATCTGGCTGGATGATGATATGGCCTCTCGCGCTCATGTTGAACTGGCCTGGGACCAGGGATGTGTGTATGTTACCGATTGTGACAGCCTCAATGGCGTGCAGGTCAACGGCCAGCGCATTCGTGGCTCCGTCATCATCGCGCCTGGCGAACTGCTGGAGGTTGGCTCTCACCGTTTCCTCCTGGAGCTTGCCGCGCCATCCACATCCCTGACCTCCCAGGATGACCCGCTCCTGCGTCACGCGCCGCGCTCGTCTGTGAATCTGGCCGCTGAAGAGACACAGAGCGCCGTCACCCCTGCTCCTGGCGAAAATCAGAGCAAGATGGCGTTGCCGCTCACGCCGCCTCTGGGCGCCGGCAACTCTAGTGACTTTGATGGCCTGGTCCAGCAGATCGCCTCTGACGCTTCTCGCGCCGGAGCGGCCATGCGCCAGGAGACGGCAGAGGTGGGCCAGGTAGCATATCCCCTCCCCGCGATACCTCCTGAGATATACGCCTTTGTGATCCGCGATGGCGAACTGAGTGGGAAAAGCTTCTTGTTGGAACGTCCTGTACTGACGATAGGGCGCGGTATTGAGAGCGATGTCGTGATTAACGATCCCTCGATTTCGCGACGGCATGCGCAGATCGTACGCCAGCCCAATGGTATGTATGTGCAGGACCTGGCGAGCCGCAACGGCACATATATCAATGACGAGCTGTTGGTAGCTCCGTGGCAGCTTGAACCGGGTGATATTGTCAGACTGGGAAATATAAGCCTGGAGTATACCCCCTTGCAGTCGGCCCGAACGGTGCCGCTCTCCATGCTCAGTACCCCTACCCCACCCCTGCTGCGTCCGACCGGTGGCCCTATGCCGCTACGCCTGCCGAGTCGCCCCAAGCAGATGTAGCCTTAGGATTCAAGCTGGATCTGCTGAACAACCTGTTTCGCGAGCACAGCCCTGCCGTGACCAGGGTAGAGGTAATGGATATGTAAACTACGCAGGAGTTGGAGCATCTCCTGCACCTGGCGACGGCTGCCCTCCCCCCGTATGCACGGCTTCCTGTCTTCCAGGGTCATCACCATATCGCCGCACAGCAGTTCGCGGGTGAAGGCGTTGTAGAGACAGAGGCTATCACGTGTGTGGCCGGGAGCGGCGATCACGCGCCAGTCAAGGTGCTGCGGTACGCCTGCGACATCGTCCAGCCAGACGTTGATCATCTCCACCTGCCGGGCATACTGCGGCGGGAAGAGGTCCAGGCGCTGGAAGGCTCCTGGCAAGACCTGCTCGGCCATGTATGTGACTCCTGGCATGAGCTTGCCTGCCTGCTGTTCCGCTTGTGCCAGTTGCCGGGCAGTAGTCGACGCTGCCACGGACGCGCCACAGGCCTGTTGGAGCGGGATCACTCCGGCTGTGTGATCGGTATGGAGATGGGTCAGGACGATAAGGTCAATATCGCGGGGAGATCGATGCAGAACATGTTCGATGTATTCCAGCGTCAGGCGCGTGTTCAACGCTGAGCCGGGGTCAACAACGATGAACCGCTGGTCATCGATAAGATACGTGTTCGCCATCGAAATACGATCGGTGATCGTATGCACCTGGCGAGGTCTCTCCGCGAGGCACGCTATGTGTTCCTGGCTGACTGAGGCAGTGGTCATCGACTCCCTCCTCCGGCATGCGAGATGAACTTCGATATGCTGCATACTATCATTACGGTCAAGTGGGCATTTCTGTTCCTGCGCGTCTCCGTGTCTTCGCGTTGTCATAATGAGCGGCGTATTCATGAGCGATATGTTATACTTGGGAATAATCAAATTATTTTACTCCATCCTGGAGGTTTGACATGACATCCAACCCGGCTCAGCAGTGGCCCGACTACACGTATATCGTGCCCCACATCTATACCAGGGCGAAGATACGCCTTATCGGGCTTGGCACATATGCTCCGGCAGGCATCATCACGAACGAATTTTTTGCGCACATCTCTACCCGCCTCGGCGACCCGCGCAGTGCTGGTGACCTGGAGCGCGTGACGGGGCTGAGCACGCGCCATGTGCGTACCAGCACACTGGAACTCTGTCGTAGAATGGCCGGGGAGGATGCACCTGGCCTCATCGATGCTCCCCAGGCGCCTAGAGAAGAGTCACTGGTAGATATGGCCGTGGTCGCGGCGCAGCGGGCGCTGGCCAGCGCTGGTCGCGATGCCTCTGAAATAGATACGATCATCGGGGCCTCTTCCTCCGATAATGATGCCTTTCCTACCATTGCCGGACAGGTGCAGCAGCGGCTTGGTCTGAAGCCGATTCGCGCCACCATGCTCAGGGGAGCCTGTGCCTGTCAGACCGAGGCCTTCCAGATCTGCGCCGAAGTGCTCTCGTCAAGTTCCGCGCGCCTGGTGCTGATGGTTACTTCTGAAGGTCTACTGCCCAATATCATGAACGTGCTTGACTGGAAGACGAGCTCGCTGTTCGGCGAGGGAGCCTCTGCTTTCCTGCTGGAGCGTAGTGGCGACGAGGATACCTACATCATCAACGGGTCCGATGCCAACCAGGCCCAGGCGCTCTATTACCAGACGCCGCTGCGTAAGGATGTCGTTGAGATGGCTGAAGTGGACATGAAGATGCGTGAACTCTACAAAGAGGGCAAAGGCAAGGAACTCAACCAGGTTCTTGCTCAGTACCTGGTAGGCTATACCAAGATGAACGGCAAAGAGGTCTTCCGCGAAGCCCCGCGCGCGATGGCGGAGGCGGTCGATGCGCTGTGCCGCCATGCGAACCTGGCTCATGACGATCTAACACACATTATCCCGCACCAGGCCAATTCGCGCATCACCCGTCGCATGGGCGACCTGCTCATCAACGATTATGGCTGGCCGGCATCGACGATGGAGAAGCTGGTGGATAACTTCCGCTACTACGGGAATCTCTCCAATGCCAGTATCGCGACCGCCCTGATGGAGCTCATGCGTCAGGGCCGGGTGCAAGACGGTCAGTGGATGGCGCTGCCTGCTGTGGGCGGCGGCATGAACTATGGTTGCTGGCTGCTGCGCTACCACGATATACGCTACCCGGAAGCTGTGCTCAATCCTGTCTAAGCTGTCAACAAGCAAGGGTCTGATAGCAGGGTTATTTAAAAAATTCTTCGTCCTTCTGGCCTGACAAATGTTATCTGCCAGTCTGGAACATGGCGCCCGCGAGGGGCGCCACTACACATAGAGCCTACTAGTAAATTGCGTGAATGTTCGACGATTTTTGAGAGGAAAGGGAGGAAATCGGCGCGAATGTTTGGAATGGGTGGCCGCTCTCAAGCAGAATCCGCGCGAGAAGCAGGCTGTTGCACGCACGTGTTGTACATTCGTAGGAGAGCGACTTCCGTGAGTACCCATGCTCTGCTTTCGTCAAGCCAGGTCAGGCGCGTCGGCTGATCTTTCCCAGGCAAGAGTCGGGCCGAGGATTTGAGCAAGATACGAGAGGTTTTTTTCTTTCTCTGCCAGTAGAATAGAGGTACTTACACATTACAAGAAGATCCACTCTCCCTGTGAGCTAGCCCCAATGCCAGAGGGGGAGGAAGGAAGGAAACATCTATGAACACACATGATCAGCACCATTTCCCCACTAACAGCGACACCCCTGCACTGCCTGCGGTGGTCGACCGGGCCACCTGGCAGACGGAACTGGACAAACTGCGAGTTCGGGAAAAGGCGCACACCCGCCAAGGGGATGCGATCGCGGCGGCTCGAAGGCGTCTGCCGATGGTGGAGGTGGACCCCACTATCCAGCTTCTTGGCCCGCATGGACCGGTCACGTTGCTGGAGGTCTTCGAGGGCCGAAGGCTTCTGATCGTCTATTTTCACATGTGGCATACTGGTCAACCCGCCAGCACTCAGTGCGAGGGCTGCACCTTCTCCAACGGCCAGGTTCGCGAGCTGTCCTACCTGCATTCCCGCGACGTTACCTACGCCACGTTCTGCGAAGGTCCGTACGAGGAGAGCATCCGTTACCGTGACTTCATGGGGTGGGACGTTCCGTGGTACTCGGCGCAAGACGCAGCCTCCGCCCTGCTCGCCGGGCGCGGGTTTGGCTTGTTGGTATGCTACCTGCGGCACGGGAACCGTGTGTTCGAGACCTACTGGACCACCGGCCGCGGCAATGAAGTGATGGCACCGTCGTACGGACTGTTAGACATGACTGTGTATGGTCGGCAGGAGACCTGGGAAGACTCGCCCGCTGGCTGGCCGCACCGGTGGGGAAGCGCTGGCGGCGAACAGTTCCGCACGGACGGACGTCCCACCGCCCAATGGTCCCGGCTGGAGGCCGGACGCTCCGACGACCTCGGCACCAAAACCGCTGCCCCACACGGCAGCCCAAACCAGCCATGAGCCTTTTGGGTAACACCGATGTGGTGCTGACACGCAGTGCGGCGTCCAACTCACAGTGGCCATGCCTGGTGTCGGTGTCGTGTTGGGAGTCGACACTGCGGGAGCACTCCCGACCGGTGCGGGTGGTGGAAAGGCGAGATTTTATGGAGGTCTGCGAGGTCGATTCCAATGTTTCGCGCCGATTTTCCACCGCAAGTGAACAAGAGCCGATTTTGCATTGAAGGATGGAACTTGACGCAAGGATGCCTGGGAAAACCGCTTCATATCTGGTGTGACTGCCATTGAAAGCGGTAAATAACTGGTTTGAGCCCAAAAACTGTCTTGATTTTTTGGGCCATCATAGCTACAATTAGGAATATGGAAGAAAAAATCGGAAGCGAAGCATTACGACCAAACCCAACACTTGAACCCTTTAAGGTTTTAGTGGGCCAATGGCAAACCATCGGGTCTCATCCCTACCTTCCCGGTATTACCTTGCATGGTTGTACAACTTTTGATTGGCTTGAGGGCGGCGCTTTCTTGATCATGCACTCAGAGATTGACAACCCCAACTTTCCTAGCGGGGTCGCTATTTTTGGCAGCGATGATGTGGCGAAAAAATATTTTATGCTTTCCTTTGATGAACGTGGCGTCTCAAGAAAATACGACGTGACCATGACAGGAAATCAGCTCAAGTGGTGGCGCGACGAGCCCAGTTTTTCTCAGCGCTTCACCATGACCATAGAAGACAACAGCGACAAGATGGTCAGTACGGGTGAAATGTCACGAGAGGGAGCAGCCTGGGAGAAGGACCTCGCACTGACGTACGTACGTTTCTGATCCAGGCGCGGCGCTTTCGCTGCCCCAATGCGGCTTGTCCCCGCAAGACGTTTCGAGAAGACCTCTCCGCGCTTGCTGATCGATATCAGCGTCGTACTCAAGCAGTGTCACACCTTCTGTGCAGCGTGGCAGCAATCGCTGGCGGCCAAGCGGGCGCCCGTCTTGCCGCGCAGATGCAGCTTCCCGTCAGCCGCTCCACTCTGCTTCGTAGCCTCATTCGCCAAGGGATGTCCCCTAAGAGCGCTCCACGGGTGGTCGGCGTTGACGATTTTGCCTGGACAAAAAGACGCCGATATGGCACGATTCTGGTGGATCTGGAAAAGCATCAGTTGTTGGCCCTCTTAGCCGACTGTGAGGTGGAAACGGTGGCGGCTTGGTTTCGCCAACATCCGAGCGTGCAGATCGTCACGCGCGACCGGAGCTCAAGCCTTGCTGATGCGATTCGACCGAAAGTGTGCATGACCTCAGTACCATCGAGCGACTTTTGAATAATCTAGTCCTGGTGCGCCGCGTGGCGCACGCGCTCCAGACCTTTCTTGCATGTCCCTCAGGCCTCCAGACTGCGTTCAAATGTGAGAAAGGTCTGTCCCTCCCACTCATAACTGGCCCCGGTGAAGGCATCGCGCACCATAATCAGGTCGGGAACATGCGCGCGCACTGTATTCAGATGCGTGTTGGCCGCCAGGCGTCGCAGTGCATAAGCCAGCAGGCTGATGGCCTCGGTGGTGCCATCGATATAACCGATAAGGAGCTGCTTGCCCAGCGAACTCTCGCGCGTCTCGACGATGGCCAGGCCGTCCAGGCGCTCCCAGCGGCGCAGTAGATAGACCTGGCGGGCGGCTATCTTCTCTTTCAGCAGGGTATCGGTGATGCTGTAGGCCGTAAAACCATGATAATAGAGGCCGCCTGTGCTGGGGAAGATACTGGAGACATCGAGGTAGCTGATGATCTCTTCCAGATCTTCCTGGCTCGCCAGCACCGGCTCATCCAATGGATAACGCTCTTCAGGCGGTTGCGTCATCGGTTGCGCGGTGAGCGGGAGGAAGCCACCCACCTGGCGCATATGCTTCCCCTGGACCAGTTGAATCGCCGCCGTGTTGCTGGACTCGGTGATGAGCCGCGCATTGGTGGCTCCGCGCTGCATGGCCTCTAGCAGCATGGCCTCGTTGAGCGCCCTGGCGATCCCTTGCTGGCGATACGCCGGATGCACGCGAATGCCTTCGAGCCAGGCATCGGTGTTGTTGAGCATACGGACGTGGGTGACCCCCACCGGTACATCATCGGCGGTGGCTACGAACAGGCGGCCTTGCGGATCGCGCAGCCAATCATCCCAGACGCGCTCGATATAGTCGCCCCAGTCCCAGGTGTGCTGGCAGAACGCGAGAACCGTGTCACGGTCCTCTTCCCGCGCCTGGCGGATGGCAATATGTGGCATGTTTGTGTTACCCTTTCTCTCTCTCTCTAGTACTCTCTTATATATTACTATCGAATGTTGTAGATGGCTACCTTCGCAGCGAGCAGATCTGAACCGCGTAGGGGCTAAGGCTTCGGCTCCCCTTGCCCGCCAACAATGCCTGCCGGCAAGGCCTCGCCCGCGTAGGCCTACGCTGTTCAGAGCGAAGGCACCGTCACCTTTCTGGCATTCTGAAACGTGATATTACTATCCCTTAGGATGTGTCTTAGTAACCAGGAGTCTATAATGCTAGAAAAACCCCAGTCAGAAAAGCCCGGTCAGGAGAAACCAGAGGCGCCAACAAATCCTCAGGATACCCCTGTTGCCCAGAAGATAGAGGAGGGCAGCCAGAAGATACAGGAAGGTACTCAGTCCGTCGTCCAGGGAGTACAGCAAGAGGCGGCTGATGCCCGGAGGCCGTGGTACAGTATGCTGCGCATCGGTCGCGTACTCGCGGTGATGTACCTGGTGACATTTGTGCTGTTCGGTCTGCTGGCCTGGTGGGTGCATTTTCACCCCGTCTTAAGTATAGATGTGGCCATTACGCGCGAGTTTCAGGAGAACCACGCGCCCTGGCTGGAAGACTTCATGATTGCGGTCAGCTACATCGGCAATACCCTGTGGCTCTCGGTCGGGCTGATCCTTGTGGCGGCCCTGCTCTTCTGGATAGCGCGTCTCCGCCTGGAGGCCCTCATAGTGATCGGGTCTTGCGCGAGCAGCGCGATTCTCAATGGAGCGACGAAGCTTTTAATATCGCGCCCACGTCCGACGGCGGGCCTGGTGGAGGTGATCCAGATCGCTGCTGGCAAGAGTTTCCCCAGCGGGCATGTGATGTCGTACGTGGCTTTCTGGGGCCTCTTGTTCTCGTTTGGCATCATCCTTTTTAAAGGCAACCGCTGGTGGAGGATTGCGTTGCTCATTATACCCGCGCTGTTTGTGGTCCTGGTTGGCCCTTCCCGCATTTACCTGGGCGACCATTGGGCCAGCGATGTCTTTGGCGCCTATATGTTTGGCGGCCTTGTGCTTGGCCTGTGGCTCTGGCTCTACCTCAAGTTAAAGGAAAAGGGCGTGCTAGCGACACAGAAGCCAGGATTGCCGTTTATCCACCATCACCGGACCGATGCTATGCAGTCTCCATCCTGAATATGTGGGGGCACCGAAGCGGCGCCCCCATACTCCTGGATAGTTGTCTTAGTTTTCGCTAGTGGAGGATGACTCTTTATCGGAATCGCTCTGTTTTGCGTGCGAGCGGCGTGAGCCTCTCCCGCGCCTGGGTGTATCTGTGCTGGTCTCATCTTCCTCGCTACTCTGCTCTTCCTCGCTTGAACCCTGCGTTTCAGATGATGCCTCTGTGTCCGATGAAGCAAGTCCCTCGCCGCTCTGTGCCGCTTCCGTTGCCTGCTCCGAATTGGAGACATCGACGCGGCCCTCGGCCGGCGGCTCGGACTCCGCCTGGTTTGTAGGAGTGGGTATAGACATGGCGCCGTTGCCGTTGCCCGTGGAAGCCTCTTGCTGGTTGCCCTGATCGGTAGCCCAGCTCCCCTGCGTTGCTGTCTCCCCTTGCTGCTGATCGGAGCCACTATCTGACCCCTGGTTCTCATCACCAACCGTATGCTGGCGCTGAATCCCAGCCAGCCTCTCCTCCAGAGTGCTCAGGCGCGATTTACGGGTTTCGAGCCTGTTCTGGGTCTTGCTAAGCCGCTTCTCGGTTTTCTGAACGACTTTCCTGGCGCGTGCTACTCTGAGCATCGCTTTAGCCTCACGCCTGGCCTGCTTCTTACGCTGCTTTTTCGTCTTTACGGGAGTGGGGGTGAATACCCCGTTGTCAACTGTTGTCATACTCTTTACCTCGTGTTGTACATAATTAATTGCAGCAGTGCGCCGCGGACGACGAAGATATGTGCCTGATCTGAACACGGGCGAGCGGCGATTTTTGCCTCACCGGTGCTGAGTAATACATGGATTATCCGCTATCCTGGAGGATATGTCAAAGGCTTTGTAGCTGACCGCCTGTGTAACCACCATCCGCGTAGGGGCTATGGCTTCGGCTCCTCTTGCCCGCCGACATTGCCTCGCCCGCGTAACCCTACGCGGGCGAGGCAAGCCATAGCCCCTACGCTTGAGATCGTTCTCTGTTTGTGTTACAGTGCCTCTCTAATAAAGAGAAGGGGAGAGGAAGCATGCGACTCAACGATACAACCGATTACCAGCGCTGTTTTGTCTGTGGGCAGCGCAATCCGTATGGCCTGCACCTGGTTTTCCGGCGCGAGGGGAGCACCATTGTGGCCGATTTTCAACCGCACGAGGAGCACCAGGGGTTTCCGGGCGTTATTCATGGAGGCATTGTGGCCGCTGTGTTGGATGAGGCTTTGGGGCGCACCTCCCTGCTCAGCGAGCACCCGCAGTGGACGATGACGGGTCGCCTGGAGGTGCGTTATCGCCGTTCTGTGCCGTATGGATCGCTCTTGCGCATACGCGCTTCGCTCGGCAAGGAGCGCCGCAGCATGTTCCAGGCATCCGGTGTGATAAGCCTGGCGGACGATGAGCATGCGGTGCTGGCGGAGGCACAGGGTACATTCATGGCCCTTACACCAGACACAGTGGATGCGATTATGCAGGACTACCCCGGCTTGCGCGATTTCTTCGAAGGCGAAGATGCATAAATGACCCTCTATTGCAAGCAAGAGGCATACGAACGCCAGAGATGGAGGGGCGCCAGAGGGTAGGGGCGCGGTTGACAAGCCCGTATGGCAACACATGATATCTGTTTGCCATATGGGC
>JALYTT010000126.1 GCA_030854145.1 Chloroflexota bacterium | reverse complement strand
GGCTTGCCTCGCCAGTCCGCCCGCAGGGCGCTTCCTGGTGACGGGCGAGGCAAGCCACGCCCTACGGATTCGCCGCTCGCTTTCTGCAAGCGATGCCTTCCCTTGACGCCTATTGGGCGAGGCAAGCCATCGCCCCTACGCAGGTCGGGCGTGGAGGCAGAGAAGTCGCTCATCCTTCGTAGCTGCGTGATTTATCACGCTTGCGTTATCTGGATGACTTGACAGTAATGTAAGAGCCTCTATAATAAGAATAATAGTTCTGAAAAATCCAGCGTTTTATGCCAGTAGATTTTCCGTAAAAGAGGTTAATAGAACGCTAGACACATTCCATTTCGCTAGATTTTTTAAACTTGTTTCAATACACAATCATACGTTTCAGCGCTATCACAACCATGGGGACGCCGTGTATCCGCAGCACATGCATGTGAGGATGGGTACCCAATGATGGATTCTATCGAGAGAAACGCAACTACGCAAGAAGCGGGTACCCATAAGGGGCAGGAGGGCCAGGAGGAAGCTTCAACAGGAGTATGGGAGGCTTTCTATCCTTACCAGGCCGCCAGCGGGTACGGGAGTGATGCTTTAGAGCAGCTCCTGGCGGAGACGCGCGAATATCTGACTCCACAGGACGTGGAGAAGATTCAGCGCGCCTACAACCTGGCAGATCGTGCGCACAAAGGGGCCTTGCGCAAGTCTGGTGAGCCATACATCGAGCATCCCCTGGCGGTAGCCCTCATCCTGACCACTATGCGCATTGATGCTGATGGTATCGTTGCGGCTCTATTGCATGATGTAGTGGAGGATACTGACTATACGCTGGATGAGGTGCGCGAGCAGTTTGGGCCAGCGGTCGCCATCGTTGTTGATGGGGTGACCAAGTTTGATGCTCTGGCCGGAAAATCCGGCCATCAGCCACTCCCTAAAGTGTCCCCCGATCAAAACGAAGATGCTGCGCGTGACCTGAAGCGTCGCCTGCGTTCGGAGACTGTACGCAAGATGTTGCTGGCAATGGCGGAAGATCCACGTGTGGTCGTGATTAAGCTGGCGGACCGTTTGCATAACATGCGCACCCTGGACGCGATGAACCCCGTCCAGCAACAGAACAAGGCGCGGGAGACCAGCGAAATATTCGCTCCCCTTGCCCGCCGCCTGGGTATGGTGCTCGTCCAGGCCGAACTGGAAGACCTCTCCTTCCGTTATCTGGAACCGGAGCGCTATGTGCGCCTGGCACATGAAGTAGAGGAGGAGCAACGCAGGCGTCAGCCCTATACCGATGCCGTCTGCCACGCTATGCAGGAGGAGATGGACCGGGCCGGTATTCGTGCTGAGGTGCGCGCCTGGCAAAAGCACCTGGCGAGTATCAATCGCAAACTCCAGCAGAGCGGCGGCGATGTCAGCCAACTGCACGACCTGATCTCCTTCCGCATCCTGGTGGACTCCGACCATGACTGCTACCTGGCCCTGGGCCACATTCATGCCCTGTGGCGCCCCAAGGACGGGCGCATCAAAGACTTCATCGCTACCCCCAAGCTGAATGGCTACCAGTCGCTGCACACAACGGTCTTCTGCCTGGACAACCGCCTGGCCGAGATCCAGATTCGCACGCACGATATGCAGCGCACCGCCGATTACGGCATCGCCAGCTACTGGTACTTAAGGGAGCGTGGCGGCTCTCGCCTCTCCTATCGCGAGATGATTGCCTGGATCGAACAACTACGCGAATGGCAGCGCGAGCTGCCGCAGAGCGCCGATGACTTCATCGAGGCTGTCAAAGGTGATATCTTCCAGGAGCAGATCTTCGTCTTCACGCCCAAAGGTGAGGTCAAGGATCTGCCGCGCGGCTCTACTCCGCTTGATATGGCGTACCGCATCCATAGCAATATCGGTGATCACTGCGCGGGCGCGCGCATCATCACCAACATGGCCGATACCGAGCGCCTGATCACCCGCCTGGTGCCGCTTGACTATGAACTCAAGAGCGGCGAGATCGTGGATATTGTAATCGACCGTGCGACCCACCCGACACGCGACTGGCTCGCCTTCGCGCGCACCCAGACTGCGCGCACGAAGATCCGGCGCTACCTGAAGACCTATGAGCGGGAGATCAACCTGCAACTGGGCCGCGAGCGCCTCGATCTTGCGCTCAAGGGCATAGGCGCGCAGGGGATCGGGGTCATCCATGATGCCGACCTCTCAACAATGACGGCGCTCAAAAAATATAAAGCGCCCGACGATATGTATGTGGCGCTGGGACGAGATGATCTCTCCGCCGAGACAGTGCTGGAGCAACTCACGCCCTTGCTGGGAGAGCGCGGCGTCCTTGTACCTCTCTCCCTGGAAGCGCGCACGGACGAGTACTACAACGGGGTTCCCATAGTGGAAGAGCTTTCCAGTGTGGATGCGTCGAAAAATGGCGCGCCTGAAGCCCCCACCTCCCAGGCAGAGCGGCACCTGGCGGAGGAGAGCTTACTCCTGCCGGAGATCGTCATCAAGCTGGCCCATTGTTGCTGTCCCATCCCAGGAGATGCCATTGTAGGCTTCCTCAGCCCCAATAAAGGCATGATGGTTCACCGTGACGATTGTCGCACGCTGCGTCGCTATAGCGAGCGCCTGCGTGAACGCATCGTGGAGGTCAACTGGTCCCAGCTTAAGCCCCAGAACTACCTGGCCCCGATTACGATCGTGGCTCGTGATCGCGCGGGCCTTTTGCGCGATGTCGCGGCTGTGGTCTCCGATGCCGGTATCAATATGACGGCGGTGACAACGACGACTCATCCTTCTTTGCAGAAGGCCGTCATCACCACCACCATGGAGATTCAATCGGTAGACCAGATCGAGCGTGTCTTTAAACGCCTGCTCCAGGTGAAAAACGTGGTCAGCGTGACGCGCGACCTCGAACACCGCGTGATCTGATGCCCCTACGTATCACGCTTCGGGTGCATGGACCGGCTCAAGCACGGTGACATACCGGCGGGCGCTCACCTCATCAGTGGCCAGAGCAAGGGCAAGAATGATCTTTTGCAACGTATCCGTCTCATCAATGGCCGCAATCTTCTGCTTCACTTCATCGTGCAATGCCGGGAACCGCTCTTGCACGAGACCCAGGATCGTCTCCCGGAACTTGTTTTGCGTCATGCCTTGCGCCATCTTCTGTGCGTGCTTCTGAAGGTAGGGGTCCTCGTCCAGTAAATTGTCGTACATATGTAGTCGCTCCTCTACTTTGCGCTTTTCCTCCTTCTGTGCATGCTTCTGAAGGTAGGGGTCCTCGTCCAGTAAATTGTCGTACATATGTAGTCGCTCCTCTACTTTGCGCTTTTCCTCTGCTGATAGTGTACCAGATCGGCGTAACAACACGCCGAACCACACAAACAGTCGTGACAGCCGGGCCTGGTTGGGACGGTACAGCTCCACCATCTCCTGGATGGCGTGTAAGAGCACCTCATCGCTGGCATGGCCCATCGCCGGCAGTAGCGCATACATGCTGACGGCATGCTGGTCGACAAACTGGATACCAGACAGTTTCCAAAGGGGTAGATGTTGGTTCTTTCGTTGATGTTGCGGTGGAAGCTACGTGACTGGTCCTCCCTCTTGGATGCCTGCTGGACAACACCAGGGATTGGAACTATAATTTGTGGGGATATTGGGTGGTAGCGCGACGGGGGAAAGAGAATCAATGTCAACGACCCCACGCGTAGAACGCGGGGGCTTGCTCCCGTAGTTGACGTTGGTCCCGTTGTCCAGCCTGAGATGCTGATCCCACAGGCCGGGAGAGGAAGCATCTACGTTCAGAAGATCATGGTACCCAGGGATGCCACCTCAGTCCCTGGCACTGCCGTTGGTGGTTAAAAGCCCGTCGGGGTGTCGGGCGGTGCGCCAACAGACAAGTCTTCTGCAACTGTGGCGAGAGGGGTCATCTAGGCACGCCTGGCCCAGATGCGTCACAAGCCCTTTACAGGGGCCTCTTTGGAGGCAGAAAGGATCAAGACGCATGTCTGTGTTTGTCCTCGATCGGCACCATCAGCCGTTGATGCCCTGCACTGAGAAACGAGCACGGGTCTTGCTGACCCAGAAACGAGCCGTCGTGCATCGAGTCGTCCCGTTTACCATCCGCCTCAAGGACCGACATCTCCAAGAAAGTACCGTCCAACCCGTCGTGCTCAAACTTGATCCGGGCAGCAAGGTTACGGGCATGGCCCTGGCGCGAGTAGAGCACACCAAGGAGGGAGAAGTCCATCATGCGTTGCATCTCGCCCATCTGCAACACCGTGGAGAAGCCGTTCACCTGGCGATGGGCCAACGGGCTCGCTATCGCCGTCGTCGCAGAAGCGCCAATCTGCGCTATCGGGCCCCCCGGTTTCTCAATCGGCGGCGGCCCAAAGGGTGGTTGCCACCAAGCCTGAGATCACGCATCGGCAATGTGCTCACCTGGGCCAGACGCTATCAGCAATGGATCCCCCTGAGACGCATCGAGGTCGAGCGGGTGAAGTTCGATCTGACCGTGCTGCAAAACCCGGAGGTCTCTGGTCTGGAATACCAAAGGGGAGCCCTCTTCGGCTGGGAGATTCGCGCCTATCTGCTCGAAAAGTTTGGACATGCCTGTGTGTATTGTGGTGCCACGAGGGTTCCATTTGAGCTCGACCATGTGCTTGCACGCAGTCGCGGGGGCTCGGATCGGGTGTCCAATTTGGTGCTTAGTTGCCACGACTGTAATCGCCGGAAAGGGAATCAGAGTGCAACCGCGTTTGGACATCTGGAGGTCGAGGCCCAGGCAAACCGTCCCCTCAAAGATGCGGCTGCCGTCAATACCACACGGTTCGCGCTGGTGGAGGCCCTCCATCCCTTGGGGTTGCCCATTGGGACTTGGAGCGGTGGTCGGACACGATGGAATCGGGATCGCTTTGGCGTCGAGAAGGAGCACTGCCTGGATGCTCTCTGTGTGGGCGATCTGGTGGCAGTCACGCGACGGCGAAGCCAGATGGTGCTTGTCCAGGCGCAGGGACGGGGCAGGTACCAGCGCACCAATGTGGATGGCTCAGGCTTTCCCGTGAGTTATTTCACACGAGCGAAGCGCATCCGAGGCTTTACGACAGGGGATCTGGTGCGGGCTGAGGTCCCCCGGTTGCCCAAGCGGCTCAAAACCGAAGGCACGCATGTGGGGCGGGTTGCTGTGCGATCTTCGGGCTCCTTCCGTGTGGGAAAGTGCGACGGCATCAATGCCAGGTATTGTCGTGTTGTGCAACGGGCCGATGGTTTTGCTTACGGGCAGGCCCCCTGTCCCAAACCCCAACAAGGAACGCCTGCTTCCTCCCCATCTTTGAAAAGAGGGGCATCCGCAGGCGGGGGTGGGTGATACATCAAGAGCTACAACTCGTGACATAGAACAGCGTAGAAATATGTGTGGATATGATTATAGACCAACAGCCGGGCGAGCGGACGCAGGATACATCCTCACTGGCTTCTTCAGAACGCACGCCGGATGTAGATGAGAGCATATGGCCTGGGGAGGCATATAACGCGTCCCTTGATGCGTCTGCCCAACGCCTGCTGGGTATCATACACGAATACATGCCTGTGGCCGAGGTTGAACAGATTGCGCGGGCGCTACTCCTTGCTCAGCAGACCTGCCGGGGCGAGCGCGGCACGCGTTTGCTTCCCCCGCTAGAGCATGCGCTGGCGATTGCCACGATTCTGGCTGAAATGCGCATTGATGCGGTTGGAGTGACCGCTGGCCTGATCTTTGAGGCGCTTGATGCCGACCTGCTGCCGCTCGAACGCGTAGGAGAGGAGCTTGGCGCACCTGTTGAACGCGTGGTCAGCAGTATGCTGCGGCTCAACATTCTTGAGCGCAAGAAACAGGCGGGAGCGCACCTGGCGACGCCCAGGGCCGAGGCCGACAATGGCAGAGAGCACAAGAAGCGGCGGAACCGTGAAATCTTGCAGCGCCTGCAAGCTGAGACGGTGCGCAAGATGTTTCTCGCCATGGCCGATGACCCGCGCGTGGTGCTGCTCAAGCTCGCTTATCGCTTGCATGCCATGCGTGTGCTGCGCCATCCCGATTTCCCCTATGATCCGCATGAGAAGCAGACGATGGCCCAGGAGACACGCGAGATCTACGCGCCCCTGGCTGGTCGCCTGGGCATGTCGCGCGTCGAGAGCGAGCTGGAGGACCTGGCTTTTGAGATCCTGGAGCCGCAGCGCTACGCCTGGATCTACAACCTGATCGAGGCCGAAAAAAAGCAATGGGAAGGCTATGTTGAGCGGGTGTGTACCATCCTACGCGCGGAGATGGCCTCCATTGGCTTAAGAACCGAGGTCTCAGGCCGCGTGAAGCACCTGTATAGTTTCTACAAAAAGCTGTTGCGCAGCATTGACATCATGTCCTCTTCAGAACACTTGAGCGCGGAGCAGTTGGCAGAACTCGACGCGAGCGCCCATCTCCAGCAGATCCATGATGTAATCGCGTTCCGCATTCTCGCCGAAACGACGCCGGATTGTTACCTGGCGTTGGGCCATATCCACAGTATGTGGAAGCCGAAAGAGGGGCGGATCAAGGACTTTATCGCCAATCCCAAGCCCAATGGCTACAGCGCGCTGCATACCACGGTTTTCTGCCTGGATGAGCAGCTCGTGGAGATCCAGATTCGCACCTTTACGATGCATGAGATGGCAGAATATGGCGTGGCCATGCACTGGCATTACAAAGATGTCGGCGATCATGCCTCGGCCTCGGCCAAAGAGCTACTGGCCTGGCTGCGCCAGCTCGCGGAATGGCAGCGCGAACTGCGCAGCCCCAGTACCAGCGATTCGGAGTTTGTCGAGGCGGTCAAGGGCGATATCTTCCAGGAGCAGATCTTCATCTTTACACCCAGAGGCGAGGTCAAGGATCTGCCGGTCGGCTCCACACCACTTGATTTCGCCTATCGCATCCATTCGAAGGTCGGGGATAACTGCGCCGGCGCGCGCATTATCACAGATGTGGGGCAGGGCGATGGTGAGCGCCTGGTGACGCGCATGGTGCCGCTGGACTACGAACTCAAGAACGGCGAGATTGTGGATATCGTAACCAGCCGCACGGCGCATCCAACGCGCGATTGGCTCAATTTCGCGCGCACCGCCGCCGCGCGCAGTAAGATCCGGCGCTACCTCAAGATCCACGAGCGCGATATTAATATCCAGATCGGACGCGAGCGCCTGGACCGGGAACTCAAGGTTGTGGGCCTGCGCGGCCTGGAGGTGCTCACCGAAGACATCCAAAACTGGCTGATCGAGGAGTACAAACAGGCATCTTTTGATGATCTGCTGGCCGCGACCGGCAGTGATGAGATACGCCAGCACGCGGTCGCAGTAAAAGTGAGCGAGCGCTTGCAACAGTTGCGAGAGATGCGCGAGGGCAAAGAGGCAAAGGATGGGAAGGATGAAGATGAGTCCTTCGAGGTATCTACTTCCAGCAAGCAACTCTCTTCGGTAAAGTTACAGGTGGCGGGCGTGAGCGGGCTACTGACCCGGCTGGCAAATTGCTGCTGCCCGCTGCCCGGCGATGAGATCGTGGGCTTCATCAGCCGGGGCAAGGGTGCGATTGTGCATCGCGCCGATTGCCAGAATATTAACCGCTACCGCGAGCGTGAGCGTGAACGTCTGGTGAATGTGAGCTGGGCCGGGGTCTCTCTAGAACACTACCTGGCCCCCGTCACCATTGTGGCGCGCGACCGCCCCGGCCTGATCCGCGATATCGCCACAGTGATCTCCGAAGTGGGCGTCAACATGGCGGCAGTCAGCTCCAACGTAGATATGAACAAGGAGATGGTCGTGATCAGCACCACCCTCCAGATCGAGGGGCTGGAGCAGATGCAGCGCGTCTTTGCGCGCCTTGAAAGGGTGCGCAACGTGATCCAGGTGGAGCGCGACCTCAAAAAAAGCAAAAAGAAAAGGCCATTAGCTTCCTTATAACCAGCGCTGCTGGGTGGCGATGTGGGTGGCCTGGACGCGGTTCCTGACCTGCATCTTCTGGACAATATGATGGACGTGCGATTTGACGGTCTCGAAGCTGATCGAAAGCTTCTCCGCGATATCCCTGTTGCTCAGACCTTCGACGATCAGGCGCAGCACCTCACGCTCGCGAGCAGTGAGCATGACAGAGGAGACCGCCAGGGGAAAGCAGGCCTTCACAGTCGTCCCTCCACCCGGTCTGCTCTGGATCTCCAGACTCCCCTGCACCTGCTGCATACGCTCGCGCATGGTGAGCAACCCCAGGCGCCGCTCGCGGCGCGCCCTGGCACTGCTCATAAACTCCTCTGGCTGAAAACCGGCACCGTTATCGCTTACCTGGATGAGCAGCATGCCCGCTAACAGGTTGATGCGCACCCGCACCTCGCTGGCGCGCGCGTGTTTGCGCACATTATTGAGCGCCTCCTGGATCACGCGGAAGATCGGCGCCTCCAGCAACGGTGGAACCGGATCAGGTTCATCTATATCACAATAGATCTTCACTCCCGGCTCATTGACGGCGTAATCATCCAACAGCACGCGTACCGCCGCGTCGAACCCCTGCTCTTCCAGGCTCGCTGGAATCATGGATGAGATGTCGTAACGTAGATCTTGCAGGCTGTTTTTGAGCATATCATAGGCTCTGCTCACTTCGCGTAGAGCCACTACTGGTTGCTTTTCAAGGGTGCGTTGCACGAATTCAAGCTTATGCAGGATATGCGTCAGATCCTGTGCGATGCCATCGTGAATATCGCGCGCGATGCGGTTCCGCTCTTCAACGACCGCCGTCCGGGTGCTCTCCGCGATGACCTCTTCAGGCCGGGGCTGTGGCGCCTGGGACTCGCTCTCTGACTCCGAAAGATAGGTGGAGAGCAGGGCTGTGCAGACGAGGAGCAGGCTTCTATCTTCCATGAGGGCCTCTATGACCTTTGTCTGCGCCTCTGGCGCCTCCGCGTCAAAGTCAAAACATAGAACAAGCACCCCTTGCCGGGTTGCTGGCCGGCCCACTCCGCTCACCACTGCCTGGCCATTGGGAGTAATCCAGTACTGTTCCTCTTGCAAGCTACGGGGGTCACCATGTATAGTGGGGATATATTGCGGACCATGGGTTTGAAGAGCAGCGCCAAAGATACCGTGGAGTGAAATACGTCCGGGATCGAAGGTTGTTCCTGACGCTCGCGCGTGGGTTTTCTGCTTTTTGGCGTCGCTCGCAGAACGAGCGTTGGTGGAGCGCCGGGGGCGGGCTGGCAGACGGCCGCTACGCTCTAGCAGCAGCAGTGTCTGCTGTTTCTGGTCAACAAGAAAGAGCAGTCCTAGCCGCGCTCCACTGCTTTTGCGGAGGTAATGAAGCAACAAACGTCGCCCATGTGCTACCGAATCGCTGTGCTGTAGACGTGCAATGATTCGTAAGAGCGTATTTGACGTTATCATGCATCTCCTTCGCATACCCAACGGGCGAGCGTCCTGTGGTCTTTTTATAGTTCTCTTGCTTTCATCATACCGGAAGGAAAAATAGCTGCTTCCTGAGCGGCTCACGGGCTGCATATTGTCTATGTAGCGTGCTGTTTTTATGCCGGCAGAGCATGCCTGCTTAGCAGAAGAGGAAGCAGATCGACACGCGGTCAGGATGTATTGATATTTGGAGGAAACGAGTTTGTTACATACGATGTTCTCATCTTTACGAGCAACCGCGCGCCGAAAGCCGCTCTCCACAGGCGCAGCACAGAGATCGACCATCACCGGCCATCTGGTATTAAAGACCGCCGGCGCCGAACGCCGGCAGTCTCCTTATACAGCTCGCCTGCTTATGCTGGCGTTTATGCTGGCAATCATGGGCGCGCTGGCATTCAGCCAGGCTCCGGTGGCGCAGGCAGGTGTAGGGGGAACGATTACGTGGGATACCGGTATGATTTACCAGGGTCAGAGTAACCCGCAAGGTCCGGTCGGCGAGAATGCTGTCGTGCATGGCACGTATCTGCCGAACCAGAAGCTCAACCTGAAACTGGTGCCGGGCGACGCCTCCACCGCCGCGGCAACGGTCTGCCTGGCCGCAGGTACTATCGTTGGGTCGGTGAACACGGACGCTGCGGGAAACTTCACTGATAATTTCAAGTGGCCAGCCACCGCCAACCAGGTGAACATGGGCTACAGCGTCTGTACGGTCTCCCCAGTTGATGGGATGCCCCACGCCGGCAGCACGCCCTACACGGTGCTTTCAGCGAACCCGCCGTCGATCTCTATCTCGACCACCACACTGGCTCAGGGCGATAAGATTATCGTGACGGGCCAGGATTGGGTTCCCCCCCAGCCGCTTACGGTCAACATCGCTGGCTGTGCAGCCTGTGATCCAGGCAAGACCGAGGTCGTTGGCGGACAGACAACTTCTACCGGCCTCAACACGGGCACGTTCAGCCTGACATTGACCATTCCGGCGACCACCAAACCGGGCAAGTATGTTGTCGATACGACCAGCGGCAATGGCCTGCTGGACGCATTTTATACGTCAGGCATAAAGCACCTGACGATTACGGCCGCCGCGCCGGTGGTGACGCCTACAGCGGCGTCCACTCCAACGCAGGCAGCAACGACGCCTACTGTGTCCGCCAATGGGACCCCCAACACGGTACCCACAACCACCACGTCAACGACTCCTCCCACCACCAGCGCTGATAATGGAGGAGGCGGAGGGCTGATCATCGCGCTGATCGTGGCGATTGCCCTGATCGTGCTGGCAATTATAGCGCTGATTATCTATCTGCTGATGCAGCGTTCCTCGAAGAACAAGACGCCCGCGCGCGGCTCCGGTCCCGCCAGCCTCCCTGGAGGTGGCTATGGTCAGTATATGCAAGGTCCACCGAACGGCCTGCCGGGCGACCCCAATCTATATCGAGGCTATAATACGCCGCCGCCCGCTATCCCTGGCAATTATAGGCAGAGCGGACAATATATGCCGCAGGCATCTCCGCCAGCCGGTATGCCGGGCAATTACGGGCAGGGCGGACAATATACGCCGCCACTGGTGAACGATCCACATCAGACCGTTGCCTATACCCAGGGGTCTAACCCCAATGATGCTACCTGGGCGATGCCCGCCGCCCAGTTCCCGCCTGCGGCACCGGTTGCTGGAAACTATGGTCGACCCACGCAGGCCAGGTCTTCGGCTGGCTTGCCAGGTAACCCGCCTGCCGCTGTCTGTATGCAATGTGGCGCTCCCCTGTCTCCCGATGAAGCGTTTTGTGGGCGTTGTGGCACACCCCGCGATGGCTCAAACGGGGCCGGCGGCCGCACCTCCAGCACCTGGTCCAGCTAGCCTGTGGAGCAAAGACATAGGGACCTAGCTAGCCAGGTCCCTTGCCAGCGATAAAAAGAACGTGCTACAATGAACCTGTTCCATTCGGCGGAACCACGACACAATTTAAGAATATATAGTACGGGATAAGGATTGTGACAAGGTATCAGATCGAGGTGCGGGCAATTGTGGCGCAGCACGATGTGCGGACGCGGCAACTGACTCGTGAAATACGCCAGTTGCCGCTAACGACACTACCCTCGCTAGCCACCATCTCCGCCAGTTCAGCCCCCCTCTTTATCCGCACCGCCCAGCTTTACTACCTGGTCGTAGACTGTACCCGCCCCCAGATCGAGCAGCTTAGCCGCGAACTCCTTAGCGATCCAGTAGTGCAGGCAACTCGTATCAGCGAAACCGGGCATGAACATCCACGCGCGGGCTCTCCTGAGGGGCCTGCATCCCCCTCTCATATCATTGACGTGTTCTTTCATCCGGGCGTGACCGATACGCTGGCGGAAAGCATACACCTGGGCGCCGCGCTGCTCGGCATGCCAGTTCTGGAGCAGGTCACCACGGCCCAGCGCTACTTTCTCGATGGCCGCCTCAGCGAGACTGATACCCGCGCTATCACCCAGGTGCTCCTATATAATCCCGTCATACAGCACTATCACCTGTATCCAGCCTACCCACACCCGGAAAATGCCGGCGCACTCGCAAGGGACGCCCTGCTTGCGGGTACTCCTACGACCGGTGTCTTTGCGACGGATACCCTGCAACCTGCCAGGGTATCAGCTCCGCCGGCAACATCAGTTGCTCTATCTGCCATGACTGACGAGCAATTGCTCGCCTTGAGCAAGCAGGGGATGTTAGCTCTGAACCTTGACGAGATGCACGCTATCCAGCATTACTACCGGCGCGAGGGGCGCGAGCCGAGCGCGGTAGAACTGGAGACGCTGGCACAAACCTGGTCGGAACATTGTTCGCACAAGACGTTCAAGGCGACGATCGAGTATCGCGAACTGGATGGCCAGGGCCATGTGCTTATGAAAGAGACTATCCACAACCTGCTTAAGAGCTATATCATGCGCGCCACCGAGCAGGTGCAGCAGCCCTGGGTAGTCTCGGCCTTCAGCGACAACGCGGGCATCATGCGTTTCAACGAGACACAGGATATCGCCTTCAAGGTCGAGACCCACAACCATCCATCTGCCATTGAGCCATTCGGCGGCGCGAACACTGGCGTCGGCGGCGTCATCCGCGATGTCATGGGTGTCTCGGCCCAACCTATCGCCTGCACCGATATCCTCTGCTTCGGTCCACCCAATACAGCGGCCGACATACTACCAGTGGGTGTGCTGCCACCGCGCCGCATTGCCAGCGGCGTCATCAGCGGCGTGCGCGACTACGGCAACAAGATGGGCATTCCCACGGTCAACGGCGCGGTCCTGTATCACGAGGGCTACCTCTACAATCCGCTGGTCTTCTGTGGCTGCCTGGGCATCTTGCCGCGCGGGAGCCACCCTAATCAGGTGCAACCGGGTGACCTCATCGTTGCGCTCGGCGGGCGCACCGGGCGCGACGGCATCCACGGCGCGACCTTCTCTTCGGGCGAGATGAGCAGCGAGATCAACGCGCAGGCCGGCAGCGCCGTGCAGATCGGCGCGCCGATTACCGAGAAGAAGGTCGCCGATGTCATCGTGCAGGCGCGCGACCGCCAGCTCTACCACGCCATCACCGACTGCGGCGCCGGTGGCTTCTCCTCAGCCATCGGCGAGATGGGCGCGGAGACAGGCGCGCGCGTTGAACTCTCCCAGGTCCCCCTCAAGTACCAGGGCCTGGCTGCGTGGGAGATCTGGCTCTCCGAAGCGCAAGAACGCATGGTGCTGGCCGTCCCCCCCGCGTGCCTGCCGGACCTGCTGGCCATCTGCGCCCTTGAAGAGATCGAAGCCAGCGTCACCGGCACCTTCAGCGGCGACCACCGCCTGACGGTCCTGTATCACGACGAGGTGGTTGCCGACCTGTCTATGGAATTCCTGCATGCTGGCCGCCCTGAGAGAATACTGGAGGCGGTGTGGACGGAACAATTTATAGGGGCGCATGCAAGGGGCGCTCTGGTTGCGCAGGCCGGGCGCACGCAAGGAGCGCCCCTACACGCGCCGACCGGGCGCACGCAAGGAGCGCCCCTACACGAAAATCACGCCGACATCTTGCTGGCGCTGTTGGGGCATCCTACGATTGCCTCCAAGGAGACGGTGGTGCGGCGTTACGATCACGAGGTGCAGGGGGCGACGGTGCTGAAGCCGCTGGTGGGGAGAGCGGGCAATGGACCGGGCGACGCGGCTGTGTTGCAACCGATCCTTGATCCTGCCACGAACGAACAAACAGGCGCCGGGATTGTGCTTGCCAATGGCATTAACCCGCTGTATAGCGCGATTGACCCCTATCACATGGCGCTGAACGCGGTTGACGAGGCCCTGCGCAACCTGACGGCGGTGGGCGGCGATATCGAGCGCGCGGCCATCCTCGACAATTTCTGCTGGGGCAGTCCCACCGACCCCGCGCAGTTGGGCATGCTGGTGCGCGCCGTCAAGGGCTGCCACGATGCCGCCGTTGGTTTTGGCACGCCCTTCATCTCCGGCAAGGATAGCCTCAACAACGAGTACCGCGTTGCCGGCCAGCGCCTGCCGGTCATTCCCACACTGCTCATCTCGGCGGTGGGCGTGATCGACGATGCCACTCGCACTGTCGATATGTCGCTGAAAGCCGCGGGCAACCGGCTCTACCTCATAGGCGCGACGCGCAACGAACTGGCGGGGTCGCATTACGCGGAGATTGGGTGTACACTTCCTATAGATACAGCGGTGCCGCAGGTTGACGTGAGCAGCGCACGCGTCACGATGAAGGCTTTGGGCGAGGCCATTCGTAGTGGGCTGACACTCGCCTGCCATGATCTATCGGAGGGCGGCATGGCTGTGGCCGCCGCTGAGATGGCGTTGGCCGGCCTGCTGGGTCTGCACCTGGATTTAGATAGCATCCCTGTTGCGCATGGGCCGGCGACAGTGCCCGTTGAGATCGACGCCATCTTGCTTTTCAGCGAGTCTCCCTCACGCTTCCTCGTCGAGGTCGCGCCGGAACAGCGAGCGGCTTTTGAGGCGCATATGCAACGTGCCCCGATAG
>JALYTT010000585.1 GCA_030854145.1 Chloroflexota bacterium | reverse complement strand
GTACCTCGCCTGCCGGGCTTGTAAACGGCGCCCCTACCTCTTGTTACCCGGCGAGTGCCTGGTCAAGGTCAGCGATGATGTCGTTCGCGTTCTCAATGCCGATTGACAACCTGAGGCAGCCCTCGGTGATGCCGGTGCGTTGCCGGTCGTCGCCTGTCAGGTTGCGATGCGATGACATCGGCGGGTAGCTCACCAGCGAGTAGACATCGCCGAGCGTCGTTGCCGGCAGGCAGAGCTGCAATCTATCCATGAAGCAGTACGCGGCTTCGCGTGTCTGTGCCTTTAATTCAAAGGAGAGCAGTCCTCCATAGCGTCCCTGGTCCAGCAGATGCGAGGCGCTCTCGTGCTGTGGGTGATCGGGCAGGCCTGGATAGTGAACCTGCGCGACCGCCTTGTGTTGCCGCAGAAAGTGCGCCACTTCCAGGGCGTTATCGCAGTGACGCTCCATGCGCAGCGCCAGTGTTTTCATACCGCGCAAGATCAGGAATGACTCGAAGGGGCTGAGCATCGCGCCCAGCATCGTTGCATACATCCGCAACTGGTCCAGCAGCACCTGTTTAGCGCTGATCACGAGGCCACCTGTGCTATCCCCGTGCCCTCCCAGATATTTCGTCGCGCTGTGAACCACCAGGTCAAAGCCGTGCTCAATGGGTCTGATCAGGTAGGGCGTCGTGAAGGTGCTATCGACGATGCTGGTGGCCCCTACCTCGCGCGCGGCGTCACATATGCCGTCCAGGTCAACGATCTTAACCAGGGGGTTTGAGAGCGTCTCCACGTACACGATATCCGGCTGCTCCGTGCGAATCAGGTCAGCAGCACTATCACAGCACAGGTCGCGCAGGACCAGTTCGACACCGAGTGGCACAAAGACCTGGCGAAGCAGGGCGATGGTTTGCCCATAGAGGTCCTGTCCGGCCAGTATTTTGCAGCCGGGTCCCAGGCCTGCCGCCAGCAGCGCCGCGTGAATGGCGGCCATCCCGGAGCCAAAGGCCACCGCGCCGATCCCGCCCTCGGCCAGCGCGATGACATTTTCGAGCGTATCCGCGTTCGGATTTCCCTGGCGTGCATAGATAAAAGCCGTATCTTTGCCAGCGGCGGAACTCTCGAAAGCCTGGTCCAGGGTCGCGGCGCTGTTGTACAGGTAGGTTGTGCTTGCATGGATGGGCTGGACCGTTGCTACCGGTAGTGCGTGCTCGCCTGGGCGCTGCCTGCCGCCCTGCACAAGGTGTGTCTCCAGTCTCCAGGTTGCATGATCAGATCGATTCAACTTGAACCCCTTAAAGATAGTGACATAAACGACCTACCCAGCCCGCCCACAGCCAGCGATGCACAGGCATAGAGCCACGGGAGCCAGTAGGGTACGCCGATCATATCAGGGCTAGTATGACGATACGAGAAGGCTCCTGCCGCCACCAGGATCATCTCGATAAGCGTCCCTGTGATTGCTGTCACGATTGAAAGCGCCAGGTTTTGCCAGCTCCTTCCTGTTAGCAGCCAGAAATTAAAATAGACCAGTGCCAGCAGCCCGAACTTGGCGAGAGACTGCAACGAGGTGGCTCCAATCAGATATGCCAGGAGCAGCCAGGCCAGCGCGCCAAGACTGTCTGCGATCCCAGGAGGCCTGCGCCCGCGTTGGAGCAGCGTATCGAGTATGGGATGCGAGATGCCAATGGCGACAGCGGCAACCCCAAAGAGCAGAGGTACCCACCAGGCCAGCCCCAAGAAGACGGGCATGGCATAGCTCTCAATCCCAGTATATACGTAGATAGCATCAAGCCCAGTACCCAACGTGGCGCCCAGGAGAAACAGCCAGAGTGGTATCCATGCCTTGCTTCGCATCTGAATCCTCTCTTTCGCCTGTCAGCCTACTGTCCGTCAAACTTCAATGGACGGGCGCTTCCCCCTCTCGCGTAGGGATTCGGCTTGCCGCATCCGTGCCCGCTCGCGTGCGCGGCCAGGGAGGCCTTCCAGGTCCAAGGACCGCCCCCACGGATGCGGCAAGCCGAATCCCTACGCGGTGGAGAAAGCTCACACTGATCCGGGCCACTCATCTTTGAGCAGGCCAAAATAGTGCTCATCATCGAAACGATCACCGAAGACATAGCGCTGGCGCAGGTTTCCCTCATAGGTAAAGCCCAGCTTGAGTAAGAGATTTTTGGAGCTTTCATTCACGATATCAATGATGGCTTCCACGCGATGCAACCCCAGTTCTGTGAAGCCATAGGTCAGGATGGCCGACACCGCTTCAGTCATAATGCCCTTCCTCCACAAAGCGCGATTGAGTTCGTAGCCCGTTTCGGCGCGATGAAAGCCCACGTCGAAATTATGAAAACCGCAAGAGCCGATCAGTCTATCTTCGCCCTGTAACGTGATACCCCAGCGCAGAGCCTCGCGCGCAGCGTAGCGTGCCTGTATCTTTCTGATCAATTCCTGGGTGTCCGCGAGCGTTTGATGAGGCTCGTGTCCATAGAACTCCATGGCCTGCCGGTCAGAAAGGATCACAAATAAGGCCTCTGCGTCATCCGGCCGAATGGACCGCAGGCGCAAGCGCTTCGTGGTGAGAGATGGAAAATGGGTAAATGCTGTATCGATGGTCATCTACAGGCTCCTGTGTATCGCACGGAGGCGGAAGAGTCCGCCGAGATCGGTTCCTTAGATATGGCGCCAGGTTCAGACGTGTTCGAGTCGGAGGTACGTCTCTCATAGAGATCGTCACTGGTTTACACACCGGCGATACATGAACATGCAGAACCTGCTGTGCCGGACGCTTATGGCGTGTCATTTTCCTGTTGAGCATCCTCGTTCAACAGGTCATCCCGGTCTCCCCATTTTTCAAGGAAACGATAGAAATTGCGCTTCGTCAGCCGCTCGCGCTCCGAGTCGGGGAGGCGCGCATCCTGCAGGGCCGGATGGGATTGCAGCGGCAGGTCAGGCGTGACTACGACGCGCGCGCCGGTAGCGCGCACCGCGAAGTTAAAATCTATATCCATGTAGCGCGCGAAACGATAGCGTTCGTCGAGCAAGCCCGCTGACTTCAGCAGCGCGCGCCGGAATGCCAGGCATGCTCCATCTACCACTGTCACCTCCGTGTGCAAGCTCTCCTCGAAGTGCCGCAGGTCGTCGGTGATCAGCCCATGCCAGCCGCTGATGCCGATACTCTCATCGTCCAGCGTGGCCGCCAGTGGCGTAAAGACATCGCCGGTGAGTTCGACACTGCTATCCAGTAAGAGGATATAGCGGCCCCGGCTGAGTTTCAAACCGATATTGCGCGCCTCCGCCTCGCCCAGCGGCCGCGCTGTGCGCGCAATGAGGAGGCGCGGCTCCCTGGTCCTGAGCGCCTCCGCCCAGATGCTCAACTCATCCTGTGAGGCGTTATCGACCAGGACGATCTCGATCGCATGCTTGCCTGCGAAACACAGGACGCTTTCGATGCAGCGCTGCACCTGCTCAAAGGTCGTATGAGCCAGAATGTTGACCGAAAATGTGCAGCTATCAGGGCTATCGAGGTACGAGGGCAGGTGGCGCGACGTGCGATAGGTCTCGCCGTTTACCTCGATACTCGGCGGGATCACCAGGTGAGCGCCATGGGGGTTATCTTTAATGACATATCCTGCCTCCTCGATCTGTCGCTTGAGAATATCGGCCCGGTCATACTTCCCCTGCTTCCGTAGGGCATCACGCTCATGAGAGAGCGCGAGTATATCATCAGGAATTGCGTGGCGTTGTGGTCGTAGAGTCATACCATCCTATCCTTCCTACATTGAACGCAGCACAGTTGGAGACTCCATCGTGCAAAGCGGCATCAATAGTTCTCTGATAGTATATCACTCGTCGTCGTTTTCGCGTAGAGGTGCTGGCCTTTCACACAAGGAGGTTGTGTACAGGAATCTTTCCCTTGTTCGAGAAGGAGCAAGAGAGGTAGGGGCGCCGTTTACAAGCCCGCACGTGATGCAAGCTGTCCCGTACCTGGTATACTAGACAGTGGAAAGAGAGAGAAAGGTACGGATGAGTATGGCAC
>JALYTT010000584.1 GCA_030854145.1 Chloroflexota bacterium | reverse complement strand
GAGCGGGTAGAGCGAGCTGAGGAGCACCAGTGCGAGCACTCCCGGCAGCGTCAAAGCCACGATCAGCCAGGGTGGCTCGACCCCCAGGAGATGGACAATCACCAGTGCCAGGCCCATGCCACCAAGCCCACCTCCCAGCGCGAGAAGCAGCACCTGGGCAAGGAAGAGTCGAGCGGGTTGCCAGGGACGCCATCCAAGGGCGCTCAGGATCGCGAGGTCACGTCGCTGGGCAGTCACCAGCGAGGAGAGGGTCACGATCAGATAGCCCAGGCAGACGAGTAGCAAGGTGCTCAAGAGCACCAGTTGCATCTGGCCGATTTGTCCCAGATAGATCAGGGAGACACCCAGGGCAATCCAGCGCTCCTCGACCCAGCCCAGAGGTTTGATCGTGCGGGCAGAGCCATGCTGTCCAGGAGCCAATCCTGGAACGTATACGAGGGTTGGAACCGGAGAGGAACCAAGCGTGACCAGGGCACGCAGGCCTGTGCGCTGCTCAATGAGTTGCGCTACTTGCTGCACACGCTTCCAACTGGCATCATTGGGCGCGTTTACGCCTGAGACGCGTACGCGAATGACGCTGATCAGATGATCGCCTTTCAGTTGCGTGGCGGCCTTGAGCGTGGTAAGAGCCAGAGGAGGTTGCACCGTCATGCCGGCCGGGTTTGTTGTGGGCACCAAGGTGGTGGGAGAAACTGGATGACCCCGCGCATCGTAGCGTAGAACTACCGGAGGAGCCGCGTAGGTCGTCTCGGGCAGCCAGTTGAGTTCATTGCTGAACTGTGCATTGAGCGCATCGCCATTGAATTCTCCAACAGGCCGGGCAAGATAGCCTCCATTCGGGTTGGGAGGAAGCTGGAGCGGATGAAGGGTGCGGAAAAAGACCTCAGGCCCCTGCTGGTCATCAGGATTGCCAGGAAAGCCAGGGTCAAGGGGCGGAGACAGAGTGCTCAGAGCGGCCCTGGTACTCTGGGTGTTGGCTGGTACCAGGGCGTAGGCCGGTTTCCCGTCGGGGCCAACAATTTGTTGGTAGTTGAGTCCTGAGGGCGTATAGAGAAACCCTAAGGAACTCCCGCTACCAACCTGGTTGCCGCCTGGTTGCCAGCTATGTCCGTTCCAAAGCAGCGTCGTGTTCGAGAAGCGTTGTGGGTCGTTCTGCACAATGGGGACATCCTGATCGATCAGGGTATGTTGACCCGGCAGGTGCGCCAGATAGTTAAATCCCCCCTGTTGTGCTACCTGTTGGAGACCGATCTGGTTGCTTGTGACGCGGCTAAACGTTGCGTGCAAGGTAATTTGACCTTGCAGGTGTTGATGGAAAAGTAGTGGGACCTCCTGGGCTGGCCCCGCAATCGGAAGCGTGATCTTTGTAATGCCGTCCTGGGCTTGTAACATGCGTCCACGAACGATGCTTCGGTCGAGATGGACCAACTGATCCTCCGCCAACGGGTCAACCGCCGCCAGCAGAAAGGTGCCCGTATCGAGCGAGGGGACACTAAAATAGCTGCCATTGCTGCCGAGATCAGCGCCACACCCACCAAGGACCACATGATGTTGCTGCAACTCCTGCATTTGCGTTTTGTTTATGCCATTAGTAGCGGTATCGCAGGATCTGAACAGTCCATAGATAAAACTGGCCTGACGCTCAACGATATGGTGTTGACCATTGAAGGCCATCAGGGTCCAGTCAACGCGATAGTATCCCGCCGAAAGGGGTGTAGATGTAAACTGGAGGAAAGGCGAAGGAAGCTGAATATAGCCAATAAAAGCCAGGGGAGCAGCCACCTCGACGCCGGGGATCGCTTGTATCTGAGAATACTGTTTCAGGCTAATGCCGCCATTATAGCCCTGCAGAGAATCAGCGGCCAGAGTAGAACCCTGGACGGTGTGGGCCGTGGGGGGTAACACCACCAGATCATAGCTGGGCCGCCAGTTTTGATGAATGATCTGGTTGGCGTGCAGAGCGGTGGTCTGGGTGGTGGCACTGAGCAAAATGAGGGCGCAGGCCGCGATCAGAACCCCCCCGCTCGCCAGCATACTCTGACTGCGCCTGCGACGAAGTGTAAGAAAGACATACTGCCACATGAACAAAACCTCGCACCATTTCTTCTTTTTTTGATCAGGAGTTCAGGTTATCCTCGCATGCTGGATATCTCTATGCTCTTCAGTTCCAAGGCTGTTATCCCAGATCGTAGTACCAACCTACCTTGACCTGTTCACTCTTTGAAAGATGCTTGTTCACTTGCTTGACTGCTGTCAGTATTTGTGGATAACAATCATGATCGGGAAACGTGCCAAATACTTGTAATAAAGAATTGATGGCCGTTTGGGCAGGATCACCCTGATAGGGAACGCCTCGCGGTAATAACATAATCCCCATGATAGCATTTGCAGGAATTGCTGGGCCGCCTTGCTTTTCTCGATAGATCAGAATGTAAGTGAACTGATTCTGTGCGATCTTTTGTACGGCCTCGTTGCAGGTCATGCCCGGTGGTGACCAGGAAGCACTCGTGGGATCAAGAGGCGGTGTTGCGGTTGGCGTCGAAATAGCACTGCTCACGCGCTCAGATCCATGGAAGACGGCAATGCTCCCACCGACAAGAAGTGCCATGAGGACAATGATACCAATTATTACTGCCCAACATGGAGAACGGCGAGGTCGTGGTTCATTCTCTGGAGTATTCACGTTACACTCCTATTGTTGCATCTCTTTCAATGGCAACTAATGACCAGGTATGGCGGGTCAGGATAATTTTACCACATCTTCCTCCGTAAAACCATCCTGACAGCGGGATGCAGGTTAACTCCTACAAATGGTCTCTACTTAACTTCCTTCCCTTGCCCGCCGTCGTGATGAAGATGCTTGAACGCACGCTAGCCGTGATACTTGTATATATGCACCCAATCGACATCGAGCGAGACAGGGAGCATGGTGTTGCTATCCGGCAGGCCAACGAAGGCATCGCCGGATTCTACCGCGAGGGCGAACCACATCGGGAAATTGGGCACATTCTTCGTCAATATCCCATGATCGACGCTATCGATCAGAAAGTGCAGCTTGCCCGGTGTCCACTCGTAGGTGAAGATGTGGAAGCTGTCGGCGAAATTGCCGGAGGCCACGATCTGGGTGGGGGCGCCGTTTCCGTGATTAGTGAAGTAGACCTTGCCCTTATCGGCGGGTGGGCTTTCGAAGAGATCGACCTCGACATCGCCGTGATTCCCTGAAGCCTGCCAGAGGATCGCGTAGGGGCCAACACCCTTGCCACGCGGCAGGCGGGCGCGGAACTCGTACTTGCCGTAGGTGCTGGCCAGCTTGAAGGCCGCCATACCACCGGTCGTGTAGGGGAGACCATTCGTGGTTTTCTGCTCCATCGAGAGATGCACCATGCCTCCCTGCACATGCACCTCGCTCGGACTGTAGTAGCTTCTGCCGCCACCGTGTGGTCCGGTGTACAGCCCCCAGGTCGGGTTGAGCTGCGTGCCATTGAAATCATCGCTGAAGACCAATGTCCACATCGCGTTGTTGCTGCTGGTAGTGTTGCTATTGCTGCTGGACTTCTTAGACGCTGCCGGGCTGGGAGTTGGCAGTGGCGCGAGAGCGTGTCCTTGTGCCGTTGCAGTGCTACCGGAGCTACCTATCGTCCCGGTATTGCCGCCCGAACCACCCGGCGCAGCACCTGAACAGGAGGCCAGGCTCGTAACAGTCAGCAACGCCATACTCACAAGCAACAGTCGAAGCTTGCGCTGGTGATACATAAATACGTGCATGTTTCCCCTCTATCCCCTATGGGGCGTCCTATAGTGAACGAAACCGACCGACCCAAATTTATTGTACACAGGATAACATAGCGGCGTATGTGCTGCCCGCTGGTCGCTTTATGCATAGCAGGAAAGTACCCGCTGACAGCGTAGTTTCTTAACCTGGGATCAGCTAGTTAGCTATAAGGGATCTGGCAAAGAAGCCATGAGGGGAAGGAGCGATAGGCGTAGGGGCGCCGTTTACAAGCCCGGTAGACATTACAGG
>JALYTT010000583.1 GCA_030854145.1 Chloroflexota bacterium | reverse complement strand
CTCTGTATCTGTCGCAATCAAAAAGGCAAAGAGGTGCTGGTGGCCCGGACGCACGGCATTATTCGCGACCAGGAAACGTAACAGGAGAGAGTCCCGTAGGGCGTGGCTTGCCTCGCCATCCCGTCACTACCAGGACGGCGAGGCAAGCCACGCCCTACGACATTGGCATTCAACGGTTTTTCAACAAGGAGATAGAGAGACATGGCAGAAGCAGTTATTGTGAGCGCGGTGCGCACTCCCATTGGGCGCGCGAACAAGGGAGTTCTCAAGGATGTGCGCGCCGATGACCTGGGCGCCGTCGCCGTCAGGGGCGCGCTTGAGCGCGTGCCCCGGCTTGATCGCGCGCTGATCGAAGATGTGCTTATTGGCTGCGCCTTCCCCGAAGGCGAGCAGGGCATGAACGTCGCGCGCCTGATCGGCGCACTGGCCGGCATTCCAGAGACCGCCGGTGGCGTCACCGTCAACCGTTTCTGCGCCTCAAGCTTGCAGGCGGTGAACATGGCGGCGCAGAACATCATGCTCGGCATGGGCGAGGTCTTCGTGGCCGGCGGCATCGAAAGCATGTCGCGCGTGCCTATGGGGGGCTTTAATCCCAGCTTCAATCCGCGCCTGATCAAGCCACGCGAAGGCGAGCAGCCCAGTTCGTCCTATCCACCGTCTGAGCTTGAGTACGGCTATTCCAGCTATATCCCTATGGGCATGACCGCCGAGAACCTGGCGCGCGAATACCACATCAGCCGCGAGGCCCAGGACGCCTTCGCGCTGCGCAGCCACCGACGCGCGCTGGCCGCCATCGATAGCGGCACCTTCAAGCGCGAGATCATCCCGGTGCCGTTGCCCGATGGCCGCGTGATGGACACCGACGAAGGTCCGCGCCGCGACACCTCACTGGAACGGCTGGCCTCCCTCGAACCGGCCTTCATCAAGGGCGGCACCGTCACCGCCGGCAATTCAAGCCCGCTCAACGATGGAGCTGCGGCAGTAGTGCTGATGTCGGCCGAGAAGGCTCGCGAGCAGGGCATCACGCCGCTGGCACGCGTGATCACGATGGCGGTCTCTGGGGTCAACCCGGCCGTCATGGGCATCGGGCCTGTGCCGGCTGTGAAGAAGGCCTTGCAGCGCGCCGGCATGCAGTTGAGCGATATCGATATCATCGAGTTGAACGAAGCCTTCGCCGCGCAGAGCCTGGCGGTGATCCAGGCCCTGGGCCTCGACGAAGAGCGGGTCAATCCACATGGCGGCGCTATTGCCCTGGGTCACCCCCAGGGTTGCAGCGGCGCGCGCCTCGTCGCCACACTGCTTAACGCACTGCAGACCGCCGACAAGACCCTGGGCATCGCGACGCTCTGCATCGGCGGCGGTCAGGGTCTGGCGACGATTATCGAGAGGATAGCGTAACTATGGCATACCAGATTCGCAGAGCCGCGGTTCTGGGGGCCGGCGTGATGGGCGCGGCGATCGCCGCGCACCTGGCCAACGTCGGCATCCCCTGCCTGCTGCTGGATATCGTGCCGCCGGACGCCGAGCGCGATCGCGATAAAGTGGCGCGCCTGGGCCTGGAGAAGGCGCTGAAGGCTCGCCCTGCCGCGTTCTATAGCAAACGCGCCGCGAAGCTTGTGACCGTTGGCAACGTGGAAGATGACCTGGAAGAGCTGGCCGATGTTGATTGGATTATCGAGGCCGTCATCGAGCGCCCGGACAGCAAACGCGCCCTCTACGCGCGCCTGGAGATGGTGCTGGCGCCCGGCACGATCATCAGCTCCAATACCTCCGGCCTGCCCGCTCACATGCTTACAGAGGGCCGCAGCGAGGACTTCCGCCGTAGCTTCCTGATCACCCACTTCTTTAACCCTGTACGCTATATGCGCCTGCTGGAGATCGCGCCCGATGTGGATACCGATCCCGCGCTGGTGACGTTCATGCAGAATTTCGCGACCGAGGTGCTGGGCAAGGGCGTGGTACTCTGCAAGGATACGCCCAACTTCATCGCCAATCGCATCGGCGTCTACGGCTTTCTGTCCACCATCCAGCGTGCCCTGAACGAGGGCTACACCGTTAGCGAGGTCGATGCCATCCTGGGACCGAACATGGGCCGGCCCAGATCGGCCGTCTTCCGCACCGCCGATCTCTCTGGCCTGGATACGCTGGTCCACGTGGCCGACAACCTCTACGAGAACGCGCCCAACGATGAACAGCGCGAGATATTCCGCGTGCCAGAGGTCATGTGCGAGATGATCCGGCGTGGCTGGCTCGGTGAGAAGAGCGGCCAGGGCTTCTACAAGCGTATCAAGCAGCCTGATGGCGAATCCACGATCCTGGAACTGAACCTGAACACGCTGGAGTACCAGCCGCAACAGAAGGTGCGCTTTGCCTCGACCGGGGCCGCGCGCAACATCGACGATCCCGTACAGCGCATGCTGGCGATCCTGAACGGCGACGACCGCGCCTCCACGCTGGCGCGCGAGACGCTGGGCGATGCCTTGATCTACGCGGCCTATCGCGCGCCGGAGATCGCCGCTAGCATCGTGGCTGTTGACGAGGCCATGCGCTGGGGCTTCAACTTCGATATGGGCAGCTTCGAGGTCTGGGATGTCCTGCTGGGTCAACCGGAGACCTTGCAAAAGGTCTTACAAGCGAGCGCCGCCTGGCAAGGGAGCAGCCCGCAGACCTCTGCCAGCCTCGCGGAGTTCGCCGAAGCCAATGCCACGCGACTGCCGGACCTGGTGCAGCGGGTGCTGAGCAAGGGGCAGGGCCGCTTCTATACCGGCACGCTGGGACAGCGCCAGTACTTTGACTTCCATAGCGATACGTACCAGCCCGTACCTACCCCGGCGGGCAGTATCTCGCTCGAAGCGGCGAAAACGCAGGACCGGGTGTTGCACACCAACGACGCGGCCTCGCTGATCGACCTTGGTGACGGCATAGCCTGCATCGAGTTCCACACCAAGATGAACGCCATCGAGCCAGGCATCATCGATATGCTGCGCTACGCCGTTGAGGAGGGCCAGAAGCGTTTCCGGGCCATTGTCATCGGCAACGAGGCGGCGGACTTCTCGGCGGGAGCTAACCTCTTCCTGATGCTGATGGGTGCGCGCCAGGGCGAGTGGCAGATGCTGGACGCGTCGATCAACGCCTTCCAGCAGGTCAACCAGTTGCTCAAGTACAGTCCCATCCCTGTGGTGGCCGCGCCTGCGGGTCGCGCCCTGGGCGGCGGCTGCGAAGTGATTATGCATAGCAGCCATGCCCGCGCGCACGCCGAGTCGTACATCGGCCTGGTGGAGGTCGGTGCGGGCCTGGTGCCGGGCGGCGGTGGCTGCAAAGAGCTGCTGTTGCGCCACGGGGCCGGCGTGGAGTCTCAGAAGGCGGGCAAGACGGGCGGACCATTTACGCCGGTGCGGCGTGTCTTCGAGATCGTCTCCTTCGCCACCGTCTCCACCAGCGCGGCAGAGGCCCAGGAACTGCGCTTCCTGCGCAAGACCGACGCCATTACCATCAACCGTGATCTCTTGCTGCGTGACGCTAAAGCCGACGCGCTGCGCCTGGCCGAGGCTCGTGAGGCCGGTAAGTGGCAACCACCGCAGCCGCAGTCGCTGCTCCTGCCGGGTCCAGGCGCACGCCTGGTGTTGGAGCAGCAGATCGAGAACCTGCTGATCACCGGCAAGGTCAGCGAGCACGACGCCGTCGTCGGCCGGCACCTGGCGCGCATCATTACCGGCGGCGACACCTCGCCCGTTACCCCGCTCAGCGAGCAGCAGGTGCTCGATCTGGAGCGGGAGGCCTTCCTCAGCCTCTGCGGCATGGAGAAGACCCAGGAGCGCATGCAGGCCCTGCTGATGACCGGCAAGCCCCTGCGCAATTAATGGTGAAAGGGAGGGCATCGCATGCAATCCGCGTAGGGTTGTCTCCCTTCGCAAAGATGGTGCGGAAAGCGTTCCAAGGCGTATGTGACGTGCAATGCGTAGGGGCGCCGTTTACAAGCCCGCCTGTTCGCCGATGAGATTATGATGTCATCGACGAACAGGCGGGCTTGTAAAC
>JALYTT010000582.1 GCA_030854145.1 Chloroflexota bacterium | reverse complement strand
TGATAGGGCTCATAGCGCGGCCCGGAGGCTGGATGCTCTTGGGTGAACAGGGGTAGCAAGAAGCAGTAATGGGCCAGGCCGGTGTGTGCTAGCGTCGTATCCCACTCTGCCAGGCGGGTCAGTTCTCCCAACACAAATCCCAGCATCCAGAAAAAAAGTCGGGGTTTTCCGGCTCGTCATAGAGATCACCCAGCAGAGTATACACCTCGTTCAGGAGTTTGGGAACCGTCCACGTTTCGTCTTCCACGTGACTTTCGAGATAGCTCCACTCGTATCCCTCCGTGAACATGGGATGAGCAAGGATGACGGGTGGCAACAGCGTGGGAACCACCAGGGAGCACTCTTCCCCACTCGAAAAATGGGTGGGTATCGAGGTAAGGAGAGTGGTAGAACCACATGAAGTGGTGAAGGCACCTGAGATTGAGCACAGCTTCGGCATCTGTTTTGTGCTCGTTCACCAATTAGCGTGGTTCTACCCCAAAACGTTGGAATAAAAGGCCAGATGTGTCTACATCTGGCCATGTTTCTTAATAAGTGTTCCGATACCAAACCCAAACAATAGCACGATAGCGACGATGGCTACCAGTATCCCGATGGTCAGCGCGACGGAAGTGCCTGTAGTGGCGTTTGCGGTCACCGGAATAGTTTGTTTGGCGGCGGGTGCCTTCGACGCGGTTGTGACGGCATCCGTCAGGCTGTCGTTGGGCGTGGGGAAGGTTACCGCTGAGTTGTGTGGCGGGGTGCCGTTGCCTCCACCCGATCCATACGGGTTGGTGTAGCTGGACGCACCCGTTCCCACTGTGATGACCTTCTGAATGATGCGCTGACCCTTCGCGGACTTGACGGTGAGCGTGACTGTGTAATCGCCAGTTGCGGTGTACGTGTGGTTGACGGCAACGCCGGTGGCGCTGGTGCCGTCGCCGAAGTTCCAGGTGTAGCTGAGCGTATGACCCTGGGGGTCGAAAGAGGCGCTGGCGTCCAGCGCGACGTTTTGTCCCACCTGCGTCTGGCCGATGTCGCTGATGGCGGCGATGGGATTCTGGTCGGTGGGGGCCTCGCCAAGGATGTCGGGCTGGTGGAGCATCCAACTGGTGATCATGCCGGGGAGCGCCAGGGCGAGCGTGAGCGCCTGCGACTGGCGTGAGCCACCGCTGGCATAGGTATTCATCATCTGGATCGTGTCTTCTGGCTGATCGAAGGGATATGACCCGGCGGGCGGCTGTCCATCGTAATAAGAGGAATTGCCGACCAGTGTGGCGCATGGTGCTCCTGCCAGCGTGAACGGTACCTGGTCGCTGCTGCCCAGTGTATCGTCCTCCTGGCGCACATTGCTTAGCTGGTCCGGGGTAAAGATCGGTCGAAAAACATCCTGGTTACTGCCGGCATGGTAGGAGAGCATCTGGTTGCCCATGGCATAGAACTGCTGGAAGGCGGCTAGCACCGCCTGTTGCATCAAAGCTCGAAAATGCGTGATGTTCGCGACTTGCTGCTGCGAGAGCTGGTCCTGGTGCGGGTACAGACTGTTGTTCTGCAGCGGCGATAGGTCGATGTTGAACGGCATCACCGGGTTATTAAGCAGGCCTTGATAACGTAGTGGGTAGGCGATGCCGTTCTGCTCCTCGTTGAACATGGCGACGATGTTGTGGAGATCACCGTTGACGGTGTTGTTGACATAGTGAAACGAGCCTAAGAGGCCCTGTTCTTCCGCGTCGAAGATCACAAAGCGCAGCGTGCGCGCCGGGCTGGTATGGTGCGCGTGCCAGTAGCTGGCCATAGCCCTGGCGACTCCTAACTCTATCGCGCAGCCGCTGGCATCGTCGTTGGCGGATTGCGTCGAGAAGGCTTCTCCGTCGTAATGACAGCCGATGACGACGACCTGCTCAGGATGCGTCACGCCTGGCACGCTGACCTCCACGTTAAACGCGGGCACGACAGCCGGACGTCCATCCCAGCCCTGGACCGGAAAGTCATCGCGCCGCACCTGGGGACCGAATCCCTGAAGGTCGCGCGCTATTTCCTGCGACCAGTAGGCGGCGAATTCATCGTGTCCATTGACGTTCACCGGCAGGTTCCGGTCGTAGCCTGCCTCGCGGCGCTGGAAGCGCGTGACCATGTAGAAAAGCTGGTTGTAGATGTAGTTGGGATCAACTGTGGGAAAATCCGCGAGACCATGTGGCGTTCGTGTGGGGGTAGAAGCATGCGCGCCGGCCGTGGCCGGAAGTAGAAAACTTATAGCCAGGATGAACATGCAGCAGATAGATAGTATACGCTGATGCATTCGATCTCTCCTTTTTCAAGTATGTAGGGTACATGACAATATCCTACCATACAACCTCTAGCCCATTTGGCTCATCTGAAAGAATAGCCGCGAGTCATCGTGGTACACTATGCGTGTTATCTAAGTGTGAGCATACACCAGAGATGGTGGTACGGGGAAGGCAGGTATGTCCGTGCTTGAAATATTGATAGAAGAGAATACTCAGGGGGTCGTTCGTCCGGTAGAGGTGGTGGCAGACGCGCCTGTATCTGCTCTTGTGCCTGCGCTGGTTGAGGAGTTGCGACTGCCCCAAAGCGATCTATATGGCAACCCGCTTGTCTATATGCTGCGCTACACGTCTGGAGGACAGGTGCTGCCGGAGAATCGTAGCCTGGCGCAGTCAGGTGTTCAGTCGGGCGCCAGGCTGGCGCTGGATTCCTATTCCATGAATGGCACTGTCGCAGCCATGATCCAGGATCCAGGCATTCATGTGCCGAGCACCTTCCATTCAGACATGACGATTGCCGACCAGAATGGCTTTACGGTGCCTGTTAACAGCCAGAACGCATCAGGGACGCTGCCGCCGGCAAAAAAAGAGCGGCACTGGACGCGGCGCGCCTTCTTGTTGTTCGGGGGCGCCGCGCTAGGTGCCGGCACTCTGGGAGTGGGGTACGCGGCGTATCGCTCGTTCAGCAATGGCAGCCCCAAAGTCACGAATCCTCCCCCAACGGCACATATGGGGCCTGCCGCTACAACGCAGCCGCAACAGATGGCTCCGGTGCTGCCGAAGATGGCGCAGAAGCAGTTCGTTTTCATGCAGCATCAACAGACGGTGCGCTCTATCACCTGGTCGCCCGATGGCACCATGCTCGCCAGCGGCTCGAATGATGCCATGCTGCTCATCTGGAATACCACCGGCACCGTGCATCAGACTTTGCAGGGAGCTGGCCCGGTGCGCGCTCTGGCCTGGTCTCCCGATGGTCAGCAGCTTGCCGCCGGGGCAGCGAACCAGGTTGTGTTCTTCAATCCGCTTACAGGTGCAGTCCTGGCTCGCTCGACGCACAGGCATATGGCCCCGGTCACCAGCCTCGCCTGGTCACCACAGGCCCCATTGCGCCTGCTCTCGACCGGCATGGATAAGCTGGCTGTGGTATGGGACGGCATGGCTCATCACGCCCTCGGAACCTTCGCCAGGCATGGCAACCCTGTCGATTCTGGCTCGTGGGCACCCGATGGCCAGATCGTGGCGACTTCCTCCACAGGCGGCGTGATTCGCGTCTGGAACGCCACCAGCTTGCAGGAAGTCCATGGATACTACCAGGATGCGCAAACCCCCATGCAGTCGCTGGCCTTCGCATCTGCCGGCACAACGCTGGCTGTCGGTGGTGATGATGGTATCGTCCGTCTCTGGAATGGCACGACCTGCCAGCAGCAGGGGCAGACGCAGTTTGGCCTGCGCTGTATGGATATACCGCAACACCTGCGCGCACACACCCAGGCCGTGCGCGTCGTCGCCTGGTCGCCCGATGCGCGCTTCCTGGCCACCGGTGGCGAAGATGGCCTGCTCGCGATCTGGTATCCCGCCCAGAGCCACAAGCCGCTCTTCACCGTCCAGCACAACGCCCCCGTTCGCTCGCTGCACTGGTCCCCCACTGGCCAGCAGGTGGCTACAGCGTCAGGCAATACTGTGACGATCTGGATGCTGAAGTAAGGCAAACAATTGGAGGGAATCGTAGGGGCGCCGTTTACAAGCCCGCGTGGGCCTACACGTGTATCGG
>JALYTT010000581.1 GCA_030854145.1 Chloroflexota bacterium | reverse complement strand
CTCCTGGTGTTTGCGGTCATTTCTTACAATGTTACGTCTGAAATCGATCCAGCCAAGTTTCCCCAAAAAGTGAAATATACGGCACAGATGTATGCACAAGAAGTTTCTTCTTTTTCGGAACGGGTACCGCTTGGACCTCATTTTCCATTTGTACCTGCATATCCCTATACAAACACCTATAATCTTAATTCATCAGAATCTCTGTATATATACTATAAAACCGATAGATCTAATGATAGTAATTCCACTGCATTCGCTCTGGTGATCACGCCAGATATGCATATTGCTGCCAGTTCTTATCCTTCGTACTATGCTGAAGGAGCGTCTGTAGCCAGGGTGCTGCCGAATCAGGCCGGCGCGATTGCGCGTGCTTTAGCAGGGACTTCCAGCAATGGGAGCATAAAAGGTGGGCAGGGAATGTATGCGGTAGAGACTATCTGGAATAAGAAGCATGTACCGATTGGGGCAGTGTATATTCAGGCATTTCCAACAGGGCCTGGGTCTCCTGCAGTATGGTTAGCCGAGTTGGCGGGCGCCGTGGCTCTCGTGGGCAGCGGCATCATTCTGCTGGTGGTGACCGTGCCTATAGGGGGGCTTTTTGGCATCATCACCACGCGTGGGCTGGTGAGCCGCCTGCGCAATCTGGTGAGCGCCACCACGCTCTTCGCGAATGGGAACTATGCCCAGCGGGTACGGGTCACACGCAGGGACGAGGTGGGTCAGTTGGAGGAGCAATTCAACCGTATGGCGGAGCAGCTTGTAACGAGCATCGCCAGGCGCCAGGAGCTGGCCGAGCAGAACGCGCGCCTGGCCGAGCGCTCGCGTATCTCGCGCGAACTCCACGACGCTATCTCGCAGGATCTCTTCTCGCTCAGCATGCTGGCGGGTGGGTTGCAAAGCGCGCTGCCTCCTGACTCGACTCTGCAACCACGCGCCGCGCTGCTGGAGCAGACCACCACGACGATGATTCGCGAGATGCGCGCCCTGCTGCTCGAACTGCGCCCAAGTCAGCTTGAGCGTCTGAGTCTCCCGGAGGCGCTGGAAGATATCGCCCTGGCCTACAGCCAGCGACTCGGCATTACGGTGACGACGGCTATTAGCGAGGTCGCATTGAGCGCGAAGGCGGAGCACGTACTGCTGCGCATCACCCAGGAGGCGCTCACCAACGCTATCCGTCATGGAAACGCCAGCAGCATCAATCTTTCCCTGGCCCTTCAAGAGAACGTGATCGTGTTACGTGTGACCGATAACGGCAAGGGCTGTGACCCGCGTGAGAGCCAGGCGCAGCATGGCCTGGGCCTGCGCTTAATGCAGGAGCGCGTCCAGGAGCTGCAAGGCACCTTCGAACTCGAATCGGCGCCCGCCCAGGGTACCAGTGTATCCGTCTATCTACCACGGGAGCAAGCAGATCATGCGCGTATTGATTGTTGATGACCATACAGTGGTCAGGCAGGGGCTGCGTTTTCTCTTAGAGCAGCAGCCGGATATCACCGTCGTCGGCGAAAGCGCGGATGGCGAGCAGGCCGTGACCCTGGTGAGCGAGCTGCTGCCCGATATCGTGCTGCTCGACCTGCTGATGCCCAGGATGGACGGGGTAGCGGCGGTGCGCGAGATCAAACGCATCACGCCTACCACGAAGATCATCATTTTAACCTCGTACTACGAGGACGATCAGATCTTTAACGTCATCAAGGCCGGCGCGCTCTCGTACCTGCTCAAGGATACCAGCTCGCAAGAGTTGGTGGCGGCCGTGCGCGCGGCGGATCGTGGCGAGAGCGTGTTGCACCCCATGGTAGCCGCGCGCGTGCTGCGTGAGATGCAGCAGCAGTCCCCGCTGGACGAACTGACGCGGCGCGAACTGGATGTCCTGACGCTGATCGCGCGTGGTCGCTCGAACCACGAGATCGCCCTGGCGCTCTCCATCGGCGAGCAGACCGTCAAGACGCACGTCTCCAATATTCTCTCGAAGCTCCACCTGGCGGATCGCACGCAGGCGGCGATCTATGCGCTGCAGAAACGCCTGGTGCCTCTGAAAGAGGCCCTCGATAGCTAATGCAGAATCATGAAAGACTCGCGAATGATAGCGAGCAGGTGGCTGGTGATCAGCCAGCCACCTGCCAGGCTCGCTGCCAGCCCGATATAGATGGCCGCGATCAGGATGCGCCGGGAAGGTGGTAGGGGGTCACCCTGGAAGATGGCGGGCTTAAGGAAGCTGTAGATGGTCAGGCTAACGCCTGAGATTATCATGAGGAGCGTGATGAGGTCCAGGATGATCGCTATTGGTGACGAGAGATTGCTGAAGGTCTTGAGGACGAATAGACTGCTGAGACTGAGCAGGATACCGGGGAGCCAGAGCCAGCGCGAGATCACTGCCACCACGCGTCCACCATCGAGAGGATTGAGGGGTAGGAGATTGGCCAGATTGAAGATAAAGCCCACGAGGGCCAGCGTGAGCCAGAACGGTCCCTGGCCAAACACGAAGCAGAGCGACGGATGAAGCGCATCGATGCCACGAAAGACAGACTGCCCGCAATCGTGGAAGCTGCTGTACCAGGCCATAGCGTAGCAGAAAAGCGCGCCAACGCCACCCAGGAAGGGGCCGGCCAGCGCGACAAGCGCGATATCCTCGCCTTTACGCATACGCCCCATCGTGACAAATGCGCCCAGCAGTGGCACGAAAAAGGGGCCTCTGGCTGGGATGTGTCGCAGGCGCAGAGCGATCATATGTCCCAACTCATGAACAAAAATGAGTAGGAGCAGCCCTATTGCCATCTTCCATGAGCGTAGTACCAGGACCAGCGCGATAAGACTCACGAGCGCCGAAGCCCAGGGCAGTATGTGCAGGCTAACGGCGCGCCACCTGGCGATCGACTGCTGCCCCGCCGGTGCTTCTGGCGTGGCAAGCACCGGCAGCGCCGGGGTATTGAGCGCGGTTGTGGGCGTAGATTCGGGTGTATTCTGTGACACCTGGTTCTCTCTGCTTCTAGCGGTTGGTTATACCTACGAGCGATTCAGTGCCGGGAACACCTCGTTGACCAGTAATTCGAGCGTGGTAGGCTTTGGGAAGCCGATGGCGCTGAGCATAAAATAATCGACGCCCAGGTCGGTAAAGGCGCGCATCTGTTCGATGACCTGCTCAGGAGTGCCCAGGAAGCCGGACCATGGCTGGGTAAGTTTCTGCTTAAAATCATCTATCGCGGCCTGCGTGGGGGCACAGAAGCAGCCGCCGAACCAGGTACGGCGGAGCGTGGCCGGGTCGCGTCCGACCTCGGCGCAGGCTTTCTCGCATTCTGGTACCTGCTCGCGGTACGTATCAATCGTTGTCCAGGAGACATTCCACCAGTCGGAGTGGCGCGCGACCAGGCGCAGCATGCGCGGCTTCGCCCCACCGATCATGATCGTTGGCAGCGGGTCGGGCTTCGGCTCGCACCAGGCGTTCTCGACGCGATAATGCTTGCCCTGCACAGTTGCGCGTTCGTCGCGCCAGAGCGCCTTGATGATCTGGAGTGTCTCGTCGAGTTCTTCCACGCGGGTGCCGGCGGAAGGGAAATCGTAGCCATAGGCCGTATACTCGTCCTCTTTCCAGCCGGCGCCAAGACCCAGAATGAAGCGGCCGCCGCTCAAAAACTGGAGCGTCGCGGCCATCTTGGCCAGCAGGGCGGGATTGCGGAACGACTGGCAGAGGACGGCGTGCCCATACATGAATTGCGGATAGAGCGCGGCCAGATACGTGATGGCCGTCCAGCCCTCCAACAGGGCGCTGTCGTCGAACTGGGTATGATCGACGAACCAGATTGAGTCGGCATGTCCCTTCACCAGTTCAAAGCCTTGTTGCAAGTTCGCGAGGTAGGTGGCGCTCTGCATCCCGCTTTTGGGACCGGCGGGCAACGCCCAGCCAAATTGAATACGGTTCATACAAATCCCTTCGGCTAGTAGTAGCAATCCTGGGTCGTGTAGCATGTTGTCCTATTGTAGCACATGGGGAAGGACACGGAAGGGCATCCCGTAGCGCGTGGCTTGCCTCGCCGTCCTGGTGG
>JALYTT010000125.1 GCA_030854145.1 Chloroflexota bacterium | reverse complement strand
CGCCTGTTCATAGGCGAACAGCGGGCTTGTAAACGGCGCCCCTACCTTCCGCGCCACATGGACCATAAGAGCGTTCGTAACCCCTCCGTGCGAAAGCCATCGCTCCTACACGCGTCGCGGGCATATAGAAGCCGTTGACACGAGCCAGCAGAGTTTGATATAGTCCAACAAGCAGCAAAAGAATCCGATGGGTCTCTGCTTTCGTTGGGTGTTTTCTCTTCGGAAGGTTCTTTTTTTATTATCTGGTGGAATAAGTGTTGAGGTAGGGTGATGATCAATAAACATGTCGACGATGAAAATGTCTCCCAGGAGCATACTATCCAGAACGCTATGCAACAAGGAGAACTCTTGCGGATGGTTATGCGGGAAGAAATGAACCACGAGAATAAATCAGCATTTGGCCAATTCTTCACCCCCGCTCCCGTAGCTCAACTGATGGCATCCATGTTTACCTGCCAGGAACCTGTCATACGCATCCTTGATGCGGGTGCGGGCCTGGGGGCGCTCTTTACCGCCGCCGTTACCGAGTTCTGCCAGAGAGAGGCTCCTCCTGAGCATATCCTGGTCACCGCTTACGAAATTGATGACTCTTTGATCGAACATATACATAGAGCAATGCATGATTGTGAGCATATATGCGCCACTCACGGGATCAAGTTCACAGGGTCGATTAAACATGAAGACTTCATAGAAAGTGGCGTCGCCCTGCTCAGCCAGGCCAATACCCTCTTTTCTCCTTCAGATGATGAAGAGGCGGCAGGCTTTCACTGTGCCATCCTGAACCCGCCTTACAAAAAATTACAAAGCGACTGGTTGGAGAAACAACGTCTGCAAGGGATTGGCATTGAAGCGAGCAACCTCTATGTCGGGTTTCTCGCGCTCGCCATGAAGTTACTTGCACCTGGGGGAGAGTTAGTAGCTATCACTCCTCGAAGCTTTTGTAATGGGCCATACTTCAAAAAGTTCCGTCGCGACTTTCTCCATACTATGGCACTTCAGCGGCTCCATATGTTCGAGTCCCGCACGCATACGTTCAAAGCCGATGAAGTGCTGCAGGAAAATATTATTGTCTATGCCACAAAATCACAAGAGCCAGCGGAGCAGGTGATTATCACCACCAGTACCGCTATCGAAGACGACCTTTTTTCGACATATACGGTGAACTATCAGCAAGTGATTCACCCGAATGACCCCCACTCATTCATTCGCATTGTACAGGATAGCGATGGCGCACAGGTGGACGCAGCGATATCCCACTTTCACACAACGCTTGCAGACCTTCACATCACTGTGTCAACCGGGAGAGTGGTTGATTTTCGGGCAGCGGACTACCTACGAATGGAGCCGGAAGCTGCGACGGTGCCTCTTCTTTACGCGCTCCATCTTCAGCACGGCGTTATCAGGTGGCCGAGTCCTGGGAGCAAAAAGCCGAACGCCATAGTCGATACCTACCAGACCCAATCCCTTCTGGTGCCAAATGAGTACTACGTGCTCGTCAAACGCTTCTCATCAAAGGAAGAAAAAAAGCGCATTGTGGCAGTTCTATACGAGCCTGGCCAGTTTCCCCAGCCCCGTGTAGGGTTTGAAAATCATCTCAATTATTTCCATCAAGAAGGCCAGGGTCTTGACCCCATACTTGCAAGGGGTCTGGTGGCTTACTTAAATTCATCGCTGGTAGATGCCTACTTTCGTCAGTTCAACGGCCATACCCAGGTGAATGCTACAGACCTGCGCAGCATTACATACCCAACACGCTCACAATTAGAAGCGCTGGGGAGCCAAATAAAAACCCAGGCTCTTAGCCAGGCTGAGCTTGACGAACTTATCAAAAAGGAGCTGCTTCCTATGGCAGAAAGTGAAGAAGGTTCGACACATCAGCTTACTCAGGGGAAACAAAAAATAGCCGAGGCCCTGAGCATCATCGAGGCGCTTGGATTTCTGCGATCACAACAAAATGAGAGATCGGCGCTGACCCTTCTGGCCTTGCTGGATTTGAAACCTGATACTCCCTGGTCACAAGCGAAGAATCCTTTACGTGGCATCACCCCTATGATGGATTTCTTCAGAGAGTACTACGGGAAAGAATACAAGCCCAATACCAGGGAGACCGTTCGTCGCCAAACGGTCCATCAATTCTTTGAGGTGGGGCTTATTCAAGCGAATCCAGATCAACCTGACCGGCCGATCAACAGTCCTAAAGCCGTCTACCAGGTCGAGCAGGGGGCGTTAGCCTTGCTCAGAACCTTTGGCACATCCGAATGGGATCAGGCTTTGCGCACGTATCTTACTTCCATAGAAACGATCCAAAAACGCTACGCGCAAGAACGCGCAATGCGTCGCATTCCTGTAGAGATTGCGCCAGGTCAATCTATTGCATTGTCGCCAGGAGGACAAAATATCCTGGTCGAAAAGATCATGCAGGATTTTGCTCCAATATACACACCAGGAGGCAAAGTACTCTATATAGGCGATGCCGATGAAAAGTTCGCTTATTTTGACAGGGAGGGGTTAGCCGAACTGGGAGTAATTCTTGAATCACATGGCAAGATGCCCGATGTGATCATTCACTATACGAAAGAAGATTGGCTCGTCTTAATTGAAGCTGTGACCTCTCATGGGCCAATAGATTGGAAAAGGAAAGAAGAGCTAGAGCGCTTATTTGAGAGGGCTCATGCGGGCTTAGTACTGGTCACTGCCTTTTTAACCCGTAACGCTCTACTTCAATTCATGAGCGATATTGCCTGGGAAACGGAGGTGTGGATCGCGGAATCCCCAACTCATGTACTCCACTTCAATGGCAAACGGCTATCGGGGCCGTATAAATGAGAGAGTTGTCTTATTGGGAGGAACTGATCGCATGCATCTCAACTGTGAGTCCTCGCTTTTGGAGGCGTATCTGTGTGAAGACGACATCGTAGACTATTCGCACCCCCTGGTGCAGGAGACCAGCCGTCAGTTGCATACGGCTTCAGATTCCGAAATAGAGCGTGTGAGCAGGACCTTTGAGTTTGTGCGGGATAGCATTCATCATTCCTGGGATATTCAGAGTCCGCAAGTCACCTGCAAAGCGTCAGAAGTTCTCTCCTATGGGGAAGGTCTTTGCTATGCCAAAGCGCATCTGCTCGCAGCGCTCTTACGATCCCAGGGGATTCCCACCGGGTTTTGTTATCAACGCTTAACTGCCGGTGAGACTGCTGAGACGGGATATACTCTTCATGGGTTAAACGCGGTGTATCTGGCCTCAGAAGCAAGATGGATTCGCCTGGATGCCAGAGGGAACAAGCCTGGCATCCAGGCCGAATTCTCCACCGGCAAAGAGCAGCTAGCGTATGTCGTGCGACCAGAACTGGACGAAATCGATTACCCCACCATGTATGCTCAACCTCACCCAAAGGTAGTCAAGGCGTTACGGGAGCAGACCAATTGCCTCCACCTGTGTCAGTATTTTCTGCCAGATCACCTGTAAGAGGCAAAGCGGAAAACATAACGAACCCGGCAGCACGCTTAGCGGAGAATCACGAAAAGCGCGACGACAAGCACCAGCACACAGATAGCGACGAACACACCAGTATCGAGCAGCGTGGCGCTGTGACTCTGTTCGCGCAGTTGCGTCGAACTGAGTTCCAGCGGATTCATCGCCTGGGCGCGTGTCTGGTTCTCTGTTAAATCAGGATACGACTCAAGCAGGGCCGCGAGGTCCTTCTGCATCTCGGAGGGATGCAGATAGCGTTGTGAGGTGGAGAGGCTCAGTTGCCGGGCAAGAATCATCTCCATCTGCGGCGTGACCGCCGGATTGAGACGGCGCGCAGGCGGATGGAACATCGCGAGGCGCGCGCGGGGATCGTAGCCTGTGACAGCTTGATAGAGCGTGACGGCCAGCGCATAGAGATCAGAAGATGGGCTATTGTCGCTCTGCTGTTGTTCAGGAGCGTAATGACCCGCCGATCCCTGTCTCCCGTGCGCGAGGGCCGCGTCCAGTCCAAAGGGAGGCAGATAGATGAGGCACACATTCTGTTTGTCTTCGCTCACCAGAATAGTATCAGGAGTGATAGAACCATGCACGATCGGCGGCTGCTGATCCGCCATCAGAGCCAACAAGCCACAGAGTTGGTAGCCATAGCCCGCAACGATCTGCTCCGGCAAGGCGCCTCTCTGCCGGTTGAGCAAAGAGGCCAGGCTTTCGCCTTCTGGATAGAGGAACACGAGAAAAAAGGAGCCGCCGTGAGCGAAAAAATCTAGCACTCTGGGAAAGCCAGGATGCTGTCCCAGTTCCCCCAAACGTTGCGCTGCCATATGGGCCGCGCGCTCCCCCGCAGCTCCCCTGCCCATTTCTCGCGACACAGGCAGCTCGCGTATCACGACGCGTCGCTGGGAATTCTTCAAATCAAGCGCCGACCAGGCCCGTCCCTGCTTCTGCAAAATTTCTGGCAGGCTGATCTGGTTCAGCAAACGGTAGCGCCCATCATGCAAGTCATCGCCACGCATGGGCAGATCCCCGGCCGGAAATGCCGTCCGCGAAGCTATAGATGTTACACCCCTGGAAGAGATATCAGCCAGTTTCCCGGTCAATTCGAAGCCGCAACGCGCACATTTCCCTTGTGACAAACCATTTTCAAGCCCACATCTTGGACAAAGCATAGCGATACTTCCTTTCTTGTCATACGAGAAGTATGGTCAGATTAGACAAAGAAGTTGCCTACGGTGAAACTTCATCCAGGCGTTTGCCCCTGGTAGCCGGGCCAAACTGAGCAAGAAAAGCCGCCATCACCATAAAACTGCCCATCAGGAGGAAGGTTCCCAATGGACCCCGCGCCACCGCCACTGATGCAATGAGTGTCAGGCCAATGCCGCCTCCCACATGCCCAACTCCATCCACCAGGGCAAAACCAGAGGCGCGCGCGCGCGTCGGATAGATTTCCGTCGTCCAGGCAAGAGTTATGGGAAGCCAGAGGTCCGCGCCTAGAGACATCACGATCGCTCCAACGATAGTCAAACCAATATGAGAGCTACCACTAAGCGCAATGGTGATCCCGGCAAGCAAAGTCAGCAACGCGGAAATTGCCAACCAGTATTTTCTCTCTAAACGCTCGCCCAGGGTATACGCGATGAGCGCGCACAAAATGCCCCCCACCGTGCCAAAGGCGGCGATTATGCCAGCTTCGGCCAGCGAATAGCCCAGAGCTGTCAGCAACACAGTGGTGCCAGCAGCCAGAGAGTATACAGTGATATAGCCAACCAGCCAGATCACTATGAACACGATTGTGCGCTTCAAATAGAGTGGATTTCCAAAAACTCCGCTATAGCCAGCGCTGTCCCCCACGGTATGCACAGGTAGCTCTGAGCTAATGGGCGGCAGTTCAGGAATACGTGTGAGCGCGTATTGCTCCATCTTCCTGACTACCCGATCCGCCTCAACCAGTCGACCACGAGAGACCAGCCAGCGCGGTGATTCTGGCAATTCAAAACGCAAGACCAGGCCACAAATAGACAGCAAGGCGCCTATGCCATACATTATGCGCCAGCCTATCTGAAAGTTGGGACTGGCGAGCGCGATAGGCAGGCCCAGGGGAAAAGCGGTCGCAGGCGTGGTCAGGTAGAGACCTAGCCAGATCCCCAGCGAGGAGCCGACGGTGCCCATGGCAAAAATAAGCGCAGTGTATTTGGCGCGGCCCCGATTGGGCGAAACCTCGTTGATATAGGTACTGACAAGCGCGAGATCCGCTCCGACGCCAATTCCGGTAATCGTGCGCGCAATGATAAAACCCGTGTAATCTCCCACAAAGGTCGTGTATAGCGAACCCAGACCCGTAATCACCATAGTGATGACCAGCAAATCTCTTCTGCCAAAACGATCGGCCAGGGGACTGAGGATAAGCGCGCCCAGCATATAACCAACCAGGTTTGCGAGCACCGGCAGGCCGATATAATGGCTGGCCGTCTGAGCGTGACATCCGGGCACAATTTGCATGCAGGTCTGGACGAAAGAGACGTTGATGTCTCCGATGTCAAAAAAAGTGAAAAGGAAACCAGTACCAACGATGCCTATGAGAAGGTAAGATAGCGACCAGACAGGAATACGATCCTGGCGAGCGATAATATTGGAGGCGGCGTTGGATTTCTTGGGAACGCGGAAAGAAACCTGGCCTGTCCGCAGTGACATGATAAACTCCTTGCGCTGTTCTGATTCCTTTCATAACAATTCCGTCTGCCGAGCGGTCTCCCTGCTAAACAAAGCATCTCACATGACGGAACCTCACCGGTCCTTCCCAAAAACCGGCGAGCTTATAGAACGGAGCAAGCTTCTTCCAACCTTGCAAGCATTATAAGTGAACAGTATAACAGAAAACACTGTTTTCAACAACAAATTCGCGGGGCCTGATCGCCTCACCTCGACAGAACTGAGACCTCGGAAGTAGGCAGGCCATAGTAGCAAAAAAGTACTTTCATGAAGAAAGAGGAGTGCTACAAACCCTTGTAGTACCCCCTTACTCCTATGTAGGCGAGGGTGACCTTTTTGTGGTATGTTCTGAAGATAAACGCAGCAATGAGCAGGGAGGCCCACGATGAATGATGATCCACTTGTCAACTCCAAAAAAGCCTTTTCCGTCGATGGGAGTTTCCGCGATATTTATGTTTTCGAAACCGATAAGCAGGACTGGCAAAAGCTCCTGACATTTCTGCACTCAGGCGCATATGCTTTTGAATTTGCCGTCGGAAACCAACCAATGCCACTTCCAGAAAGCATTGAAACGATCTTTGCTATCGGGATAGAACACTCTACGGTGGTACATATTGATAAAGAGCATCTAGCACTGAATTGCTTCTTTTTCTCAGAAGAGCAGATCGATTTTGATCTTGATCCACGTGACTTTCAGGGTGATACTGCGGGTCAACAGATCTCCCGTCTGCTCGTGTTTCTACGCACAATTGGTCAGTTACTGAACAAACCTATCGTTCTCACACCTGAGGGTGGACCCCCGCCCCGGTTGTTTAGCTTCGACCCAAAAACAGGCGAGGAGCAATGGTTCCAGGAGTATATCGATGTAGAATAGCGCTGGGCAATAGCATTACGCTTTAGGACCGACCCTCAATAACTAGCTATTAATTGGGTCTACAGCTTCTGCATCTTCTCGATCACCGCATCGGCAACCTGCGAGGTACCGACGGAGGTGGGATCATCGGGGCGGGGTTTCAGGTCGTAGGTGACGCTCTTGCCCTCGGCGATGACCTGGGAGATGGCCTTCTCCAGGCGGTTGGCGGCATCCTTCTCGCCCAGGTGGCGCAGCATGAGCACGCCTGAGAACATCATGGCCATGGGGTTGACCTTGTTCTGCCCGGCATACTTGGGCGCGCTTCCGTGAACAGGCTCGAAGACGGCGTACTGGCTGCCGATATTCGCGCCTGGCGCGACACCCAGCCCGCCAATCAGGCCCGCCGACAGGTCGGAGACGATATCGCCGTACAGGTTCGGCAGCACAAGCACATCGTATAGCTCAGGCTTCTGCACCAGTTGCATGCAGATGTTGTCGACAATGCGATCCTCAAACTGGATGCCGGAGTACTCTTTGGCTACCTCTTGGGCGGTTGCGAGAAAGAGGCCATCGGAAAACTTCATGATATTGGCCTTATGGATGGCCGTGACCTTGCGGCGGCCGTGCTCGCGCGCATACTCGAATGCGAATTTGACTATCCGGCGACTCGCAGCGACAGAGATAAACTTGATGGTGAGCGCCGACTCTTTATCCAGGTGTATGCCGGTGGTGCGGGCAATGGTTTCGAGGATCTCCGCCTGCTCAGGGGTGCCACGCTGAAATTCGATGCCGGCGTACAAATCTTCGGTATTCTCGCGCACAATGATCAAGTCGATATTCTCATAGCGTGAACGCAACCCCTGGTAGGTTTTCGCGGGCCGGAGATTCGCGTAGAGGTCGAGCTTCTTGCGCAGGGCCACATTCGCGCTGCGAGCACCCTTCCCGATAGGGGTGGTGATAGGCCCTTTTAAAGCCACCTTTGTGCGTTTGATAGACTCGATCACCTCGTCTGGCAAGATCGTGCCTTGCTTCTCCAACACTTCCAGTCCCGCTTGATGCACTTCCCAGCAAAATTCGACGCCAGTCGCTTCAAGCACGCGGCGTGTAGCCTTCGTAATCTCTGGCCCGGTACCATCACCGGGGATCAGTGTTACCGCATGCGGCATGAAATCCTCCCTGAAAAACAGCAGAGCTTTTTATCGCGCGAGTGCGATTCATTATCTGTAGATTATATCACAAACGATTCCTGTCCACGCTGCCTAGCCTTTCATGCGTTTTCAGCGCGTCAAACCTATTGTATCGTCTTCGCTCGACTTGCGGCCTTCTTCGTACCAGCGGTCTTCTTCGTGGTGGCACGAGCGGTGGTCTTCCTGCCTGCTGTCACACGGGTGGACGCCTTCTTTGCTGTGCTGGCACGGGTAGATTTGCGCGTGGTGGTGGCAGCACGCGTTCGAGATGGTACCTCCTGGTTCGCCGCTTCCTCGTCTTCCACCACCGCAGTTCTCTTTCTCGCAGTCGAGGTACGCGCGGTACTTTTGGGTTTCGCCTGTGTCGACGCGCCTGTCTCATCACTGCTGGAAGCACCTGGCTTGCGCGGGGTGCGGCGCGGCGCTGTTTCACCCTGCTTGGGCTTCTTCTCCTCGGCGTTGCGCTGCGGAACGATGACCTCCGCGTAGCAGACCGGGGTCTTCCCAAAGCGTGGGATAGCCATCAACCCACCACAATTCGGGCAGAGGTCGGGCACCGGGCGCTCCCACATCGCGAAGTTGCAGGTTGGGTAGTTGTTGCAGCCATAGAAGATGCGTTTCTTCTGTTTGGTCTTGCGCTCCACGAGATCACCGTGGCACTGCGGACATAAGGCCCCCGTTTTATTTACGAACGAGCGGCCATAGCGGCACTCAGGGAAACCGGAGCAGGAGATAAAGCGGCCAAAACGCCCGTTGCGAATCACCAGGTGGCGTCCACACTCCGGACACAACTCGTCCATCTCCTCGACTGGCTTCTGCACGCGGTCCATCTCCGCCTCGGCCTTGGCCATAGTCACCTTGAAATCGTCGTAGAAGCCGCTGAGGAACGCGGTCCACGACTGGCGCCCCTCCTCGACATTATCCAGTTTGCGCTCCATGTCGGCGGTAAAGCTCACGTCCACGATATTGGGGAAGTGCTTGTTCATCATCTCGTTGACCGTCTCGCCGAGCCAGGTGGGCATAAAGCGGCGCTGCTCCTGTTCAACGTAGCCCCGGTCCTGGATAGTGCTGATGATAGGCACATAGGTGCTTGGGCGCCCGATGCCGCGCTCCTCCAGCTCTTTAATCAGGCTGGCCTCCGTGAAACGCGGCGGGGGCTGCGTAAAGTGCTGGTCAGGCTTTAAGTCATGCAGATCGAGTACCTCGTCGGCCTTGAGAGCCGGCAGTTGTTTCTCGTCTTCCTCACGCGGCCACACCGCGTAGAAGCCAGGAAACTTGAGGTTGGACCCGGTAGCGCGGAACACATACTGCGCCGCCGTGATATCAGCGCGCACGGTATCAAAGACGGCAGGAGTCATAAAGCTCGCCACGAAGCGTCGCCAGATCAGGTTGTATAGCTTGTACTGGTCGGCTGAGAGATAGCCCTTGACGATAGCGGGAGTCAGGGAAACATCGGTGGGACGAATAGCCTCGTGAGCGTCCTGGGTCGTGGCCTTCGCCTTGCCCATGCGGCCCGCTCCCACGTAGGCCTGGCCGTGCTCCTGGGCGATGTAGCTCTTGACCATGGCCCGCGCCTCGTCGGAGACACGCGTCGAGTCGGTACGCATATAGGTAATCAGTCCCTGGTGACCGCGCGCGCCCATCTCGATGCCTTCGTACAGTTGCTGCGCCAGGCTCATGGTCTTCTTGGGCTTGAAGTAGATGCGCACGGAGGCATCCTGCTGCATGGTACTGGTCGTGTAGGGTGGTAGCGGCTGCCGGCGCAGCTCTTTCTCGAGTACCTTCATAACGGTATACGTCGCGCCGCGCAGGTCGGCCAGGATGGCATCGGCCTCTTCTTTAGAAGAGATTTTGATGCGTTTCTTCTCCGCCTGTGGCTTCTTCGGGCCGTTCTGGGCCTCGTTTCCAGCGTTTGCGGCCTGCTCTTCGGCATCGGGGCTGTCCTCTTCGCGGTTGAAGGCGGCCATATCCTTCAAGCGCGTAATCAGGCTGGCCTCGAAGCGCTCTTTCTGACCGTGCCTGCTGAGTAGCGCGATGATACTCCAGTATTCTTCGGGCACAAAGGCGCGCACCTCGCTCTCGCGATCACAGATCAAGCGCAGGGCCACCGATTGCACGCGACCGGCGCTGGTGCCGGATTGAATGCGCCGCCAGAGCAGCGGGCTGATTTTATAGCCCACCAGACGGTCAAGCACCCGGCGCGCCTGCTGCGCGTTGAAGAGGTCCTCATCAATCTCGCGCGGCTTCTTGATCGCATCCTGCACCGCCTTCTTGGTAATCTCATTGAAGACGGCGCGGTGGGGATTCTTCAGGTCCAGTGTGTGTTTCAGGGACCAGGCGATGAATTCACCCTCGCGATCAGGGTCCGGGGCCAGGTAGACCTCGTCAGCACGCCGGGAGGCGGCTCTGAGTTCGTCTATCAGCTTGTCTTTCTTCTCAATAATCTCGTACTTTGGCGCGAAGTCTTTGCGTGTATTGACGCCAAGGCCCTTTTTGGGCAGGTCAATGATGTGCCCCATCGAGGCACGCACTTCAAAGTCGCGTCCGAGAAATTTTTCAATCGTCCTGGCCTTGGCCGGCGACTCAACTATTACCAGTTTTTTTGCCATCAATCAACCCATACCTGATCTCTTGATCTCTGCTACCTGAATACTCTCTGTGAGCAATTTACCACACAGCATAGAATAGCACACGTTGACAAGAGGGGATACCAATATATTGCCCTCTATCTACTACATAGCACACCACCCAACACGGATAACAAGAGAGAGGATGAATATCTTCCAACAGCCATAGCCCCTACGGATGCGAGGAAGACACACGGGTCAGGTAATCTTGACCCGCTCGCGTGAGCATGCTATGCTGCAAGTAGGAAATCGACAGTACCAAGCGCTGGTTCGGAGGAATAGCATGCGAGAACAGAAGCCATCTCAGCTTCTCTCACGAGAGAGAGGGGCACGCAAGGGCAGGGCAAGCCGCCCAAAACGTGCCGTCACCCGTCCGGGGGCTGGGGGCCAGCGCCGCAGCAAGCAGAGGCGAGGTTCGGTACGCGCAGGTGTAGCGGTCTTCGCAGGGCGCGCGGCTGGGGCGATCAGTCGCCGCCTGCGGTTGGGTGGCGGGACCAGCGTCGTGGGGCTGGTTGCGCAGCGCCTGTATCCCGACATTGTGGAGCACCTGGCGACGCAGTTGGAGCACGGCAACGTGGTGGTGACTGGCACCAATGGGAAGACGACCACCAGCGGCTTCATTGCTTCGATCCTGCAAGATGCCGGGCTGCGCGTGTGGCATAACCGCGAAGGCTCCAACCTGATGCGCGGCGTGGCCGGCATGCTGGTAATGCGCGCGCACCCGAATGGGATGCTGCGACGCTCGGGCCGCGCGATCTCGGTCTTTGAGCTTGACGAGGCGGTCGTCCCCCAGGTCGTGAAGGTTGCGCCGCCGCGCGTCGCCGTGTTTACCAATCTCTTTCGCGACCAGCTTGATCGTTATGGCGAGGTTGACAGCGTCTCGTCGCGCTGGCGCCAGGCCATAAAGACGCTGCCGAGCAGCACGACGCTGGTCCTCAATGCCGACGATCCCACCATTGCCAATCTGGGCGAGGCGTTCGCAGGCCCGGTGCTATACTTCGGCATAGACGACCCCCAGCTCGATCTCACCGCGCAGAATACCGCGCCGGAGCGCCACCAGGTCATTGATACACGCACCTGCCCGCGCTGTGGCGGCGAATATATCTATACCCTGCGCTTCTACAGCCATATGGGCCATTACCGCTGCTCACATTGTGATCTGACACGGCCGAGTCCAACAGTGCGTGTCGTACATATACGCACCGACAGCTTTGATCGCACGCATATCCAGGTCGAGACCCCGACGCAGCAGGGCGAGGTCATCATCCCGCTACCGGGCCTCTACAACGTCTATAACGCCCTGGCAGCGATCACCGCGGCCCAGGCCCTGGACATAAGCTGGGACCCGATCGTCATGGGCATCGAGCAGTTCAAGCCCGTCTTCGGACGCGGCGAACGCGTGCAGATCGCTGGACGCAACGTGCGCCTGCTACTGGCCAAAAATCCTACCGGCTTCAACGAGGTATTGCGCACCCTCTTCACCGAGGAGGTGCCGCGCCATGTGCTCTTTGTCCTGAACGACAATACCGCCGATGGCAAAGATATCTCCTGGATCTGGGATGTGGACTTTGAGCGGGCGGCGGGGCATATCGCCAGCCTGGTGATCGGGGGGACGCGCGCCCTGGATCTCGGGCTGCGCATGAAGTACGCGGGCATTGATCAGCAAGATGTGACCATCGTCCCGCCGGCGCCGCTGCGCTCACTCAGGAAAGAGGCCGCGAACGATGCGCGAGCGCGGCGCAAGTCAAGCCGCAAGCCACAAACGGAGCTGGAGCAGCCAGTCGGACAGGATGAGCATGCCGGGGCACCGGGATCGGGATCACCAGCGTATGGTATAGCCGCCGCGCTGGATGCGGCGCTCGCTCAGACGCCGGCCGGTGAAACTTTGTTCATCGTACCAACGTATACAGGCTTGCTAGAAATACATCGTGAGATGGAGCGCCGTGGCCTGGCAGCGCATTACTGGGAAAGGGCGTGAGAGATGAACGGAAGCAGGCCAATGGGCATGACGCTCACACTGGGGCACTTATATCCTGACCAGTTGAACCTGTATGGGGACCGGGGTAATATCCTGACCCTGCGCAGGCGCTGCCAGATGCGCGGCGTCGAATTGCGCATGGTCGGTCTGGGCATCGGCGATGCCCTGGCTCCCGATGAGTATGATATGTTGTTTATCGGCGGGGGACAAGATAAGGAGCAGGCGCCGGTGGCGCAGGACCTGTATGAAACCAAAGGCATCGGGTTGTGGGCCGCTATCGAAGATGATATGCCTGTCCTGGCTGTCTGTGGTGGCTACCAGTTGCTTGCTCACTACTACCGTCCGGCTGAGGGTCCCGATATGAAAGGGCTGGGCGTCTTCGATGCCTGGACGATCCATAAAGGGACGCGCGTACCACGCTGCATCGGAAACGTGGTCATCAGTTGGAATGGCAGCACGCTGGTGGGGTTCGAGAATCATGGAGGACGGACCTATCTGGGCACGGCCAAACCATTAGGGAAGGTGCTTAAGGGCCATGGCAACAATTCAGAGGATCACGCCGAGGGCGCGATCTACCGCAATGCCTATGGTACCTACCTGCATGGTTCGCTCTTGCCTAAAAACCCTCATTTCGCCGATCATCTGATCACGTTAGCGTTACAGCGGAAGTTCGATAGGGAAAGTCAGGTATCCGAAGCGGTGACCCTGACGGGTGAAATGATGAACGGGTCTACGCCCTCTGAGTTGTTGGAGCCTGCATCAATGCTGCTGGCACCAGTAGATGACACGCTGGAATGGATGGCCCACGCCGCAATGCTTGAACGCCTGGGCCTGTATAACGAGGCGGCCGCCGCCCTCGCACTCCATGTCCACGGCTCCGCGTAGACGTTCTAGCCACGAGGAAATAACGCATGAGCTTTGATCGGTCGCTCGCTCGCTGCTCTTTTTGCGGCCGCCGCCCACCTGAGGTCCGGCGTATGATAGCCGGACCTGGAGCAGCCTATATATGTGAATCTTGTTTAGAAACGTGCAATGATATTCTTCATGACTCTGAGCCTTTCTCAGCCAAAGCCTTAGAGCTGGCCTCGCGCCCGCCCGTGGTGATTGCGGCGCCGCTGGAACTGGACCCGAATAGGCCGGCGCCGGCCACATCTATAGCGGCGCGCACACTGGCTCTTGAACTGGAACAAAAGCAGCAGGATATGACCTTGATGATCTACCAGTTGCAGTTCTACGAGAAGCACTTTGAGCTTCACTATCTCTGGATTCGGCCCCCGCTGACCGCGGGCTTCGCCTTTGTGCCGCGTATCATCTTCTTTATGCGCGATAATCTAGGGATGCAGTGGGCCGGAGACCAGGGCGGGATGCTGCTGGCGCGCCCGGAGCTGGCCAGCGACCCCAATCACGCCGTCTACCAGGGCAGTGCGCGCTTCCGCCCGCTGCCATCAGCCGAGGCACGCACCCTGACAGTCCGCGCCGCCGACCCGCTGGGCCAGTTCGAGGACGAGCCAGCCCATCCGTGGCAGTTTGAGATCGGGCTGTAAAGCACCGGGCAAGATAGAAGATATGAGTCATCCCGAATTTTGATACCGTTGGCGAACCCTTTAGCCAGCGAGTTCAACGGGAGCTAAGGCAGCGAAGCGCGAGACCCGCGTCTTTGCTGTCTTCTTGCCGTCAAGAAACGCGTCGA
>JALYTT010000580.1 GCA_030854145.1 Chloroflexota bacterium | reverse complement strand
GCTGGGAGGAGGCCCTACAGCACCCGGATGCGGCAAGCCGGATCCCTACGCAGGAGAGGACCATCTCACTGTGCCATGAACTTTGAAGGGTGAAGAAAGAAAGGATAGCCATCATGGGTCTATTAGATCAGAAAGTAGCTGTCGTGACCGGCTCCGATAGCGGGATCGGCCGCGGCATCGCCATTGAATTTGCCAGGCAGGGGGCCACCGTCGTCATCAACTACGCGCACGCCAAAGACAAGGCCGACGAGGTGCTGCAAACGATCCAGAAAGACAACGGCAAGGCCATCGTCATCCAGGCCGACGTGTCACAGTACCAGCAGGCTCTGGGCCTCATTCAGCAGGCGGTCGAGCACTTCAATCGCCTCGATATTATGGTCAACAACGCGGGTATAGAGATGCACAGCCCGTTTGTGGATGTCACCGAAGAGCAGTTTGACCGCGTGCTGGGCGTGGACCTGAAAGGGGCTTTTTTCTGTGCCCAGGCGGCGGCGCGCGAGATGATCAAACGCAAAACGCCCGGACGCATCATCAACATCTCGTCTGTGCATGAGGATCTCCCCATGACACAGAACGTGCCATACTGCTGCGCCAAAGGCGGCATGCGTATGCTTATGCGCACCATCTGCCTGGAACTCGCGCCTTACAACATCACCGTCAACAATATCGGGCCAGGCGCCGTGGATACCCCCATCGACGCGGATGTCAAGGCCGATCCGCAGAAGTTCCATGCGCTCCTTGACGAGATCCCGCTGCACCGCATGGGCCAGCCGGAAGAGATCGGCAAGCTAGCAACATACCTGGCTTCAGATGCCGCCGCCTACGTCACCGGCGCGACCTACTTCATCGATGGCGGCCTGATGCGCAATACCGGCGGGTTATAGGGCAGGGGAACATATGCAAGTCGCGATCTGACCATACCCGGCCACGACACTATCTTTGTCATCGGCGATACAGCGCTGGTGACCCAGAAGGGTAGACACCTGCCAGGCGTGGCACCCGTGTCGATCCAGGAGGGCAGATATACAGCTTCGGTCATTGCCGACAGGGTGGCCGGCAAAGCACACCCGCGGCCATTCCGGTATTTCGACAAAGGCACGCTCGCGACCGTAGGCCGGGCCTTTGGCGTCGTCAATATAGGACCGCTGCGCTTCACCGGCACCCTTGCCTGGTTTACCTGGCTGTTTGTGCATCTGCTGTTCCTGATCAGCCTGCCGAAGCGCGTGCAGGTGTTCCTCCAATACGCCTGGACCTATCTCAGCTTCCAGAAAGGCGACCGCATCGTCCTGCCAGAAGGCCCCCGATCCGCGTAGGAGCGATGGCTTGCCTCGCCCGCCTGGGGAGCCGATGCACGTTGGTGGCCCGACACGGACGAGGCAAGCCATCGCTCCTACGGACACGCGAGACGGCATCGTCCCTACGCGGATCATGAACACATAATCAATGAGTTCTTATCATACAAGGAGACATCTATGACTGTCGAAATAAAAGTTGGCCCACCGGTGATCACCATCAGCCAGGGGCGCACCTTCATGGTCACCACACAGGCTGGCGAGATTATGCCGGGGAGTGTCGAGGGCGTCTATGCTATCGATACACGCTTCATCAGCTTCTACCGGCTCTACATCAATCGCGTGCCCCTGGAAGTGATCAATTCCAGTCAGTTGACCTTCTATGCCGCGCGTTACCATCTGACCAATCCTGAGATCAACACCGAGGGTGGTACCCTCAAGGCCCACACACTGAGCCTGACCGTCAACCGCATGGTCAGCGAGGGCATTCACGAAGAGTTCGAATTCGTCAACTACAGTGGCAAGAAGGCCCAGTTCCTGCTGGAATTGTCGATCCGCTCCGACTTCGCCGATATCTTCGAGGTCAAATCACACGCTATCGTGCAGCGCGGGCAGACCGAAAGCGTGTGGGACAAAGATAACCGGCAGTTGCGCACCTCCTACGACAATCAGGACTTTCACCGCGCCGCCGTCTATAAAGTCACAAACATCGCCAGCGATACCGCCATCGGCTACGCCAATGGGCGTATCTTCTTTCAGATCGAGATCGAGCACAACCAGTCCTGGCAGATGTGCGCCGACCTGATACTGGAACACGGGCAGCATATCAGGCAGCCGCAGCCAGGATCGTGCAGTTTCGGGCAACAGAGCACAACCGAAGCGGGCGCCACGCCCTCCCCCACAGCCGAGCCGCGCAGCGACTTCGATAAGCGCCAGGCGCGCTGGCAAGATCGCTGCACGAAGGTCGCTACATCCGATCACAGCCTGGATCGCATGTATGAGCAGGCCGTGATGGACATGGGTGCGTTGCGCATCTATGATATGGATGTCTCAGACGAGGCCTGGGTTCCGGCGGCGGGCGTACCCTGGTTTGTGACGCTCTTCGGGCGCGACAGCCTGACCGTCTCCTATCAGAACATGGCGGTCTCCCCCGGTTTTGCCCGTGGAGCGCTCAAACGACTGGCCGAGCACCAGGCCAAAGAGCGCATCGATTGGCTGGATGCGCAGCCGGGCAAGATTCTGCACGAGATGCGCTTCGGCGAGCTGGCCCACTTCCAAAAGATCCCTTTTTATCCCTATTACGGCACCGCCGACGCCACCATCCTCTACCTGATCGTGCTCTCCGAAGCCTATCGCTGGACCGGCGATCTCAACCTGCTCAAGGAGTACCGGCAGGCGGCGGAAAACTGCCTGAACTGGATCGATCACTATGGCGATCTGGATGGCGACGGCTTCCAGGAGTACAAAACCTTCTCCTCGTTGGGGTATGAGAACATCGGCTGGAAAGACGCGGGGAACGCCGTCGTCTACGCCGATGGTAGCCAGGTCAAGCAGCCCAAGGGCCTCTGTGAGCTGCAAGGGTACGTCTACGATGCCAAGACGCGCATGGCCGAGGCTTTCCAGGCCCTGGGTGATGAGGCCCGCGCCAAGGCTTTGCAGGAGCAGGCTGAGACCTTGAAGAAGAAGTTTAACGAGGCTTTCTGGATGCAGGATGAAGGCTGCTTTGCCTACGGGCTTGATCCCGACAAAAAGCAGATTACCTCTATCGCCTCCAACGCCGGCCAGGTCCTGTGGAGCGGCATAGCGGACCAGGATAAGGCCAGGCGCACCGCTCAACGCCTGTTGCAAGAGGATATGTGGAGCGGCTGGGGTATCCGCACGCTTTCCAGCAAGAATCCGGCCTACGATCCCCTCGATTACCAGAACGGTGCCATCTGGCCGCAGGACAACGGCATTATCGCGGCCGGCTTCAAACGCTATGGTCTGGTCAAGGAGGCCAATCAGGTGATTCGCGCCATGTTCGATGCCATCGAGTGTTTCGATGCCTACCGGCCACCGGAGGTGTTCGCGGGCTTAAAACGGAAGGGGGACATGGATTTCCCGGTGCTCTATCCCGGCGGGGCCAATATCCCCCAGGCCTGGGCCACCGGCAGCATCTTCCATATGGTACGCACCATGCTCGGCCTGCGCGCGGATGCGCCTGGCAAGCGTCTCTACGTCAATCCCACGCTCCCCGACTGGCTGCCCGATATCGAGCTACAGCATATGCGCGTCGGCCCCTGCGCCATCACCCTGCGCTTCTGGCACGAGCACGGCGCTTCGCGCTGGGAGGTACGCGACATGCAGGCGGACAAGGGAACCGCGCAGGAAGACCTGATCCAGGTCATGGATGAGCGCCACGACCGCTAGCGCATGGCGCTCATCCATGACCTGATATGGAGGGACGGCCGGTCCGAACCCCCAATTGTCCCAGGGGTTCGCAGCCATGATGACACGTCCCACCACCTGGTGGCCGCCCTTGCATTGCTCCTGCATGGGGAGAGTGATGTCGGCCTTGGAGCAGGGCGCAGGCCTTGTTGGCGGGCCTTGTTGGCGGGCAAGGGGAGCCAAAGAGGAGCCGAAGCGGCGTCCCTACACGAAATCCGTCTTGTTTCGCGTTGGGGCGCTGGCTTTTATACTGATTGGAAGGTCATGGGTATTTCCTGGGGGCCGAAGATGAGCATGCTCTGTACCTGTTTCAGCGGCTCATCTTGCTC
>JALYTT010000124.1 GCA_030854145.1 Chloroflexota bacterium | reverse complement strand
GTAGTTGCCAGACGGGCTTGTAAACGGCGCCCCTACATCTGATACGGCTACGCTTGAAAATGGGGCATGACCTCTTTGGCAAAGCGTTCAATCTGCTCCACGCGATCGGGCCAGCGGGGCACCATAAATTGGAGGGCCAGGTGTTCGACGCCGATATCGCGGTAGGCCTGGAGCGCCTCCACCAGTTGTTCGGGGGTGCCGCGCAGGTGGCTCTCATCCTGCGGGACCGGGGAGCGGGTAACCTCGACCTGGTAGCAGCTTGTCAGCTTCACCTGGTCGGGATCGCGTCCAAATTCGGCGGCCATGCGCCGCACTTCGTCGTATTTCGCGCGCAACTCGCGCGGCGTGATCTGCACAAAATAGGGGAACCAGGCATCGCCGTACTTCGCGGCGCGCCGCTGGGCAGCCAGACCTTCCCCACCCACCCAGATAGGGATGCGCGGCTGCTGAATCGGTTTGGGGTAGAAGGCGATATCCTGGAATTGATAGTACTTGCCGTTGAAGCTCGCGTGTTCCTCTGTCCACAGGCTATTGACGATCTGCAACTGCTCATCGGTCATGCGGCCACGATCCTTGAAGGGGACGTTCAGGGCCGCGAACTCCTCTTCCATCCAGCCAACGCCGATGCCCATGATCAGGCGCCCCCTGGAGAGTCGCTCGATGGAGACGGCGACGCGCGACCAGTACAGGGGATGGCGATAGGGCAGCACCAGCACGCTGACGCCGAGCTGGATCTTCTCTGTGCAGCCCGCCAGGAAGGTCAGGCAGGTGAACGAGTCCAGGAAAGGCCGGTCCGGCGGCACGATAAACTCGTGGTTCTCGCTGTAGGGATAGAAGGTGTTGATCTGCCAGGGCGTGACAACCCGGTCGGCCGACCAGACCGCGTCGAAGCCCTGCGCCTCAGCACTGCGCGCGGCCTCCATCAGCACTTCGGGACCCGTGGCCCTGCCTGAGATGGGAAGAAAGACACCGAACTTCATGTGTTTGCTCCTTTGCATATCCTCGTTTCACTAACGGGACAATGAAACGCTTTACCCTGATGATATGATATGGTACGTTCCTGCTATTATACAAGCTAGCTCCCAAGTATACGCAAGCTGACCGCCGTGCGTATTAGATGAGTGTCTATCTCTTCATGGATACGTCTACCAGGAAAAAACTACCAAAGGTAGGGGTCAAACGCGCACATGATGGAACATAGCAATATGCATCATCCTTCTCTGTCCGGTTTACTCTCCCGCTTGCCTGAGGCGCCCCGCAAAGTGGCTGTGCTGCGGGCCTCGCGCATCGGCGATTTTCTATGCGCAACGCCGGCCTTGCGCGCGCTGCGCGTGGCCCTGCCGGAAGCCGAGATCACGATGATCACTCTGCCTCTGCTACGAGACCTGGCGGTACGCTCGCCACACCTGGATCGCTTTGTGGCCTTTCCAGGCTTTCCGGGTATCGCGGAACAGCTTTTCGACGCGCGGCGCACCATAGACTGCATCCAGGCAATGCAGGCCGAGCGCTTCGACCTCGCCATACAGATGCAGGGGTCCGGTGTCTACTCCAATCCGTTTACGCTGCTGCTCGGCGCAACCGTGACGGCCGGCTTTGTACGCTCAGCGGACGATGTAGGACGCCTGGATGCCGCACTGCCCTATCCACAGCACGGCCATGAAGTGCGCCGCGTCCTGGCATTGACGGACTTCCTGGGAGCGCCATCTCAGGGAGAAGATTGCGAGTTTCCTCTCTGGCCCGCTGACCACAAAGCCGCCAGTTCGCTGCTGGCCGGCACCCTCGGCCCACTCATCGGCATCCACACGGCGGCGCGAGACGAAACGCGCCGCTGGCCGCTTGAGCGCTTCGCGGCTGTGAGCGCCGAACTGCTCCGGCGGCACAGTGGCACGCTGGTCATCCTTGGCGAGCAGGAGGAGCATGCGGCGGGCGACTTCATAGCACAACAGGCAGGCGAACACGTTCTCAACCTGGCGGGCCACACGCCACTGGCAACCCTGGGCGCCATCATTGCGCGGCTATCGGTGCTGATAACGAACGACAGCGGGCCCGCCCACATCGCCTACGCGCTGGGGACGCCAACCGTGACGATATTCGGCAGCGCGGACCCCCAGGCCTACGCGCCGCTGCGCGAGGGGCCGTTCCGCGCCTTGATATACCCGGTGCCATGCCGGCCATGCGGCTATGCAACCTGCCCCATTGGCTACACCTGCCTGAAAGGCGTGACCGTGAGCCAGGTTGTGGAGGCGGCTGACGCGCTGCTGGCAGGCGGATAGACATACCACAATCATCCACACAGTTCAGGCAGTCGCCCTACTCTCCTGGTTGCTCAAATGGAAATAAGCAAAGGAGATAACCAGGAGGAACCCCCCCACGATGAACAGGGCATTGCGGACCGATATATCAAACAACAGTCCCCCGGCAGCCACCAGCACGGCGAGCACGAGAAATACTATGCCAAGCACACTATAGAGCACATTGTGACGGTGAACCATAACTACCTACCTTTCGCTGTAAGATCACTGCCTTGCTATGGTGTTAATATACAGTTAACAAAATTTTAACTTTCGCATAATGTAGCCTATTCTATGCTTTATTTGATAGAATAGCCTTATTATATCTCTCTATTAAGACTTCTTAAAGGAGTATGGTCGCGCTATGATTATACTAGCTCTCTTCTTCCTTATCGATCATAGTATGACCTTAAAAAAGCTTTGGGACAAATAGCATCACAACCACACAACCTCTGTGGAAATTGTGGCACGTCCAATGCTCCGGGTGAGCCATTCTGTGCTCATTGTGGCTATTCCCTGCTCCATGGTTCACCCCGTATAACAGGCATGCTCCATAATGGTGAGGTAGTTGGCAGGCGCTATCGCATTATCCAGTTAGTAGGCAAGGGCGGCTTTGGCGCTGTCTACGAGGCTCTGGACGAACGCTTCCAATCGCGTCGCGTCGTCGCCATCAAAGAAATGGGCGATGCGGGCTTGAGCATCCCTGAACGCCTCAAAGCTCTTCAGGATTTTCGCCACGAAGCTGACCTGCTGGTAGAACTCAGCCATCCCAACCTTCCTCACGTCAGCGACTTCTTTGAAGAGAGCGATAAGGCCTACCTCGTGATGGAGTTCGTGCAGGGAAAAACCCTGGCGAAATTGCAGGAGGACACGGGTGGCCCTCTCGACGAACACGTAGTAATGGAGTGGGCGTTGCAACTCTGTGATGTGTTGCATTACCTGCACACGCGCCCTCAAGCGATCATTTTCCGCGACCTGAAGCCTGTCAATGTCATGCTCACGCACGTTGGCCAGATCAAGCTCATCGATTTCGGCATTGCGCGCATCTTCAAGCTGGCATCGCACAAGGATACAAACGCTCTGGGGTCTCGCGGCTATGCGCCAATGGAACAGTATGGTCAGGGCCAAAGCGATGCCCGCACCGACATCTATGCTCTGGGAGCCACGTTATATGATCTTTTAACCGCTACCGTCCCGCCCGATGCCCCCTCACGGTTTATCCACCCACAGGCGTTTCAGCGTCCACGCCAGATCAACCCTCGCATCGCTGAGTCGACCGAGCGCATTATCCTCAAGGCCATGGAGCAAAGCCCACAAAACCGTTTCCAGACCATTGCGGATATGCGTCAGGCGATCATCAATAGTAGACCGGCTTCCCAGGCGAAAGCGGCACCCGCAGCTCAGCCGCCTACACAGCCAGTGAACAAAAAGGGGTCCATTCCTCCCCTCCCACTGGTAAACCAGCCACAAAGTCGACGACGCCTGCCTCCTTTTCTACTGCTTGCCAGCCTGCTCATTCTGGTTGTCCTGCTTGTGGCCATCGTTCCCACTATCCTGATGCGTATTCACTTCCCCTCACCTCCCGGGCCCAACGCCTCTCCAGGACCGGGTAGTGTCGGAGCGAATGGGATTGGCGTCTATAGAATCAACGGAGAAGACATCGGTATCAGTGACGGAAGCTATGCCCTCGATACAAAATCGGATCGCGCAGGCAGCGAGCTAAAAATACGGGCCAGCAGAGAGTATAGAGCACGAAACGTGAGTGCCGCTGAGATCGCCTGATCTTTGCCTCAGCAGCTTTCCCCGATGAGTGGGGATTGTTTCCATCGCACAGCCAACCTATGTTTTTCCAGGAGTACGTTAACGCCTATGACCCTCAGAGGAAGCATCAAGGCACCCCCTACTACTTTACACGCCCAAATTCATTCATCATGCTGGGCTATGATGCCATGTTAGTCTTGCTAAAGGGCTGCTGGATTGCTCTTCAAGCAGGCAAAACCCCCTTGACACCCGACGAACTGAGAATTGCATTGACTAATATCAATCTATCTCAGCATCGACCAGCTTGGGAAGCACTCTGAAGCCTATCGATTAAAGATGTGGGTAACAGACAGGTTGACAAGCCCGCCTGGCAGGCCAATATCGCGTGGCGCTTCGCGGGCTTGTCAACGCATTCGTTGATACAACATAGGGCGAGATCGCGCCACCTTCCAGAGCGCACGTAAGGTCACAGGGCGACCGCAAGGGATCGCCCCTACATTTCCATCCCCCCATGGACCAACGTATACGATGACACAGGGTACCAGCACACCAACGTTGATGCGCTGTTCGCTTAACCGGACATGTAGGGGCGATCCCTTGCGGTCGCCCTGTGACCCTACACGTGGCATACCAGGCGATACGCTGTAACCCCGTTGCTTTCCTGGAACGGTTCGATCATGATTTTGTATCAACGAATGCTTGTAAACCGCGCCCCTACGGGTGATCGCACTTCTCCACGTCTGGCCTCGCTCTACGAGACGCCGCACATCGTGAAGAATTCGGCGCGCAGGGCCGGGTCGTTCTCGTACTCGCCGCGCCAGAAGGTGGTGTGCGTCAAGGGGGCCGTCTCCTTGACGCCACGCATCGCCATGCAGAGATGGTGGGCCGAGAGATAGACGGCGACACCGTGCGGCTGCAACTGCGCATTCAAGGCATCGGCTATCTGCTGACCCAGACGCTCCTGAACTGAGAAGCGCCTGGCAAAGAGGCGCACCAGCCGCGTGAGCTTGGAGATGCCGATGATGTGCTCATGCGCGATGTAGCCCACGTAGGCCTGGCCGTAAAAGGGCAGGGCATGATGCTCACAGAGCGCGTAAAAGGGGATAGGACCTTCAATGACCTGGCTTAAGCGGCAATCGGCGCCTCCCCGGCACTCGGTGTCAAAGATCTTGATGAGCTTGGGGTCGCCCTCGTAGCCCTCGGTCGAGTCGAGCAGCGCCTGCAGGAAACGCTGCGGCGTCTCACGCGTGCTTGCCGTGTTCAGGTCCATGCCAAAGGCGTCAAAGATTTCCGCTATATACCCCTCAAATTTCTGCATCTGCCCCTCCGAGATATGCCGGCGGCGCAAGTGCAGATCCATATCCATATCATCTACGTCCCGATCAAGAGACATACTGTTTCCTCCGTTTATCTAAATTGTTTCCAGTGTATGCAATAGTGTATCACTCTATCAGCGTAGGGAATGCATCAACAGACACATAATTGACGTTCAAAGAGTACACATGGTATACAAGATGAGTGTAAGGAGACGAACAGCCTACGGAAGGAAAGCGATCAATGAGAAGCGAGATCATACCCGGCAACGCTATTTCTACCAGCAGAAGACGATCCGCCGCTGTTGATGCACAGGCGCTGGCGGCGGAACTGCGCGCGCAGGTTCGCGGCGAGGTGCGTTTCGATGCTGGCAGCCGCGCCCTCTATGCGACAGACGCCTCCAATTACAGGCAGGTGCCGGTAGGAGTAGTCATCCCCAGGGACGCGGATGACATTGTACAGACTGTTGCCGCGTGCCGGCAATATGGCGCGCCGATTTTAGCGCGTGGCGGCGGCACGAGCCTGGCCGGGCAGTGCTGCAACGTCGCCGTCGTGCTCGATATGTCGAAATATATGCGCGGCATCATCGAACTGGACCCCACGCGGCGGCTGGCGCGCGTCCAGCCCGGCATCGTGCTTGATGACCTGCGCCAGGCCGCCGAGCAGCACCACCTGACCTTCGGCCCTGACCCGGCGACGCATGATCGCTGCACCATCGGTGGCATGATCGGCAACAATTCCTGCGGCACCCACTCGCTGATGGCGGGCAAGACCGACGACAATATCGAGTCTCTGGAGATCCTGACCTACGATGGCCTGCGCATGCACGTCGGCCAGACCAGCGACGAGGAGCTTGCGGGCATTATTCAGGCCGGAGGGCGGCGCGGCGAGATCTACGCCCGCCTGCGCGCGCTGCGGGATACCTATGCCGACCTGATTCGCGCGCGCTACCCGCAGATCCCCCGCCGCGTTTCAGGCTACAACCTCAATCAACTGCTGCCGGAGAACGGCTTTCATGTGGCGCGCGCGCTGGTTGGCAGCGAAAGTACCTGCGTCACCGTCCTTGAAGCTACCACCCGTCTCGTTCACAGCCCACCCGCGCGCGTCCTGCTCGTGCTTGGCTATCCCGACATCTACATCGCCGGGGATGCCGTGCCGGACCTGCTGGAATACCGCCCAATTGCTCTTGAGGGTTTCGATGCCTTCCTGGTCAGCGCCAACCGGCAGAAAGGCTTGAACGCCGAGAACCTGCCCCTGCTGCCGGATGGCAACGGCTGGCTGCTCGTCGAGTTTGGCGGCGAGGAACTGCAGGAGGCCGTGGAGCAGGCCCAGCGCCTGCTGGAGCACCTCAAGAGCCAGAGGAACGCCCCCCACATGAAGCTCTTCGAGAACCCCAGACAGACACGCCAGATCTGGGACGTGCGCGAGTCGGCGTTGGGAGCCACGGCCTTTACGCCCAGGCGCGGCTTTACCTGGGAAGGCTGGGAAGACGCGGCGGTCCCGCCCGCAACAGTCGGAAAGTACCTGCGCGACCTGCACATGCTCTACGAGAAATATGACTACGAGGGCGACTTCTACGGCCACTTCGGCCAGGGCTGCATCCATACACGCATCAATTTCGACTTACAGACCACCAGCGGCATCAAAGCCTACCGCGCCTTCGTGGAAGAGGCCGCGGACCTCGTGGTGAGCTATGGCGGCTCGCTCTCAGGAGAGCACGGCGATGGCCAGGCACGCGCGGAACTGCTGCCGAAGATGTTCGGCAGCGAGCTGATCGAGGCCTTCCGCGAGTTCAAGGCCATCTGGGACCCTGCATGGAAGATGAATCCCGGCAAGCTGGTGACCCCCTATCGCCTCGATGAAAACCTGCGCCTGGGCACGTCGTACAAGCCGCCGCAGCCGCACACGCATTTCAAGTTCCCCGAGGAGCGCGGCAGCTTCGCCAGGGCCACCCTGCGCTGCGTCGGCGTTGGCAAGTGCCGCAAGACCGAGGCCGGTACGATGTGCCCCAGCTACATGGTCACCAGGGAAGAGCAGCACTCGACGCGTGGACGCGCCCACCTGCTCTTCGAAATGCTACAGGGTGATCCCCTCAAGGACGGTTGGCGCGATGAGCATGTGCGCGAGGCGCTGGACCTCTGCCTGGCCTGCAAAAGCTGTAAAGCCGAATGCCCCGTGAATGTCGATATGGCGACCTACAAAGCCGAGTTTCTCTCGCACTACTACCAGGGCCGCCTGCGACCAATCACCGCCTACTCGATGGGCCTGATCTACTGGTGGGCCCGGCTGGCCGCGCTCGCGCCCGCTGTGGTCAACTTCTTCACCCAGGCGCCGGTGCTGCGCGCTATCGCCAAAGCCGCGATGGGCGTTGCTCCCCAGCGCCGCGTTCCCCGTTTCGCCACACAGACCTTCAAGCAGTGGTTCCGCCAGCGCGGTCCGCGCAACGTGGGCGCACCCAGCGTGCTGCTCTGGCCGGACACCTTCAATAACTATCTGCACCCGCAGGTCGCGCAGGCCGCCGTCGAGGTGCTCGAAGCGCTGGGCTATCACGTCGAGGTCCCGGAGCCATCTCTCTGCTGCGGCCGCCCACTCTACGATTTTGGCATGCTCGACCTTGCCGGACGCTTGCTACGCCAGGTCCTCGACACGTTGCGCCCGCAGATCGCCGGGGGCATGCCTATCATCGGCCTGGAGCCAAGCTGCCTGGCGGTCTTCCGCGACGAACTGCTCAACCTCTTTCCTAACGATCTGGATGCCCAACGCCTCAGCAAGCAATCCTTCCTGTTGAGCGAATTTCTCGAAAAGATGGCACCGGAATACCAATTCCCACAGCTTGAGGGCCAGGCCATCGTACACGCGCACTGCCATCACGCGGCCATCATGAAGATGAAAGATGAGTGGGCGGTGCTTGCCCGCCTGGGACTCGATTTCCAGGTGCTCGATTCAGGCTGCTGCGGCATGGCCGGCTCCTTCGGCTTCGAGAAGGAGCACTACGACGTATCCATCAAGGCAGGCGAGCGCGTGCTGCTCCCCGCCGTGCGCGCCGCCGCCCCCGATACGCTGATCATCGCCGACGGCTTCAGTTGCCAGGAGCAGATCGCCCAGACGACCAGGCGGCGCGCCCTCCACCTCGCGCAGGTGCTGCACATGGCGCTACACTCAAAAAATCCCACGGACCGTTCTCTGGCAGAGTATCCCGAAGCGCAGGCACTCCAGATCGAAACGGTACACAGCAAGGCGCTGCCGCTAATTGCGCTACTGGGGATGAGCGCCATTGCGGGTGGGATCATCGCCTGGCTGCTCAAAAAGCGGGGGTAATTGCCTACAACGTACGGGCTGAATTTTGCTGAATGGGCGTGAGAAGCCGATCCTCATGCTTATCCGGCAAAACTCATCTTGTTTCACCTTGCTTTTCGGTAACTTCCCGTGTACACTATCAAAGGAACTGCTGAAACAGGCGCGAGCCCGGTCGCCAGGGGCTCGAACCTGGTTGCATTGCCGAACATGATCTTGAGGAGTTGCCCATTATGACTTTGCTCCTGCTCCCATTGCTTGCTATCACGTTAGCAATTATCTTAGCAGGCGTCTTCTTTTCAGCCCGACCATTTCAACGAGCCAGATCAGCGAAGCCCAGCATACCCCCTCCCTCACCCATGCTCCCTCATGGATCTCGCACTCCCATCACAACCCGAAATGTGCGCACAGATGTGGTCCTGGGCCACGTGACTACAGCCCAGCCATTCGCGCCGAAGCGCGCCATGGCCCTCGCTGTGAACCCGGGAGGAGGTGCCAACCAGCCAGCGCGCCAGACCTTTCCGTGGAACCACAAAATCATCATCGTCGGGGTTGTCTCGCTTTTCATGTTGGCCTTTTATGGCCTCAATTTCGCGTTGCCGCATCATGGCTTTTTCTACCTGCTTGATAGCGCACCCGTCACACACTCCGGCAACCAGGGTCCAGCCGCGATCTACCACGCGTCCCAGGACGTAATGCGCATTTCGCAACTCGATCCCGCGCAGTATAACACGCCGCAACAATACCATACCTGGGCCTACTCAGCCTGTTCAGCGGCCGCTATGACCGTGGTTGTCAACGCCTATGGACACCACTATCGTGTAATCGACATCCTCAACGTCGAATCGCGGCTCGGTGAGATCACGCCACAGATGGGGCTGTTGGAAGATGTTGGCATTGCGCACACTCTGACCCAATTTGGCTTTAAGACAAGCTGGGGTCATCAACTCAGCCTCAACCAGGTGATCGCCATCGCCAACAAGGGCCAACCCGTCATTATCAGCTTCCCCCCAGAGAGATTTGCCGGTGGCCACCTGCTGGTGGTCGTAGGCGGTACCAGCAATTCCGTTCACCTCGCCGATTCTTCGGGTCTGAATATGCAAATTATGCCGCGCACACGCTTCCTCCAACTATGGGGCGGCTTCTCCGCCGTCGCAGCGCCTACACATAAGTAAGCGCGCCGTTTTTCGCACGGGTAGAGGTTTTTTTGCAGAGCCATTGAAAAGGTCCTGGTAGGGTAGGGGCGCCGTTGACAAGCCCGCCTGTTCCCCGGTGAGATGCGCGGGTTGGCAAACAGGCGGGCTTGTCAACCTGTCTTTTACCCACATTTTTCTCGTGAAGAAATGGTAGAATAGGAGGGAAGAAAGAGAGGAGAGACAAAAAAGGGAGCAGACGATGGAGATGCAGGCAAGCAGCAGTGCGACAGAATGGGCCGTGATGACGTATGGAGCCGTGCGGCTAGGAGATGAGCGACGGACGCAGCGAGCGGTGAAGATAGCCAGTGCGTTGGCGCGAGATCCCATGGCGTCGTTGCCCACCCAATGGGGAGGGCAGGCCGCCACCAAAGCGGGCTACCGCTTCCTGGAGAGTGCGCACACGAGCTATGAGCGGCTGATGGCGCCGCATCTGGAACAGACCACGGCCCTGATGCAGCACAGGAAGCGGGTCTTGCTGATTCAAGATATGACGGAAGTGGACTATGCGCACCATCCCAAAACGCAGGGGTTGGGTCCCGTCGGGAAGGGAAGCCATCAGGGCTATCTGCTGCAAAGCGTGCTAGCGGTGGATCCTAGCAGCAAAGAGGTGCTGGGGCTCGCCGCGCAGGACGTCTTCTTGCGTCAGCCCGCTCCTCGGGGAGAAACCAGCCATCAGCGTGACACGCGAAAGCAGAAAGAGTCGCAGGTGTGGCAACGGCAGGCCCAGCGCATCGGAGCGGCTCCCCCCGGATGTGAGTTCATCCATGTGGGAGACCGAGGCAGTGATATCTTTGCGTTCCTGCGCGAATGTCTGGGCCAGGGATGCGGCTTTCTCGTGCGCGTGCAGCATGATCGGCGAGTGGACCTGCGGGTGGATCAGGCCGAGGCGGATCTGCCCCCTGGAGCGCGGCGCCATGGCATCCAACGCTCCGAGCACCATGCTCCCGTGCAGCATCTCTTCGAAGAAGTCAGGAAGTGGCCCGAGAGGGGTCGGCAGACGATCACGTTGGATGGCAATCACAAACGGAAACAACGGGAGGTGATCCTGGCGATCAGGTGGGGAACGCTGCGACTCTGGCCTCCTGATGGGGAGGCGGGCAAAGGAGAGCATCCTCTGGTGGTCACCGTGGTCCGAACCTGGGAACCCGATCCGCCTCCAGGGGAGGAGGCACTGGAATGGCTGCTGCTGACCTCCGTGGCGGTCGAGTGTGAAGCGCACGCCTGGGAGCGCGTCGAGTGGTATCGGATGCGCTGGATCGTGGAGGATTCCCATCAATGTCTCAAAACCGGCTGCCAGATTGAAGCGCGTCAGGTGCAAACCTACGACGGATTGCGAACGCTCCTGGGGTTTCTGGCCCCGTTAGCGGTGCGCTTGCTCTGCCTCCGAGATGTGGCCCGCCACGAGCCAGAGCGGCCCGCTCACGAGGTCTTGCCCCTCGAGGTGGTCCAGGTCGTGGCGCATCTGGCCCATGTTGCTCCTCAGCAGCTCACCTCGCGACGATGCTGGCGACGGAGAGCCAGGCTGGAAAACCCTCTGGAAGGGATGGCTCTACATCCATATCCTTCTGGAAGGCGTCCACCTGGCTTCTGAACTCTCACTCGAATAGAAAAATGTGGGTAAAAGACAGCTTGTTAACGGCGCCCCTACCCGGCCCCCAACGTTTTGACACTCTCCTCTCCGTCGCTCATCCATTGACACATCCAGCCAGAATCTGCTATTATTTATATCGCACTACGATATTTTGGAGGATGTAGCTTCATGGAGCAGAAAGATGATTTCCCAGATATTGATTATCACGCTCTAGCCGAATTTCGCTACCAGATTCGCCGCTTCCTTCGCTTCAGCGAGCAGACAGCCCACGCGGCCGGCCTGGAGACGCAGCAGTACCAGTTGCTGCTCGCTCTCAAGGGACTGGCAACGGGCCACAAGGCGACCGTCGGCGAGCTGGCTGAGCGTTTGCAGATCCAGCATCACAGCGCGGTTGAGCTGATCAATCGCCTGGTGGAGCGCGATCTCGTGCAGCGAAGGCGCGGCGAGATCGATCAGCGCCAGGTCATTGTCAGCCTCACTTCCTCTGGCGAAGAGGTCCTGCGCAAACTGGCCCTCTATCACCGTACCGAGCTGCAATCCATCGGCCCGGCACTCGTCCAGGCTCTTGAAACACTGATTACAGATACTGGCGCTTATAGTTCGCATAACCAACAGGGAGAACAGAAGGGGCAGGAACTTATCCATAATGATGAAGAGAGACGACGCTTCTCAAAGTAACCATGATGCACGCACCACCCATACCGCGCCTCCACCGGCCCCGACCCAACACAACGGGGCCTGGCAGAAGGCGCTGCAAGCCATAAGTCAGTTGGGCAACCACGAGGCGCTGGGGAAACTGGGTGATTTCACGACTTCACCACGTGTGATCCTCATCTCTCTGATCGCCATCGTCATTGGCGTGTTCGGTGCCTTTATAGCCCTCATCTTGCTGAGATTGATCGGTCTTTTTACCAACTTGTTTTTCTTCCAGCGCTGGAGCACAGCCCTCGTGTCGCCCGCCGGCAACCACCTGGGCATCTTCGAGGTACTCGTGCCGGTGCTAGGCGCACTCGTCATCGGTCTGATGGCGCGTTACGGCTCCGAGCGTATTCGCGGCCACGGCATACCCGAGGCCATCGAGGCCATCCTGATTAACGGCAGCAAGATAGAGCCAAAAGTGGCCATCCTGAAGCCGATCTCCTCGGCCATCTCCATTGGCTCCGGCGGTCCCTTTGGCGCCGAGGGTCCGATCATTATGACCGGGGGTGCGTTTGGCTCGATGATCGCGCAGTTCATCCACCTCACCAGCGCCGAGCGCAAGATCCTGCTGGTCGCCGGGGCCGCCGCCGGCATGTCGGCTACCTTCTCAACACCCGTCGCGGCGATCCTGCTTGCCGGCGAACTGCTGCTCTTTGAGTGGAAGCCACGCAGTCTGATACCAGTGGCCCTGGCGAGCGCGACCGCAACTATCGTGCGCTACTATATCATCGGGCCGGGACCGCTCTTTCCCACCCCACCTCACTCCGCTTTTATCGGCGTGGATGGTATGCTCGCTTGCGTCCTGGCCGGCCTGCTCGCTGGTCTGCTCTCGGCGCTGCTGACGGTGGCGGTATACGCAGCCGAAGACGCCTTCCAGCACTTGCCGATCCATTGGATGTGGTGGCCCGCCATCGGGGGTCTGGTAATTGGCCTGGGTGGGCTGATCTTCCCACAGGCCCTGGGCGTAGGCTACGATACTATCGGGTCACTCCTGCAAGGCAACGTGGCGGTGAACGTGATCCTGGGCGTCCTGCTGGTCAAATCTGTGATCTGGGCCACCTCCCTTGGTTCAGGCACCTCTGGCGGCGTCCTGGCCCCGCTGCTGATGATGGGCGCCGCTCTGGGCGGCGTACTCTCGCTGTTCCTGCCTCACGAGGGCCTGGGCTTCTGGCAGCTTATCTGCATGGGGGCTATCCTGGGCGGCACGATGCGCTCGCCCTTCACAGGCATCCTCTTCTCGCTGGAACTCACCCACGATCTGAATGCACTCCTGCCGCTGACGATCGCCGTCTTCGTGGCCTATGGTTGCACGGTTCTCCTCATGCGCCGCTCGATCCTGACCGAGAAGGTCAGCAGGCGCGGCTATCATCTGAGTCGTGAGTATGCCACCGATCCGTTGGAGATCCTGTTTGTGCGCGAGGTGATGCGCACTACTATCGCCGCGCTCTCCTCCACTATCCAGCAGAAAGACCTGGCCCACCTGCTCCACAGCGAACGCGACCAGCGCGGCCAGCAGCAACGCCTGTACCCGATAGTAGATACCGAACAGTCTTTGATCGGGGTCGTGACACGCCGCGATCTACAGAAGTTCATCCAGCAGCGCGAACAGAGTCCCGCGCACGAGAACCTCTCGCTCGCCGAGCTGGTCCACCACAATCCAATTGTGGCCTACCCTGATGAGCCGCTGCGCGCGGTAGTGTATCGCATGGCCGATAGCAACCTGACCCGCTTCCCGGTCGTTGACCGCGGCGATCCGCGCACATTGCTGGGCATCGTCTCGCTGAACGATCTGCTCAAAGCCAGGGTGCGCAACCTGGACGAGGAGCGGCGGCGCGAGCGCGTGCTCCGCGTGCGCTTGCTCTTCCCACTGGGCAAACGGCGGACAGATCAGGTGAAGGTCGAATGAATAAGTTGCGATGCAACTTTTCTACAGATTACCTCGTATTTTCTTCACACACGTCATAAAGTAGACAGCAAGAAATACCGTATAGCATAAAGGAGAACATAGATGGCAGAGCAACAAAGTACCGTGATTGTCGGAGTGTTTGAGGATCACGCAAAGGCGCAGCAGGCCTACGACGAACTGCGCAGCACGGGTTTTGGGCACGATTATCTTGGCATCACACAACCCGGCAGCACAGCTAAACTGCTCGACCTGGAGTCTTCAGGAGTGCCTGGAGAGCAGGCTGACTACTACGAGCACGAACACAGCAGCGGTCGCACGCTGATAACCGTACGAGCAGGCGGCCTGCAACCGGATTCCGTCCAGAAGGCACACACGATCCTGCGTAAACACGGGGCCTATGATGCCTCAAGCGGCCGTGAACAGGCCGGTCACCTGACCTCCAACATCAACACCGATACCCCCACACCCTACTTCGATCTCAAGCCCGATTCCAAGTAGGGGTATCCCGTAG
>JALYTT010000579.1 GCA_030854145.1 Chloroflexota bacterium | reverse complement strand
CCAGAGACATTGGGTTGCTGAATTGTGGCGCTGACCTGGAGTTGACCCCCAACCGGTGCCGCAAAATCTGCGCGTTGTGTCTCAACGCGTCCAGATGTCCAGTTCCCATTGGCATCACGGATGGCTGTAATCTTTAGATGACCACTGCCATCCAGTTGCACATTCGCTGTGCTGCTCGACATGGTCTCGATCTCCCCAGTACCCCAACCTGTTCCCGTATCATAGAGCCAGTTGGAGGTATTGAGGCCAGTGCCAGCCGCGCCATCAAAATTATCGCTCCAGACGGGAGTCCAGGTGGCAGCGTGAGCTTTGTGTATCCCTGGAGAGGAGAGAACACCGATGGCTGCAACAAGCGATGCTACGATGAGTGCCAACAACGTCACACCGCGAAGAGCTTTGAAGGTGCGGCGTGGCTGGGGAGAAGTTGCCTGATCCCCTTGAGGAAACGTGTGCATGAATTGCTCCTTTTCAATATTCACTAGCGAGGACCTGGCGAAGCAAGGAAGCCTCACCTCTTGCCTCTACACAAAAGTATCAAAGGCGGAAACTGGAAGCCAGCCTCTGCCAGAAGGGCATCACAACATGTCGACAAGACAATATGACAACGGCACTCGCCGTCTCTAATTTTAGTAGAGGAGCACAATATACATATTTTTATTTCTTCTATGAAAGGAGAGAGAGTGCTACAAACCAATTGAGAGAGGCCGGGGGGCACCGCACGATGCTCGCACAACCAGGTGAGTGGGTAACTGAATACGTAGAGAAGTGCCTGCTTGAACAGGCACAAAGGCATGCTCGGCTTTTTGCCACGTAGATTGTTTTGGCAATCTTTTCTCCAGGGAATGGTTCTGCTTCATCATCGTTATAAGGACTTCGAGGGCTTTGCGGCCCATCTCGGAAAATGGTTGGCGAATCGTGGTGAGAGCGGGCCGGATATGAGCAGAGAGGCTATTATCGTCAAAGCCAACCACGGCGATCTCTTCTGGCACATGGATGCCTTGCAGTTCAGCGACTTCTAAGACCCCGTAGGCCATTTGATCATTGGCAACGAAGATCGCTGTAGGCCATTCATGTCTATCACGAGAGAAGAGCACGGTAGCGCACTGGCGCCCGCTCGCAGCCTCGAACGCTCCTTGAAGAAGCAGCGTTGGATCGACAGAGATTCCAGCATCTTGCATGGCCTGGCAATATCCCTGATAGCGTTCAACGGCGCAGTAGTAATGCTGGGGTCCCAAAATATGCGCAATACGCCGGTGTCCAAGGTCGAGCAGATGGCGTGTGGCTTCATACGCACCGGCTCTGTTATCAACTCCGATCCAGGGAAGAGCCGCCGGTTCTGCCTGGTCATCTATCATGACCAGCGGGAAACCGTGCTGGAAGCGATGCATGAGATGGCGCGAAAGCTCACCAGGAAAAATTGCGAGCAGGCCAGCGACCAGCTTCATATTGAGAATGTGGTTAAGCACATCAGAGTGGTTGCGTTCAAAACCCGTACTATATAACACAATTTCGTAGTTGGTGGCTTCAACATATTCCGCAACCCCATGCATGATTTCGGGAACAGAGGGCCAGGTCAATGGAGGAGCAAGCATACCAATTAAGTGCGGGTGGCCGCCTGCCAGTCTAATAGCGGTGACGCTGGGAACGAAATCATACTCTTGCACAATTGTCTGCACACGTTCCCGCAGGAGAGCATTGACGGATGGATGGTGATTAAGAACCCGCGAGACCGTCGCCTTTGAGACACCCGCCAGACGCGCAATATCCTGAATCGTCAGTGCGTTGTGCATGGTGCTTCCTTGCTCCTTTACAGTACCTGGACAGGAAAACCATATGTAATGAGCAGCGTTGCTTTATGAATGGACGACCCCTATTGGCTTCGATAAAGTAACTGTAAATCAGAAACCGGTTTCTGTCAAGATAGCGAGAAAGAATGTCCCAAAGTACTCAAGCTGAAACACCATGAAACTCCCTGGAGAAATTTGTATCCTTCTGACAGGTCAAAAGCGTATTTATACAGGAGGGGATAAGACCCCCCTTCTGGATACTCAATGTGGAGATAGTTCTCCCTCTCTATACATGAGGTGGAGGATCATTCAACTCGCAGGAGGAAAAACAACGATGACAGACGATCAGAATAAGGAAAAAACCCTTGGTCAGCAGGGCCAGACCGACAAAGTGCAGGGCACTCTCGATAAGGCCGCTGGTACGGTTCAGAAGAAGGTAGGCCAGGTCACTGGTGACAAGGAGACCGAGGCCAAGGGCAAGGGACGCGAGACGGCCGGCAATGTAGAGTCGAAGGCCGGAGACGTAGAGAAGAAGGTCGATGACGCGCTGAAATAGCGCACACACGGCGATTATCTATCCATACTCTGATGAATAGTGGATGGAGAGCAGAGACGGGACTGGGGATAACTCCGGTCCCGTCTCTACTTATGCTTGCTTGCGCGATTTCCGGCGCAGGTGCTGCGGGATGTCAGTCACAACGATGCCGGGGCGGTCGAGCAAGGCAGTCTTCACCTGGAACGCCGTCTGGTTATGGAGAGGGAACTCCCACCGGTGCGCCACCACGAACTCGGGCAGGATCACGGTCAGGGTATCCTCTGGATAGTTCGCACGCAGGGTATCAATGGAGGCCAGCACCGGGCGGAGGAGGGAGCGGTACGGCGACTCGATCACCACCAGGTACGTCTCCTCCTCTGACGGGAGATGCGGCGGGAATCGTCTGGCGATAGGAGAGAGCGACAATGAAGAGGAGCAGCACAATCGCGATACTGATAGGCAGGACCCTGTCCAGGGCACCGGCACCCGCCAGAATCAACGTGGCAAGACAGGCTTCAGTGGCATAGGCGACCGACGAAATAGCGTCCGAGGAGAGCACCGCCAGAGCTTTGAATTTGGTCAGCCGCTCGAATTCCGCGCGTGAGGTGGGAATGGGAGAACCGATCAACACGCGTTTGACGCGCCCCCATGCACCATGCGGTGTCTGGGTTACTGCCATCGCTTCTAGGACGCCGCCGCGCACCCGCCGCAAGGTGGGATTGCGCGGATACACAAAGCGGACGCGCTCATTTCCGGGTGCATCCCTGATGCGTACCTCGGGACGAACGAGCAGCGTAGGATCGCCTTCGTCGTAGATGAGCGGTTGCGCTGTGGGTATAGCGCTCTGCTTCCCGTCCTGCAAGGGTAGCTGGTCTTTTTCCCTTATCGTGTTTCTTCCCTTATCTCAAAATGCTGGCACACAAGAATACAAGGCTTTCTTCTCCTGTACCATAGCAGATAGGGGGTCAAGATGCTCTCAAGAAACGCGAGAAGTATCTCAAGATGCCTCCAGCATAGACTTGACACCATAGCACTACAAATGAGGCCCTTTTCGTAAGGTGCTCCCACATTTTTCATGCATCGCTTCCGTAAGTCTCCTGAAAGCTACCTTGCGGCCCTTGAAGAAAACCTCATCAAGGAAAGATTGCTGTCGTAGTTTTTTTTGCGCCCATGAGGCTTTCTATAGCTTCTTCTGGCCTATTTTAGCTACGCTTGTAGCTAAAATAGGCTATTCAGAGCTCGATGTCCTATCATACTGAACATACTTTCATATATACTTGAAACCGGAAACCATTCTCGCTAGATGTGCAGTGAGGTTCTTGGTGAAAGGCCAGTGTCTGTTGGCTGTGCTAGCTTTTCCTTTTAGACGTCTGTCGTGAGATCAAGAAGGGGCGATCACAAGACACTACCACCTACCTTCGCCAAAGTTGTCGAGTGCTAGGATATTCGCGCAGGACACGTTTGTGGCCAATAAAGGGTTTATAGGCTCGCTTAGTCACAAAAGGAGACCTGCACAATTTTCGCATCTGTTTCAACATGCAATGTCATACAGCTCCTTTAGCCTTTTCTAATTTCTTACATGATAAACAATGTATCAGAATTCACATCAAACATTGAAGTCAAGGATGATTACGGCTGATCCTGGGAGTGGGATGGCACCCGGCATGCGTATGTGGCAATTCTTTATTTTTGTAGGGGGCAATCTATGACATGGATAATTGACCCATTGCACACTCTAGTTG
>JALYTT010000123.1 GCA_030854145.1 Chloroflexota bacterium | reverse complement strand
CTCTTTCCCTGCGCCTGCTTGATGCGGACTAGTACGAGTGTGGCCTCGACTTGGACCTCCTCGTTCGCGAGCCGTTGCCCCATCTCAAGAGCTTCTGTGGCCTGCTGCTGCGCCGCCGCTAAATCATTCCATTCATAGGAGATCTGCGCCAGCCCCAGTTGCGCATCGCCGATATCATCGTAATCTTGCTCCTGCCTGGCTGAAACCAGCATCTCGCGGGAGTGCCTGGCAGCCAGGTGTAACTCGCCATGCTCATAATACACTCTGCTTAAAAGTACGGTATTCGCGCGCATGATCGCCGGATAGTTGAGCTGCTCACAGAATGCGTGCGCTGCCAGCGCTGTCTGGAGCGCCTTCTCCACCTGGCCTGTGAACAGTTCCTCTATGCCGAGAATGCCCAGGCCGGAACTTCTCCACATCACGTCCTGGTCTGGCAAATACTCCAGCGCCTGCCTGACAGCGTTTGCCGCCTCTGTAATGTGGCCAAAATGGCGCTCGATGGTTGCATGTAAGATAAGCGCCGACGCCAGCCCGAGCATGTCGCCCTGCGCGCGGAAGCCCTGTTGCGCTAATTGGAACCCTTCCTCCATGCGGGCAATGTCGCTCGGCGCAAATGGGCGTTGTTCCAGAATGGCGACGAGGAGCAGCGTGGTTGCCTGACCCAGGCAGAGAAGCGGGCGCTGCTGGATCAGCTCTATCGGCAGAGCGTCCAGCCAGCGGCGCAGTGTATGAAACTCCTGGGGATTCTGCATGTATTGTGCTGGCTGGCTGGCCCGCTGCCTCTCCATAAACTGTTCAATCAGGTTAGCCACATGCACCCTATCCGCTGACGTGATGGCCGTTTCAATGGCATCTGGCAGCATACCATGCTGCTCATATCAGTGGCTTGCCTGTTGCAATGAATAGTGCAGGTGCTCTTCGCCGGAGCGCAGGCTCGCGATATGCTGCATCGCTTCTGCGAAGAGCGCATGGTAGCGGTACCAGTGTCCCGGCCCGTCCAGGCGTTCCAGAAAGAGGTTCATCCGCTCAAGGCTGTCCAGCACCAGGGCGCCATCCTGTCTGCCGGTGACGGCATTGCAGAGAGAGTCATTCAGACGACTGAGCATGCAGGTCTGGAGCAGAAAGGCTTGCAGCGGCTCTGGCTGGACCGCAAGGACCTCAGAGACGAAATAATCCAACAGGGGGCGCTGCCTGCCCTCCAGGCGTGTAAGCGCCTGTTCGGGTTCTTCTTGCGTGAGATGTTCCTGAAGCGATAAGGTGAGCAGGCGTAGCCCGGCGGCCCAGCCTTGCAGGCGTATATCGAGGTGGTGCAGCGCCACCTCCGAGAGGTGGAGCGACGTAAGCTGATGCAGGAAGGCTTCGGTCTCCTGCCGCGAAAAACGCAAGTCCGCTACCGACAATTCGCTCAGATTTCCGCTGGCGCGCAGTCTCGCGAGTGGCAGCGATGGCTCAGCGCGCGACATGAGGATGACATGCAGCGTCGCCGGCAGGTGCTCCAGGAAAAAGGTAACACTCTCATGAAGTTGTGGGGAGGTGAGGATGTGGTAGTCTTCCAGGACCAGGACACTCTTGCTCGACAGAGAAGCGAGGTCATTGAGCAAGGTCGTGAGCAGTGTTTCGAGAAATGCCGGCTTTACCAGGGCTTGCGTCCGCGTGGGCAGCAGTGCCAGCGCTGCCTGACTGATCTGAAAGGTCTGGCAGGCGGTGATGACATAGCGCCAGAAGCGCATGGGGTCGTTGTCTCCTGCATCCAGTGAAACCCAGGCTATCGCTGGAAACGAACCTCCGGTGCTCGCGTCGCGCTCGCTCATCCACTGGCGCACGAGCGTGGTTTTGCCAGATCCAGCCGGGGCCGAGATAAGCGTCAGCGAGCCTTCCAGTCCGCGATCGAGCCTGGCAAGCAAACGTCCGCGAGGGACCAGGGTGGATGGCAGGCGTGGAGGTTGTAGCTTTGGCACGAGCAGGGGTCTCTGCGCCTGTGTGGTTGGTATAAGAGCCGGTCCATTTGTAGGCGGCTGTAGCGCAACGCTCGTTGCTTCTTGTAAAGCTGACTCTGCTTGAGAATCTAGCGCATGAGCAGCGGAAAGTGGAGAAACTCTTAAGCAGATAGAATGACTTCTCAGGCAAAGAAAGATCGTGTTGGCTTTGTTTACACACCCTGATAGACACAGCAAACGTTTTCATCATTGAAAGGCATGCTATGAACAATAATCACTGCCGGTTTCTTGGCATTTTTCCCATTGGGAACGTTGACCCTCTTCAGCTACCAGTGCGGGATATAGAACAATCCATTTCCTACTATAAACAGTCTCTGGGCTTTACCATTCTTGCGCGACAAGACACCCTTTTTAAGGAGGCTCTCTTGCAACGCGATCAGGTCACGATGGGATTGGCAGAGAATGGGGGAAATCCAGAGGACCATAGTTGCTATCTCTCTGTCGACACAGTTGATGCTCTCTTCCAGGAACTGCAAAACAAGCAGCTTGATATTTCTCCTATTCGCCTGGATGTTCACGATGGCCACACCAATCGAGTGTTTTTCTTACGCGCCCCTGATGGACTCTGTTTTTGTTTTGGGCAGAAGCAAGAAACATTTGAGAAAGGTTGAGTCATGGAGCAGGGGTTTCCTGAGGAGGTGCGTGCAATGCTTGCTCACAATAAATATTATTGCCTTCATTGCAACGACACAGCCAGAGCAAGCCAGGGTGTTCTACCGCGAGGTGCTGGGATTGCGATTGGTGGAGGATACCCCATTCTCCCTGGTCTTTGACGCCAATCTGTTTCCTTTCTTTGTCTCTTGACAGCCGCTCCCCTATGCTGTATATTATTGGTATATACAACAATTGTATATACCAATAAAGCGCATGGTGCTCCTCGGAAGTCCTCTCTTTTGAAGGAAGGCCAGGACGGGACAAAGCACGTGCGTTGACCTCCTCATGGGAAAGAAAAGGAATGCGTCGATGGCTGATTCGACCGGAGACCAGCAAGACCCGACACCATGGTCATCTCCTCAGAGTGACACGACTACACGGCGTATTCTTACCTTCTCTGAGCACCAACTCACCAATACAGCGTACTTGCTGGGTCGCCTTGGACGCGAAGCACGCCGTCGCTTTACACATATTCTCACCGGGTGGAATCTCAATCCATCGCACTACGGCATTCTCCTTCTCCTCCAAGAGATGGACCAGGCTTCCCAGCAACAGTTGGCACAACTCCTCACCATTGACCGTGCCAATATGGTGGATCTGCTCGATCTCCTCGAAAAGCGAGGGTTCGTTGAGCGAACCCAGGACCCGGTGGATCGGCGGCGTCATGTGGTGAAACTGACGGCATCTGGCAGAGAGGTCGAACGTCAGATGCGACACGCGGTAGATACGTTCGATCAAGAGGAGTTCTTTGTTGGTCTTGATGGCCAGGAGCAAGCGACTCTCCACGCGCTTCTGATCAAACTCTTCACCTCACTCATTGAAGAAGAAGGAAGAGATGACCAGAGAGGTCGTGTGTCACGAGAGAAAGCAAGCTCCTCAGAAAAAAGAAGGTAGTAAAAACATTATGGGTTTTTCGTCAGAAGAGACACCAAATCGGCTTTCGCTGGAAGGGATGACGCTGAGAGTTCAGAATGTAGAACGTTCCCTGGAGTTCTATACCAAACTTCCCGGCGCTCAAGTGATCGTCCATCGAGAAGGCCACTTTGCCATGCTTCGTATAGGTGCCGGACGCTTGGGATTGCTCCAGCAGCCCTCGGCTCCCCTTTTTCATCTGGAACTGGAAACGCCGAGTGAACTGGAAACCTTCGCGCAGCTACTGCGAGACGCCGGAATGGATCATGTGAAGGTCCCAACCCAGAAAAAATGGGGAGAGTTTGACTTTACGGTGCGAGATCCCGATGGCAATCTGCTGGAATTTGAGTCAGCCGGACAGCAGAAGAGGCGGGAAGAGCACATCTCGACATCTCCTCCCGAAAAGGAGTCATGAGGGAATGCACATGGCAGCAATGGTGGCAAGATGGAAGGAAGCCAGCCTCTGAAGGCTGAGCAAAAGCCTTGTTCGGGTGCAGCAAACTACCACCCCTATAAGAAACGAGGACACGACGATGACTGATATAGTAAAGCCGGGCGAGAGACGAACCATCACTATAGGACCAATTCGTCTCACGGTGTTAGAGGATGGCACAAGCACACGAGGAACAATGGCAGTGGGTGAATTTACGTTTCCGCCTCAGTCACTCAGCCCATTTCCTCACATTCATCACGCTCACGAAGAGGGATTTTATGTCCTGGAAGGCGAATTAGAGTTCAAGGTTGACGGTGAGACAATTCATGCAGGTGCAGGGAGTTTTGTGATGGTTCCAATTGGCGTACCCCATACGTTCTCAAATCCAGGAGATCATTCCGCCCGTTTCCTGGCCACATTTACACCTCCGCTGTATATTAAGTACTTTGAAGCCTTAAGTGATCTCATGCAAGCATCTGTGGCTCCAGGGCCGCAACAATTTGCTGCATTGATGGCTCGCTACGACACAGAAGTTGTTTCTTAACTGTTTTTTTCTTCTGTATTGCTTGTTTGAACAACCTGAAAAACCATGTCAGAGAAAAGATCAGTGTTCCTCGCCTCTTTTATTGATGCGTGGATTTTAATTATTGAGATTAATCGCTAAGATCTGTGGGGTCTTTCTCAACGACCTTTTCGCTCCACACCTATCGAGATGGCATCTCTCCCGCAGTCGATACTCCAATGTGGCCAGCACGGACTCGGTCAGACCATACGTCTGCACGACAGGAATACCGCGCTGCATGCATGCTTCCAATCGGGGCCTGGGTACCGATATTTGATCACAAAGGTACTTCGTCCAATTGTACTAGGAGGTCAAGAGCCACGTATCTCCGTGCAGCTCACAGCCACTGCGCAGAGTGCCAGCCCCGCCGTGATCAGCCAGAACACCGGGCGTGGGCCAACGAACGCCAGCAGTATGCCACCGGCGGCGGCTCCCAACGGCTCGATACCGTAAGAAAGGAAACGGAAGGCGCTGTTCAACCTCCCTTGCAAGTTATCGGGTACCAGCGACAGGCGATACGATACCAGAACGACGCTATAGATGGGCCATACCACGCTCATCAAGGCCTTGCCAAGAAATAGCAGCGGCGCGGAAGGCGCGATCGCCATCAGCAGGGCTGCCAGGGTCCAGACGAGTACCGAACCGATGATCACCTGGCCGAAGCGCAAGTGTGCTTTGAGCCAGGGCGCGGCGAAGCCGCCCAGCAGTCCGCCAACGCCACCGGCGCTCACGATCAGGCCAAGTGTGGGCACATCGATGTGCAGCGTGCCGCGTGCCAGCACGGTGAGGTCCAGCAGGATCGAACTCTGGAGGAAGTTGATGCTCATCGTGAGCAGCACCATGATGCGCAGCCTGCGCTGTGTCCATAGGAAGCGCAGCCCTTCAGCGATCTCCTTCCGCAGATTGTGCCTCGTCTCTAGTGAGCGTTCGGCCTGGAATGGTGTGCGAATGAAGCGCAGCGATAGCATTGAGGCCAGGTATGAGATGCTGTCCGCCAGGTAGGCCAGCATCGCGCCGGCGATGGTCGTGCGCGCCAGGCCAATGATGAAGCCGCCCAGCGCCGGGCCAATCAGCGAGCCACTGGACTCCGTTATCTCGCTGAGCGCGTAGGCCTGGGGCAGGTGTGAGGCATGGACGACACGCGGTAGCGCGGAGAGTTGTGCCAGGCTGAAGAACACATAGGCTGTACCCTCAACAAAGGCCACGATATACAACTGTACCAGGCTCAAGTGACCCACAGCGAAGGCCAGTGGCACCGAGCCGAGCGCCAGCCAGCGCACGATATCGCAGCGTATCATCACCGCCTTACGGTCCCAGCGGTCGATCAGCGCCCCTGTTGGCAGGCTGAAGATGAGGTAGGGCGCCAACTGCACGCCCGTAATAAAGCCTGCCTGTGCGGGAGAGTGCGTAATGGCCAGCACCAGCAGCGGCAACGCCAGCCCCGATATGTTTGTGCCCAGCAGAGAGACGACCTGGCCACTCCATAGCAGCAGGAAATCCCGATTCCGTCCCAGGCTGCGTGGTCGCTCATGCGCCGGAGCGGTCGTCTTGTCAGTCGCATCTGTATTTTGCATAGAGGGATATATGCTTCCCAAAGGGAGTGTAGCCAGGCAATAGAAGCCTGGCTACACTCCCTGGCTATTGTTTGTTCAAGAACGCAAGGACTGTGCCGGTGAAGAGTTCAGGCTGCTCCATGCTGAGCATGTGAGCAGCGCCTGGCACAATTACTTGTTGGGCACCGGCAACCTGTGTTGTGATCTCCTGAGCAAGCGCAAGCTTTTGGGGGACATCAAGATCGCCAGCGAAGATGAGGACTGGTAGATGCAGTTCAGCCAGACGTTCAGCGGCTGGTGGGTCTAGCTCAATGTCCTCTGCGCCCTCAGGAATTGAAGCAGTGAAGGCATGATATTGCATATCATGGATCTTCTGGCGGATCAGTGGATCTACTTGTCCTGGCGCACGCAACGGACCATCGACCCACATACGCAAGTTCAGTTCGGTGGCGGCTTCTACATCGCCACTTGCAACCAGGGCGTTCTCTTCCCTGCCGAACTGCTGGATATCTTCCGAGGGGGGGTAACCACCCATAGCAGGAGCCACCAGGATAAGTGAAGCGACCATCTCAGGATAGGTGAGCGCGAAGTCAAGTGCCACGGCGCCACCAAACGAGGCCCCGATGACATGTGCCTTGTGAATGCCAATGTGGTGCAGAAGTGCGGCCGCATCTTCATGATTTGCGAAAGGTCTGGCCGGAACCTGCGACTTCCCAAACGAGCGCATATCGTAGCGAATCGTCTGATACTGCTGGGCAAAGGCTGCCCATTGCTGATCCCACATACGGAGATCGCCGACGCCGGCATGAATTAAGAGTAAAGCTGGACCCTGGCCAGCAACTTCGTAGTACAAAGGCGCTCCCTGGATGTCCAGGAAACCAGATGTTGATGGAATGTCTGTCACAAAAATCCCCTTTTTCAGGACACTATGATCTTAATGCAGTGTAATTGTGTGGGATGTTGGGTGAGGAGACTTACATCAGTGCCAGGGCCTGATCAATAAGGAGTCAGCGACAGCATGATGCATAGGACGGCCTCACCGTATAACGCTTTTTATAAACCATCTATGCACCTCCTTTTTGGTTTGTTGCAAGGTACATTATAGATCAAGCAAAAACTGGTGTCAATAAGCTGGGCTGTTTGGGAGATTACACCTCATATTGGAAGGATGTTGAGGTTGTTGCCCACGTAAACCTTAGCCCCTACGCAAATTGGCGCACACAACCTTTGTTGTGAGATGAAACCTTTGTGATCTTTTCTGGTATGTACTTACGCAAGCTCAAAACTTCCTATGAAAGGGCATCCATGAAGCCACACGATGATGATCTCCTGGCGCTGCTGGCAGTGGACCTGCATACGCATTTCAGGCGCGTGGTGGAGGTCTATCAATATCGCCTGTATGTCTTTGCGTTGCGCCTGACGGGGCAGGCGCAGGAGGCGGAGGATATCGTGCAGGAGGCCTTTTTCCATGCCTATATATCGCTTAAAAAATATCCCGCGTGGCGCGTGCGAACGCTGAAGCTGCAAGCCTGGCTGTACAAAATTACGCTGCATGTCTTCGGTCATCATGCGCGTGGCTCTCGACTGCACCTGGTGCCCTTCTCGCAGGATGGCTCTGTGCTCGACATTGAGGACAGCGAGGCTGAGCAGCCGGAGGTCTGGCTGGAGAACCAGGAGCGTCTGCAGGAACTTGAGGCGCTGGTGACGAGTCTCCCGGAGCGCTACCGTATCGCCGTCACCTGTTTTTACTTTGAGCAGTTCAGCTATCAGGAGATAGCCGACTTGCTCGATCAGCCTCTTGGAACGGTAAAGACCACGATCTATCGCGGCATACGCCTGCTGCGAAGCATGCTGAGCGCTCAGGAGCAGGACAGAAGGGAGTTCGAACATGGAATTTGACGATAGTATCCGTCAGACTCAGATGCCAGGGCAACCTCATCAGGAGGAATGGTCAGGTGTGTGGGTGCCAGCCTCCCTTCTTTCAGGCCTGATGAGCCGCGTTGAACAGCAGGAAATCTATGTGCAGCGTATGACGGAAATGCCCAGTCAGCAGTTGCTCCAATCCTTCGCGCATCCACAATGGGAGATCCGGGCCGCCGCCTTAGAGGCCTGTGGTCAGCTCGCGAAGCAGGGCGGGTCCTTCTCGCTCGATCCTGTCGTCGCTATGCTGCACGATGAACACCCGCTGGTTCGCGTGGCAGCGGTGCAGGCTCTGGGGCAGTTGGGTGGACGCGTGCCCCTCGATCAGCTCATCATTGCTTTGCGGGATCGTGAGTGGCAGGTGCGCGAGATGGTCGTGCTGGTCCTGGGAGAATTGGTCGTGCGCGGTGAGCCGGCGGCCAGGCCGCTGCTGGTCGCGGCGCTGCAAGATGCAAGCGCATCGGTGCGCGAGTCCGCCCAGGCTGCGCTGGACCACTATGAAGCGCAGGCAGTTGCTCCTGCGCCTGCGCCTGTGCTCAGGTCAGGTATACACAGTATGGATGGACAAAGCCTGGCTGCGACAGGCACAGTGGTATCTCCAAGTACCCCGCTGCATGCCATGAATCATCTCTGGCTCGTGGCCAACAGGCAACTTGCGCTGCTTCAGAAACGCTGGTGGGTTCCGGCCTGCATCCTGTTCTTGAGCTATGTGCTGATTGTCTGTACCAGCATGTGGTTTGATCCCAGTCCACACCATATGGCTACCGTCGTGCTGCTGGCTGTCGCGGGTATTCTCTCCTCTACCTTGAGTATCGGTTTCAGCGCCGATATGCGCCACGATGCCGGAGTCGAGATTGCCCTCTCAACGCCTACATCCTTGCGCAGCATCATGTTCTGCCGTTTCCTGGTGGTCATCGGCTTGAATGTGCTGCTCTCGCTCGGCGCCTCTGCCGTGATCGCGCTGCTCTACGGTCAGGGGTTCTGGGGCAGCATCCAGCTCTGGCTGGGGCCGTTGTTGCTGGCCTCGTCGCTCACCCTGGCGTTGACGATGCTGGTCGGGTCCTGGCTCTCTTGCCTGGCAACCGTGCTGCTCGACGTCGTGCAACTATTGCATATTGGTTCTGGGAGCCAGGGTCTGCTCCTGCACATCCCTCCCCTGTGGCAGGTGCTGCTGGTGACCCTATGCCTGCTGTTTGCCTTCCTGTACGCGCCGAGGCAGGCCGGATTATTGCGCGAACATATGGAAGGGTAATATGAGGTTATTATGATTATTGATCGATTACGGTATGAACTTAAACTGGCCGGAAAAATGTTGATCGTTGTGCCAGGCACGGTCATCCTGGTGATCGGGCTGTTCGCGGTCCTGGTACACTTCTTGCAGCAAAGCCCGGCCCACGCGTTGCTGGCGGGTTTAGAGATGTTCTTGCCCCTGGCGGCAGGCATCGTGGCCGCAACGCTCGTGTCACAGGATGCCGCGCTTGAGCTACAACTGACCATGCCTAGAAAGTACCATATCACTGGCCTGCTGCGGTTGCTGCTGATCTTCTGCTGGACCACGTGTCTCGCTGTGTTCTGGCTGGTGGGCATGCTGCTGCTCAATATGTTGTATACGCCTGCATTTACGCAGGTATGGCCCCAGCCCGTGCGCGTGCTCACGCTGCAACTGCTGTGGTTCGCGCCACTGCTCTGGTTTGTCGCTATGGGCGCCTGCCTCGCGTTGCTCACACAGAGCCGATCCGCCAGCGGAGCGCTGGTTGGGGGTCTCTGGCTGCTCAATATTCTCTTTGTCTCGATCTTTGCCTCTATCGCCTGGCTCAGGCCGATCTTGCTTTTTCCGGCCACCCTGATCATCTATCCGGCGACCCACGTTCCAGCGGCGGATTTCACTACCTACTGGCTGACTACCCGCTTCGAGTTGCTGGCAGGGGCACTGATCCTCCTGGCACTTGACTGGCTGCTCCTGCGCGACACGGAGCGATTATTGAAAGGAGCTACCGAAGAATGACACTGCATTACATGCTGGGCGCGTTACGCTACGAATTTCGTATGCAGGTCCGCCGTCCTACTGTCTGGATTACCTTTATTGTCATCACTATCCTGCTGCTCTTAGAGTTCAATCAGGGCCAGGATAGCCTGAACATCACTCTACCGGCCACTCTGGCGCATTACCCGCTGCTCTCGGTGATCGCCGATTGGACGCTTAACGTGAATACGTACCTGCCACTGTGCATTGGCGCCCTGCTCGCCGGTCGCCTGCCGCGAGACCGGCGCACAAAAGTGGATGAGCTGTTTACGACCATGCCGGCTACGCTGAACGTGCGCCTGTTTGGGAAATACCTGGGCAGCATGCTCGCTACGCTGATCCCGATGTTCCTGGTCTACTTCGGTGTGATTGGCTACATCCTGTACCTGACGCACAATATACTCGTCATTCCGCTGGCTTTGGAAACCTTTGCGGTCATTGCGCTGCCCGGTGTGCTGTTCGTCAGCGCCTTCTCGATTGCCTGCCCGGCCATCATGTGGGTGCCGCTCTACCAGTTCTTATTCATCTGCTACTGGTTCTGGAATACGCTCTGGTTCCATAAGGAACTGTTCAACCTTGGCCGGACCATTCTCTCACCAATAGGAGTATATATTGCCTTTGGCTTCTATGGACTTGGGCCGCTTGAGACGGGTCCTCATGGAGACCCTGGTATCCATGCCACCCCTCTACTGGCGGGAGCAAGTATCCTCCTGCTCGTCGGAAGCGCCCTGCTGGTCATGTTTGTGCTCGAACGCTTCCTGAAATGGCGGCAAGCCCGCTTATAGCTGGCCGCTGGAGCGCCTGAACGGTGGAGAAGCTGCACTTCTCCCTCGCCCCCAGAATGCAAAGCACATCCTTTTCCATCCATCTGATCTACATAACACTATAGGAGATACATCATGGAAATAGTTATCAACGATCTCACCAAAGTCTATCGCGGCGGCGTCCAGGCCTTGCAGGGCATTGATTTGACGATCCCCAATGGCATGTTCGGGCTGCTGGGGCCGAATGGCGCGGGCAAAACAACCTTGATGCGCATCCTGGCGGGCATCTTACGCCCGACGAGCGGGATGCTGCGTATTGGCGCAAACGATGGGACCACGGAGCGCGGGCGGACCGAGGTCAAACGCATCCTGGGCTATCTGCCACAGGACTTAGGCATGTATCCCGATCTCTCGGCGCGCGAGTTCCTGGATTATGTCGGTATTCTCAAAGGCCTGGATAAGCGCCAGGCGCGCCTGCAGCGTGTCGATGAGTTGTTGGAGATGGTGAGCCTGAAACAGGTTGCCAGGCGCAGGCTCAAGACCTTTTCAGGTGGCATGAAGCGCCGGGTGGGCATTGCCCAGGCGCTGCTCAACGATCCCCGGCTGCTGGTGGTTGACGAACCGACGGCGGGGCTTGATCCCGAAGAGCGTATTCGCTTCCGTAACCTGCTCGCCGACCTGGGTGGGGAGCGCACGGTGCTGCTCTCAACGCACATCGTCGAAGATATTGCCCAGACATGCCAGAACCTGGCGGTTATGCGTAATGGGCGGGTCCTGTTCCGTGGCACCATCGCCCAGATGCTCCAGGAGACGCGCGGCAAGGTCTGGCTCGTGACCACCAGTGGCTCCAAGCTGGCTGGAGACTTCACGGTGGTCTCCACGCTCAATATGGGGGCTACGATCCAGTACCGTGTCGTGGGCCAGCCTGCCCCGCAGGCCGGCATACTTTCTGCGCTCCCCACTGAGCCTGGCCTGGAAGATGGCTATGTCTGGCTGATGCGCGAGCAACAGACGCCTGCCTCTAGCGCGCTGCTCTCTTAAGCTAGCGTATTGGCATGTTGGTTACGTGCGAGTACCCATGAAGGGTACTCGCAGCGCGTTTTTGGAGGTTAAACGTTTTGATCGGCGTGGGCACCGGGGGGCGGGGCCTGCTCTGTGACCTGCCCAGAAGGCGCAATGGGCGTATCCTGCGGGGGTGGCATTGCAGGTTGAGGCATATTGGGAGCGGCAGTTTCAGAGGAGGTCATCACATCATGGGCTGCTACTGTTGTGATCGCCTCGGACGGGGTTACTTGTGTGTAGGCATTGTATGCTCCATTGTGGTGTAGGATCTCCAGCGCCTCCTGAGAACGCTCTCCCGCCTGCACTGTCACGATAACACGGCCGGCTTCAAGCTCCTGGTGGTAGTAGTGTGCCTCCTCTTCCGGCAGCCCCATAGTGGTGAGCCTGCCCAGAAGGCCGCCTGCCGATGCCCCGATGCCGGCGGCCAGGATGCCACCGGCCAGCGCGGGACCAAGGCCAGGAATCAAGAAGATCACCGCTGCGCCGATCAGGCTCCCAATCACTGCTCCTGTGACTGTGCGCTTCTCCGTCTCTGCTTCCACCTCACCGGAGTGTGCCTCCTGCGACTCTTCCTGGGAAGGTGTGTCGTCACGGACCATAAAGCCGATCTGATCGTCACGAAATCCTGCCTGTTGCAGTTCATGTATCGCACGCTGTACCTGCTCACGCTCAGTAAAAACGCCCGCTACAGTGGTTCGCTGGCTCATCGTCATACTATTCGCGCTCCTCTCTCGCAACCTGCTCTGCAATTTGTAATTGATACGAGTCAATGCAGGGAAAAGTTCCAGTGCCGGGGTCATTTTGTAGCGCAATATTTGTGCCGAAAGAGTGCTTTCTACTCAAAAGAGCGGTCTCAACTCTCGATAAGGAGGGCGCATGTTCCTTCTATCATCGTGCATCCTGGCGTAAGGATCAACAAAGGTAGCAACAATATCGCTCAACAGGGTACAGGTGACGATGAAGAAACAGCTAATGACGACGATGGCCTGTGCAACGGGATAGTCACGCAAGTTGATGGCATTGAGCAGAGTGGCACTCAGCCCAGGAATATGGAGCAGGTATTCTGTGATGAGCACGCTGGTCACAATCAAGCCCAGCGCAGGACCCAGCGCTGAGAGTAGCGGGATGAGCGCGCCTGGCAGCGCGTGCCGCAAGAGCACGGTTCTTTCCTGCAACCCTTTCGCGCGTGCTGTGCGCACGTCATCGCACTTCAGCGTCTCCAGCATCGAAGTTCTGGCGAGGCGATAGAACAGCCCACCGCCCATGATAGCAATGAGCAGCACCGGGACAACATGGACCTGCCAATCGTTCATAGGCAGAGGGCGCACTCCCCACTTGTATAGCCAGACCATAAGCATCTGAAAACTTACGATGAGGACTATACCAGGGAGCGCAGAGAGCAGAAATACAACACGGGTTATGGTGCTGGCTGCGCGGGTCTCTGATCGTAAGGCAACGCTGATCCCGGCAGGAATCCCTATAAGCATGCTGGCGGCCAGAGCCTCCAGCGCCAGTGCTCCCGAAGCAGGGAGGCCCGGAGCCACGATCTCCCAGACTGGTTGTTGTACAGTATGGTAGGAGAGACCGAAGTTCCCATGCAGGCAGTTGATCACATAGTGGATATACTGTTGCCACCAGGGGAGATCAAACCCGTAGATATGTCTCCGTTGCTGGTAGAGAACTGAATTGACCCCATGCCCTCCAAACAATGCCCGTATGGGGTCACCAGGAGCGTAATAACCTGCGATGAAGATGACGAATGTGCTGCCCACTAACACATATATCAGTTTGATGGCGCGAGCAAGTAAAAAGCGATACATGTCTTACCCTTCTTTCCTGGAGCGGCTTTTCACAGTAAACAGCTATTGTCTACTCTGGTAGACGTTTTCTCTCCTGGAAAGTTCCCGGTTACAAGCGGGACTGTATCTGACCCTACCGCACATCCATATACATACGTTGTAATCGTGCGGGCGAGGTGCCAAGCTTATAGAGGATACGCAGGCTCCACATCAACAAGATAGTGCGCACAAGTCCGTGACGTTCGTGCCGCCTGGCCGAGGTTCTTACATACTGCGGCAGCAGCACCACCTTGCCGATCTGGCGCAGGCGCGTGATAATCTCCAGGTCCTCCATCAAGGGCTGGTCGGGATAGCCACCGACCGCTTTGAAACTGCTGGCGCGGATGAAATAGGCCTGGTCTCCGGTGAAGAGGGTGCGTAAGCGCGAGCGCAGGTTTGTGCTAAAGGCCACCAGCCGGTAGGGCCAGCGTTCGCAGTTGAAACAGATGCGGAACGCGCCGCCAACAACGCGCGGCTCCGTGAGCGTCCGCTCAATGGCGCTAAAAGCATCGGCGGGCAGATATGTATCGGCATGCAGAAAGAGCAGCACATCGCCGCATGCACAAGCGGCCCCCGCGTTCATCTGGCGAGCGCGCCCGCGCGGGGCCGCGATCACTCTCCCATACGTATTTCCTATAGCCATGGTCCTATCGTTGCTGCCGCCATCGACGATCAGTAGTTCACATTCGTGGCCAACGCATTGCTTGCTGAGTTGTGCCAGTTGTTGCTCCAATACCGCCTCCTCATTCAGGACGGGAATGATGATTGAAAAACGCATGACAATCTCCGTATTATGATGATACGGCGAGTTTGCAGGGCGAATCCGTAGGGCGTGGCTTGCCTCGCCAGTCAGCCCGCAGGGCGTGTG